>JANQIO010000086.1 GCA_028282105.1 Halieaceae bacterium | reverse complement strand
CCCCCGCCGGTTCACCGGGCCCATCGGTGAGCAGTGGCCGGCTTTCCACCAACGCCAGGCGCAGCCCGCTGCCCACCAGGGAGCGCGCCAGCGCGGCCCCGGCAATACCGCCGCCAACGATCACCACATCGTAATCAGGGGTGGACATCACGATATTCCGTACTGGCCGCAACGCCCGCGGTGCGGCGCACAAACTCCCGTTTCAGGCCGGGTGCCAAATCCAGGGCGAACAGGCCGAGGTCGCGCAGGGAGGACGCCGCAAGGTCCGGACGCATGAACAGCTCGGGCAGGCGATCACTGAACGCCGTAGTCTGGGCCTGGTCCGCGGCCTGGGCATCACGGTAACCCAGCAATACCTCAAGCTCACCCGGCGACTGCCCGCGCTCCGCGGCATCGGCCAGGCATTCGGCCAGGCGCGCCACGTCGCGCAGGGCGAGATTGAAGCCCTGGCCTGCTACCGGATGCAGGGCATGGGCGGCATTGCCCATCACCACCACACCGCTACGCACCTGCTCTTCCGACTCTACCAGCGCCAGCGGATAGCTGTGGCGTTCGCCCACTTTTTCCAGCCGCCCCAGGCGATAGCCGAACTCGTCCTGCAGGCGCGCCAGGAATTCCTGCTCAGTGGCATCCAGCAGCTCGTCAGCAGCAGCAGGCGGCAGGGTCCAGACCAGGGCGCTGCGATGTCGGCCATCACTGCCGGCGCCCGTGAGCGGCAACATGGCCAGCGGGCCGCGCGGCGTAAAGCGCTCAAAGGCACGGCCGCCGTGCGGCTCGCGGTGGGCGACATTGGCGATAAGGGCTTGCTGATCATAGCGATGTTCACGGCGTCCGATGCCGAGCGTTCCGCGAAGTCCAGAGTTGGCGCCGTCAGCCACCACCAGCAGCTCCGCTTCCAGGCAATCGCCATTGTCCAACTGGAGCCGGACAGCGTGCTCGCCACTGTCGGCGGATTCGACCTTTGCCGGGCTGACAGTCCTGACACGCCCCGCCAGTAGTGCCTGCAGCAGGCGATTGCCAAGCCAGGCGTTCTCCACCACGTAACCCAGGGCGGGCCAGTGGTACTCGGATGCCTTCATCAGCGTGCTGCCAAAGCGGCCGCGTTCAGACACATGTATGGAATCGATAGGCTGCACGCGGGACTGGAGTTCTGACCACAGACTCCACCCCTGGTACAGCAAGCAGCTGCCGTATGACAGGGCCGTGGAGCGAGCATCGAAGGACGGGGTGTAACTGCTGTCGAAGCCGGGGTCGGGCGGGGCCAGGGGAAACGCTTCCACCAGGGTAATGTCCAATGAAGGCACCTGGCGTTCCAGCGCCAACGCCAGGCTGACGCCCACCATGCCGCCGCCGGCAATCACCACCCGCTGGCGGCTCACGAGGGGGACTCCGGACTCTGCTCGTCGGCATCCATGACCCGATTCATAAACAGGTTCAGGCAGGCAAAGCGCAGGTACTCGGTCAACTCAAACAGGTGGCTCTCGGCTTCCTCATCGTCGTCGCCTTCCTCCGCATCATCGTCATGGCCGGCCTGGGCGATAGCGGCGATGTCCTTGAGAATTTCCCCGGTCTCGTCATCGAGACCGGCGCCATCGGTTTCCGACACCATCAGCGCGTAGGCCGCCAGGAAACCCTGGCACCATTCCGCCAGACAGCCCACCCGCGAGGCAATCTCGGCGTCGTCCTCAGGCAGGAACAGGTGGAAGTCGAACTCTTCATCCTGCAGGGCCTGCTGAGTGACCTGGGCCAGCCGCAGGCAGGACTCCCCCAGCTCGCCATACAAGCCCAGTTCCAGCGCCTGGGCTGCGGCCGCCAGGCAGTCCTCGGCATCCACACTGCCGGCGCCGGCATAAACCCCGCAGACACCGCCGTGCACATAGGAGGGCGACTTATCCGCCCCCTCGGCCAGTAGCTGGTTGGCAAAGTCGTCGAAATCAAAGGGCTGTTGGTCAGCGTCGGTGAAATCCATGCAAGTTCTTATGTAAATTTCGTGAAATCGTTGGCAGGTTATTGATATTACTATGATTTAGTGAATTGACCTGCCCCGGGACGAACTCTATAGTAGTGACACCTGATAATTTAGAACAACAGGGTCCACCAGGTGGCGATGCCGGAGACGCAGTTCAAGGCGCTGGAGCAAAAGATAGACGATCTTATCAAGCTCTGCGCCGACTTAAACCGCGAAAATGTCAGCCTCAAGGCTGACGCCCGGCAGTGGGCGGCCGAGCGCGACTCGCTGTTGGCACGCAACGAACAGGCGCGCAGCCAGGTGGAGGCTATGCTGGACCGGCTCAAGACCATGGAGCTCGACAAATGAGTCACACCCATGAGTATCGCCCATGAGTAAGGCCCGCACCGTTTCAGTCAGCATTCTCGACAAGGAATACCAGGTCGCCTGTCCGCCCGAGCAGGAGGCGGAGCTCATCGTGTCTGCTTCCTACCTGGACAAGCAAATGCGCTCGATTCGCGAGTCCGGCAAAGTCATCGGCCTGGAACGGATCGCCGTCATGGCTGCCCTCAATATCAGCCACGAGCTGCTGCAGGCCTCCGAGCAGGACGACGCGCCGGCGGCGGCCGCCGACAGCGGCGCCAGCGAGGAAGCCGTCTCCAGCCTGGCGCGGAAAATCGATGAGGCCATCTTCTCCCTGCGCCAGATGGAGATCGGTTAGCCGCTTACTGGCACTTCCGCTATACTCCCCTGGGAATCCTGGTGTACTCGCCAGAGGACAAGTTCTCTACCCGATATTACCAACCCAGGGGGTTGCTCGCTGCTGATGATGTGCAGGTCCGTGTTACGGGAAGCCTAATTCAGCACAGTGACCACCGCCTTGAACCATCGGGTTCAAGGGCGCCGTTCTCAGCGGTACTCCGGGTTTTCCATTTTTAAGACCGCTAACGATCTCGGCCTCAGTCGCCGTTGAGGCGCTAAATCACCGCTCTTGCTTCGGGCCGCTGACGATCTCGGCCAGAGTCTCCATCGAGGCGCTAAATCACCGCTCCTGCTTCGCGCGGCTGGCGATCTCGGCCTCAGTCGCCGTTGAGGCGCTAAATAGCTGTTTTTTCTTCGGGCCGCTGGCGATCTCGGCATAAGTCGCCATCGAGGCGCTAAATCACCGCTCCTGATTCGGGCCGCTGGCGATCTCGGCCAGAGTCTCCATCGAGGTGCTAGATAGCTGTTTTTCTTCGGACCGCTGGCGATCTCGGCCTCAGTTGCCATCGAGGCGCTAAACAGCTGTTTTTTCTTCGGACCGCTGGTGATCCCGGCCTCATCCTTCTTTAACACTTTGCCGCTGGTGCCTGCAGTCTTCTGAACTATCGGGGCGCTAGGCTGGGGTTTGTTGGGTAGAATTGAGGGTGGTCGTGGTAAGCGGGGTGTTTCGTAGTGGATAAGGCGGCGAGCAAGCGGGCTTTGCGGGCAGAGATGCGTGCTCGGCGGCGTTCCTTGTCGACTGCTGAGCAGCGTCGGAATGCCCTGTTGCTGACCCGGCATGTGGCCAGGCTGCGGCAGTTTCAGACGGCGCGCCGGGTGGCGCTGTACTGGGCCGCCGACGGCGAAATTGACCTGGCGCCGGTCATGCGGCTGTGCTGGCGCCGCCGAAAGCGGGTTTACCTGCCGCGCCTGAGTGGCGACAGCATGCACTTCGCTGAGCACAAGCGCGGCAAAAAGACGGTTCGCAACCGTTTTGGAATCCCTGAGCCAGAATTAAGCGCGCCGGCAGTGGATGTCGATGCGCTTGACCTGATATTCGCGCCTCTAGTGGCCTTTACGCCGGCAGGGGAACGCCTTGGGATGGGAGGTGGCTTTTATGACCGCACGCTGGGAAGTACCGGGGGCTGGGTGCTGGGTGTGGCGCACAGCTGTCAGTGCGTCGAAGCGCTGCCGCGGGAGAGCTGGGACCTGGCGATGGCGGGCGTCATAACAGAAAAGGGGCCGGTGAGGCCCCTTTTCCGTGGATCCGCTGGACCCGCAATTTTCAATCTGATGAAATCTCGTCAGCCGTAAAGACACCGGCTTGAAGCGCAGATGCCGGCTCAGCGACACTGCGGCTGGAGCTCATGGGCATCAACAGCGTCAGTGCGACGCCGAGGCCAAATGCTGCCAGCAGAACCACCAGAAGATCAGGCTTCTTTTTCACCTTTCTTCGCCCCTTAATTGGAGTCCTAACGACTCAACCACTTGCAGATACGGGCGGTATCGCGGTGTGCCGCCCATGGAATTGTGGCTGTTATCTCGTCGTTTTCATCCCCGGGAGCCCCCTAAGGATGCAACAGCGTTTTTTGGTAATTTGCCACAAACAAAGCTGAGTTTATTGGCCTGTGGACAAAATGCAAGCCCTTATTAACCTTTGTGGATAAAATCTGTGACACCAGTCCTGTCAGGGGCTGCGGACAGTTTCAGCTCAGATACTGGCGATAGGCGGGGTTTTCGGTCTCTTCCCAGTACCGATAGTGAATACTCTCCAGGGCAGCGTGCACTTCGCGGCGCTCGCCGGGCTCCACCTGCAGACCCACCAGCACCCTGCCATAGGCGGCCCCGTGGCTGCGGTAGTGAAACAGGGAGATATTCCAGCGCTGGCCAAGCCGGGTGAGGAAGTTGAGCAGGGCGCCGGGGCGCTCGGGGAACTCCACCCGGAACACGATTTCATTGTCGATCGCACTGGCGGCGGGGCCGCCGACCATGTGGCGGATGTGCAGCTTGGCCAGCTCATTGTCGGTTAGATCGATCACCGGGTAGCCCTTTTTCTCCAGGGCGGCCACCACGTCGCCGGCGCCGTCAGTGCCCTCGGCCACTTTGACGCCAACGAAAATGTGGGCTTCCCGGGCATCGGTATAGCGGTAGTTGAACTCGGTGATGGAACGTTTGCCGAGGTCGCTGCAGAACGCCTTGAAGCTCCCGGGCTGCTCCGGAATCGACACGCTCAGCACGATCTCCCGTTTTTCCCCGATCTCGGTGCGTTCAGAGATGTAGCGCAGCCGGTCAAAGTTGGTATTGGCACCGCTGGAAATGGCCAGCAGGGTCTTGTCTTCCAGGCCATGGCTTTCCACGTACTTCTTAAGCCCCGCCAGCGCCAGGGCGCCGGCCGGCTCGGCGATGGAGCGGGTGTCTTCGAAGATGTCCTTGATGGCGGCGCACATTTCATCGGTGGTGGCGGTCACCACATCGTCAACGGTGTCGCGGATCACCCGGAACGGCTCCTTGCCGATTTGCGCCACCGCCACGCCATCGGCGAACAGGCCCACCTCCGGCAGCCGCACCCGGCGCTGCTTCTCCAGCGCCGCCTTCAGGCAGGCGGCATCCTCGGGCTCGACACCGATCAGCTTGATCTCCGGGCGCACATACTTGATGTAGGCAGCAACACCTGCCAGCAGGCCGCCACCGCCCACGGGGACAAAAATGGCCTCGAGGGGATCGGGGTGCTGGCGCACAATTTCCATGCCGATGGTGCCCTGCCCGGCAATCACATCCGGGTCATCGTAGGGGTGGATGAACACCAGCCCCTTCTCCTCCACCAGTTCGCTGGCATGGGCCGCCGCTTCGTCGAAGGTGTCGCCGTGCAACACCACGCGGGCGCCGTGGGAGCGCACGCCGTCGACTTTGATGCCTGGTGTGGTGCGCGGCATGACGATAGTCGCCTTCACACCCATGCGACTGGCGGAGTAGGCGAGGCCCTGGGCGTGGTTGCCGGCGGAGGCGGCGATGACACCGCGCTCACGCTGCTCCGCTGTAAGCCTCGCCATCTTGTTGTAGGCGCCACGCAGCTTGAAGGAGAACACCGGCTGCAAGTCCTCCCGCTTTAACAGGATGCGATTGCCAAAACGTTGCGACAGCAGGCGCGCGTGGTCGATAGGCGTTTCCCGGGCCACGTCGTAGACGCGCGATTCGAGAATTCGTTTTACGTAGCTTTGCGGCATGGCAGCAATCTGTTGAGCTTCGCGACGGGGTTTAGTTAACGACAGGCCATACTAATGGAGCGCGCTGCTATTTGCAGCCCGGCCCTGTAGATCAACCGGGCCAGTGCCTATAATGCCGCTTTGTTCG
>JANQIO010000084.1 GCA_028282105.1 Halieaceae bacterium | reverse complement strand
CTGTTTGAAACCCTCGATGACCTGGAAAACGCCGCCGATGCCATGCAGGCGCTGCTGGACCAGGCCTGGTACCGCGGCTATGCGGATGGCCGCCAGATGGTGATGATCGGCTATTCGGATTCCGCCAAGGATGCCGGCATGATGGCGGCCGGCTGGGCCCAGTACCGGGCCCAGGAGGCGCTGCTGGCCCAGGCCCGGGAGTACGGCGTGGAGCTAACCCTGTTCCACGGCCGCGGCGGCACCATCGGTCGCGGCGGGGCGCCGGCCCGTGACGCGCTGCTATCGCAGCCACCCGGCAGCCTGCATACCGGGCTGCGGGTCACCGAGCAGGGCGAAATGATACGCGCCAAGCTGGGCGGCACGGCGATTGCCACCAAGACCCTGGCGCTCTATGCCAGCGCTATCCTCGAGGCCAACCTGGTGACTCCGCCCGCCCCGGCAGACCGCTGGCGCGAAATGATGGACCGCCTGGCCGAGGATTCCTGCGACAGCTACCGCGCCTACGTGCGCGACAACCCGGATTTCGTACGCTACTTCCGCCAGGCCACGCCGGAGCAGGAGTTGGGCATCCTGCCGCTGGGCTCCCGGCCGACCCGCCGCAAGGCCGACGGCGGTATAGAAAGCCTGCGCGCTATTCCCTGGATTTTTGCCTGGTCCCAGAACCGCCTGATGTTACCGGCCTGGTTGGGCGCGGCCGAATCACTGGCCCGCGCCGTGGCCGACGACGAGCGTGACTGCCTGCTGGAGATGGCCCGCGAGTGGCCGTTTTTCGCCACCCGGCTGTCGATGTTGGAGATGGTGTATGTCAAGGCCGATGCCGGTCTCTCCGCTTACTACGACGAGCTGCTGGTAGAGCCCGAGCTGAAACCCATCGGTGAAGCGCTGCGCTCCCAGCTGCGTGCCGACCGCAGCGCGCTGCTGGAACTGCTGGGCAAGGAAGCGCTGCTGGAGGACCAGGGCTGGTTGTTGGAGTCTATCCAGCTTCGCAACATCTACACCGATCCGCTCAACTACCTGCAGGCGGAGTTGCTCAAGCGCGAGCGCGAGCAGGGCAGCGAGAACACGGCGTCGGAAACGGTACAGGCGATCATGGTGACGATAGCCGGCGTGGCTGCAGGCATGAGGAATACGGGCTGATGGAAATTGCCAGTTCGGCCAACTGTGATTTGCTGATCGTTGGCGGCGAGGGCGACCTCGCCCTGCGCAAACTATACCCGGCCTTGTACGCCCTGTGGCGTGGTGACGCCCTGTGTGAGCAGGTGCGTATTGTGGCCCTGGCGCGCAAGTCGCCGGATCGCGAGGGCTTCCTCGCCCTGGTCAAGGAACGTTTCGATACCTACAACCCTAGTGGCGCGGCTGACCCCGAGCCCTGGTCGCAGTTTATCGAGCACCTGCACTACTACCCGGCGGACGCCACCTCGGCGGAGGCGCTCACCGGCTTGCAGGAGCACTTCGGCAATGCCGAGCGCGGGCTGGTGGTCTACCTGGCGACGCCGCCGCATATCTTTGCGCCGGTGTGCCGCGCCCTGGAGGGCGCCGGCCTGGTCAGGCCGTCCACCCGCATCGTGGTGGAGAAGCCGCTGGGTTCCAACCTGGAGTCGTTCCGGGATATCAATCGCGAGCTGACCTCGATCTTTACCGAGGAGCAGGTCTACCGCATCGATCACTACCTCGGCAAGGAAACCGTGCAGAACCTGCTGGCACTGCGCTTCGCCAACTCGGTGATCGAGCCGCTGTGGAACAACCGCTACGTGGATAATGTGCAAATCACCGTGGCCGAGAACATCGGCGTGTCCGGCCGCTGGAATTTTTATGAAGAGGCCGGCGCCATGCGCGACATGTTGCAGAACCACCTGCTGCAGCTGCTGTCGCTGGCGGCGATGGAGCCGCCGGCGCACCTGTCCGCCGAGGATGTGCGCAATGAAAAGGTCAAGGTGCTGAGCTGCCTGCGGCCCATGACCGACGAGGCGGTGCGCAACAACACGGTGATTGGCCAGTACACCGCCGGCGCCGTCAAAGGTGAAGCGGTGGTGGGTTACATGGAAGAGGAGGGCGCCGAGAAAACCTCCCATACCGAAACTTTCGTAGCGGTGAAAGCCGAGATCGACAACTGGCGCTGGGCGGGGGTGCCTTTTTACCTGCGCACCGGCAAACGCCTGCAGCACCGCCTCGCTGAGATCGTGGTTGAGTTCAAGCAGGTGCCGCACTCCATCTTCGGCCCGCTGCTGCAGTCCGATAGCGGCAACCGCATGGTCATTCGCCTGCAGCCCGACGAAATCATCAGTCTGGAATTGATGAACAAGCAGGCCGGACTGGAGATGGCCCTGCCGCTGCAGCAGGTGTCACTGGACCTCACCTTCCCGGAAGAAAACGAACGCGCGGCACCCGATGCCTACCAGCGCCTGCTGCTGGATGTGATTCGCGAAAATCCCACCCTGTTCGTGCGCGCCGATGAGGTGGAGGCTGCCTGGCGCTGGGTCGACGGTATCCGCGCCGCCTGGGAGCGGATCGGCATGCGGCCCAAGAACTATTCCGCCGGTAGCTGGGGGCCCTCGGAGTCCATTGCCCTCGTGGCCCGCGACGGCCGCAGCTGGTACGAAGCCTAGGCCCTGCCGTCGTGGCCGTTGAAATCTATCAGTTCGAGAGCAACCAGCGGCTGTCGGAGGCCCTGGCTGAGTGTATTGCCTCGGGGCTGGAAGGCGCCCTGGCGCTGCGCGATGTGGCCACCCTGGCGGTGTCTGGCGGCTCGACTCCCCGGCCACTGTTTGAAGCGCTGTCCTGGTGTGAGCTGGACTGGAGCCGGGTGCTGGTGACGCAGGTGGACGAGCGCTGGGTGCCGGAAGACCACGCCGATTCCAACGCGGCGCTGATTCGCGACCACCTGCTGCAGAACAACGCCGCTGCCGCCGAGCTGGTGAGCATGAAGGTGGCTGGTGAAGACGCCTTTGCCGCCGAGGCCCAGGTGACCGACAAGCTGGTGGCCTTTGCCGAGGCCATCGATGTGGCGGTGTTGGGCATGGGGGAGGACGGCCATACCGCATCGTTTTTCCCAGCAGCGGAGCAACTGTCGGCGGCGCTTGATACCAACCGCGACAGCCTGTGCCTGGCGCTGCGTCCACCGGCGGCCCCCCATGACCGTATGACCCTGTCGCTGGCCGCCTTGCTGCGCGCCCGGCAGCTCTACCTGCATATCACCGGGGAAGCCAAGTGGCGGGTACTGGAGGCCGCGTTGGCCGGAGATGATATCTACCAGTACCCGATTCGCTCGGTGTTCTACCGGGAAGACAGCCCACTGGAAGTGTTTTACGCCCCCTGAGGTTTTGAAGAAAGCGCTATGAATCCCGTCGTCGAGAAAGTCACCCATACCATCAAGCAACGCAGCCAGGGCCGGCGCGGCCGCTACCTGGACCGCTGCCAGCAGACCATGGATGAGCTGCCGCCCAAGAAGCGCCTGTCCTGCGGTAATCTTGCCCACGGCTACGCCGCCTGTGGCGAGGAAGAGAAAGCCCTGATCGCCGGCATGCAGGCGGTCAACATCGGCATTCTCAACGCCTACAACGACATGCTGTCGGCCCATCAGCCGCTGGCCACCTACCCGGACCGTATCAAGGCCATTGCCCGTGAGTTCGGTGGCACCGCCCAGGTGGCCTCCGGCGTGCCTGCCATGTGTGACGGCGTCACCCAGGGCCAGCCGGGCATGGACCTCAGCCTGTTCAGTCGCGATGTGGTGGCGATGGCCACGGCGGTGGGGCTCAGCCACAACCTGTTTGACGCCGCCCTCTGCCTGGGTATCTGCGACAAGATTGTGCCGGGCATGATGATCGGCTCGCTGCAGTTCGGTCACCTGCCGATTGCTTTTATTGGTTCCGGTCCCATGGCCTCGGGCATTCCCAACAAGGAAAAAGCGGCGGTGCGCCAGCGTCACGCCGAGGGCAAAGCCACGCGCGACGAACTGCTGGCGGTCGAGTCGGCGAGCTACCACTCACCCGGTACCTGCACCTTTTACGGCACCGCCAACAGCAACCAGGTGCTGATGGAGATGCTGGGCGTGCAGTTGCCGGGTTCATCCTTCCTGCACCCGGAAGATCCGCTGCGTGACGCGCTCACCCGGCGCACCGTGCAGAGCCTGGTGGAGGCCACCTACGATTCCGGCCACTACCGGCCGCTGTCTGCGGTGGTCTGTGAAGAGTCCATCGTCAATGCGCTGGTGGCGCTGCTGGCCACCGGTGGCTCTACCAACCACATGCTGCACATGGTGGCGATTGCCCGTGCCGCCGGTATAGAACTGGTGCTCAGCGATGTGGATGAGCTGTCAGCGGCCGTGCCGCTGCTGGCGCGCATCTACCCCAACGGCTCGGCGGACATCAATCACTTCCAGGCCGCCGGGGGAATGGCCTTCCTGGTGCGCGAGCTGCGCGACGGTGGGCTGTTAAATGAAAACGTGGTGAACCTTTTGGGCGAGGGGCTGGACGCCTGGTGCCGGGCACCCGAACCCGACGGCGACCAGGGTGTAGCCTGGAATACCACCGTGGAAACGTCCGGTGACACCACGGTGCTCACCGGCGTGGCCCAGGCCTTTGCCGCGGAAGGTGGGCTCAAGCGTCTCACCGGCAACCTCGGTGAGTCAGTGATCAAGATATCCGCGGTGGCCGACGAGCACCGGGTGGTGCGCGCGCCCTGCCGGGTGTTTCACAGCCAGCACGATCTGAAAGATGCCTTCGAGGCCGGCGAGCTGGAGCAGGATCTGGTAGCCGTGGTGCGCTTCCAGGGTCCCGCCGCCAACGGCATGCCCGAGCTGCACAAGATGACGCCCTACCTCGGGGTCTTGCAGGACCGCGGCTTCCAGGTGGCGCTGGTCACCGACGGCCGCATGTCCGGTGCCTCCGGCAAGGTGCCGGCGGCCATTCACCTGTCGCCGGAAGCGGCCCAGGGCGGCCCCATCGGCAAGCTACGCGACGGTGATATCGTCCACCTGGATGCGGTGGCAGGAACGCTTGCAGTCGAGGTGGATGCCGCCGAGTGGGCCACGCGTGAGCTGGCTGAGGCGCCGCCCGAGGAATTCAACCTGGGCCGCAACCTGTTCGCCGCCTTCCGCGCCAACAACTCAGGTTCGCTGCTGGGCGCATCAGTGTTCGAGGCAGGCTTCGATCCCTGAATTTGCAACCCAGTTCGCGCCCGCCCTGCGAAGTGCAAGGTCCGGAACAGCGCGTTTCCCGGATCCCTAGCTACCGCAGGATTCGCGCACGATCAGTTCGGGTTCCAGCAGGCGTGAGGTTTCGTCGCCACTCTCGATCAGTTCGAGCAGCAGGTTGACCAGGGTTTCGCCGGCGCGTTTGACGTCCTGGCGCACAGTGGTCAGCGCCGGGCTGCAGTAGGCGGCGGCCTGGATGTCGTCGAAGCCGACGATGGCGATTTCGCCGGGCACGTCAATGCCCTTGTCCTGCAGGTAGTGCATTGCGCCGATGGCGATCAGGTCGCTGGCGCAGACCAGGGCATCGAATTCCAGGCCCGCATCCAGCAGGCTGGCCACCGCATTGGCACCGCTGTCTTCAAAGCTCTCGGCGTAGACCTGCAGGTCCGGGTCGGCGACCAGCTTTGCTTCCTTGAGGGCGTCACCGTAGCCCCGGTAGCGATCGGCAAACTCTGGCGCCTGCTCCGAGTTGCAGCCCAGGAAGGCAATGTTGCGGCGGCCCTGCTTGAGCAGGTGGCGGGTGGCGAGGTACCCGCCCAGGGCGTTGTCCGAGCCCACGCAGATACCGTGCTCGAAATTCAGGCGCGGGCCCCAGATCACCCAGTGTGCGCCGGAGTCCGCCAGCCGTTGCAGGGTGGGGTGGGCGCTGACGTAGTCGCCGTAGCCCAGCAGGATCAGTCCGTCTGCGCGGTGGGCCTCTTCGTAGCGCGCGTACCAGTCCTCCTCCGGGTGTTGGAAGGAGACCAGCAGGTCGTAATCGTGTGCCGAGCAGGCTTTGGTGATGCTGCCCAGCATGGAGAGGAAAAAGGGGTTGATGGGAGAGGCGGCTTCAGGGGCATCTTCAAACAGCAGCAGCGCCAGCGTGCGGGTATTGCCGGTGCGCAGGCTGCTGGCGGTGCGGTCTACCTGGTAGTTGAGCTCCCGGGCGATGGCCTGTACACGGGCGCGGGTCTCGGGGTTAACCAGGGGGCTATCGCGCAGGGCGCGGGACACCGTGGACTGGGAAACGCCGGCCTTGGCCGCGATATCGAAGGACGTCGCCTTTCTTTCCGCCATGACAGCAGTACACCGAACTGATAGGCCTTGATTGTCTGTATTTGCTGGTGTTTGCGCAACGGTCGTGAACGCCCGTGATCAGCGGCAAAATCCTGGGTTTTTGCCCGCCAGCGTGAATACGTATGCAAGCCATTGCCAGCGCTGTGCCCCGTGCCTACTGTGTTTTCCACGGTTTTTTCAGGGTTAATGCCGTCTGTGGCTGCAGTTGAAAAACAAAGTGTCGTATCCCGGGACGACCTTTACCTGTTCGGTGAAGGTACCCACGAGCGCGCCTGGCAGTGGTTGGGAGCCCACCCGGAAGAGGGGGGTATTCGCTTCACGGTGTGGGCGCCAAACGCCCGGCGGGTGGCGGTGGTAGGCGATTTCAACGCCTGGAATGGCGATGCCAACCCGATGTCCTGCCTGGGGGATAGCGGCCTGTGGAGTTGCCTGGTGCCCGCCGCTGCGGCGGGGGTCATGTACAAGTTTGAAATCACCGACCGTGACGGCACACTGCTGCCGCTGAAGGCCGATCCCTATGCGCTGGAAATGCAAAAGCCCGGAGACACGGCGTCGATAGTCTGCGACCCACCGGCACACCGCTGGGCTGACGGGGAGTGGATGGCCCAGCGCGCTGCGCGCATGGAACGCCGCGCGCCCATCAGCATTTACGAGGTCCACCTCGGCTCCTGGCGCCGCCGCGGCGCCGAGCGCCGCTACCTGAGTTACCGCGAGCTGGCGGATGAGCTGGTGACCTACGCAGGCGATATGGGCTTTACCCACCTGCAACTCATGCCGATGAGCGAATACCCCTTCGACGGCTCCTGGGGTTACCAGCCGGTGGGACTGTATGCGCCTACCAGCCGCTTCGGTAGCCCCGATGACTACCGCTACTTCATCGACTGCTGTCACCGCGCCGGCCTTGGCGTATTGCAGGACTGGGTGCCCGCACATTTTCCCACCGACCCCCACGGCCTCGGGCGTTTTGACGGCAGCGCCCTGTACGAGCATGAAGATCCCCGCAAGGGCTTCCACCAGGATTGGAACACGCTTATCTACAATATGGGCCGCAATGAGGTGCTGAGTTTCCTGTTAAGCAACGCCCACTACTGGTTGGAGAGTTTCCATATCGATGGCCTGCGAGTCGATGCGGTGGCCTCCATGTTGTACCTGGATTACAGCCGTGAGGAAGGGGAGTGGATTCCCAACGAACACGGTGGCAACGAAAACCTGGAAGCGATTGCTTTCCTGCGCCGGCTCAACGAGCGGATCTATGCCAACTTCCCCGGCATCGCCACCATCGCCGAGGAATCCACCGCCTGGCCCGGCGTGTCACGACCCACGGACAGCGGCGGCCTCGGGTTTGGCTACAAATGGAACATGGGCTGGATGCACGACACCCTGCAATACATGTCGCGGGACCCGGTGCATCGCACACACCACCACAACGACATTACCTTTGGGCTCAGCTACGCCTTCAGCGAAAACTACGTGCTGCCGTTAAGCCACGACGAGGTGGTGCACGGCAAGGGCAGCCTGCTGGGCCGGATGCCCGGAGATGACTGGCAGCGATTTGCCAATCTGCGCGCCTACTACGGTTTCATGTGGACCCACCCCGGCAAGAAGCTGCTGTTCATGGGCGGCGAGTTTGCCCAGCAGCGCGAGTGGGATCACGACAGCCCGCTGGACTGGCAGTTACTGGATCAGCCGCCCCATGCTGGTGTGCAAGCCCTGGTGCGTGATCTCAACGGGCTGTACTGCGAGCTGCCGGCGCTGCACGTGCTGGACTGTGAGCAGCAGGGTTTTGAATGGCTGGAAGGCGGTGATAACGGGAACTCGGTGGTGGCCTACCAGCGCCAGGATGATGCCGGTAACGCCGCCATCGCGGTCTGCAATTTCACCCCGATGCCGCATCGTGAATACCGTCTCGGCGTGCCGGGTCCGGGCCGCTATCGCCTGCGCCTGAACACCGATAAGGGCAGCTACGGCGGCAGCGACTTCCCCGTTCACGCCAGCCTCGAAACCGAGGCGGCCGGCGCCCATGGCCGCCAGCACTCGGTGCTGCTGAGCCTGCCGCCGCTGGCCACGATCATCTACGAGCGGCTGCCGGGATGAGCGGCCAGGAGTTGATGACAAATCATCGGCCGCTGGTCGAGCCGGGTGTCCCGCTCGGCGCTCACCTGGATCACGACGGTGTTAGCTTCGCATTGTTCAGCGAGCATGCAGAGCGGGTCGAGCTGTGCCTGTTCGATGCTCACAGCGGCGAGGAAACCCGCCGTATCGACCTGGCGCGTGGCGCCGATGGCTGCTGGTCGGAACAGCTGTCAGGGCTGGCCGCCGGCGCTCACTATGGCTACCGGGTGCACGGACCCTGGGCGCCGGAGGCGGGTCATCGTTTCAATCCCCACAAGCTGCTGCTGGATCCCTACGCACGCTGGATCAGCGGCGAGTTGGTCCTGGACCCGCGACACTATGCCTTTGAGCAGGGGGGCGAGCGCGAGGACCTGGGTTTCGATACCCGTGACAGTGCTCCGGTGATGCCGCGTTGCGTGGTGATGCCGGAGCTACCTGCGCCGGCGCAGCGCTCGCGCCCTGCGCACAGCGACCGGGTGATCTACGAGGCCCATGTGCGTGGTCTCACCATGCGCCACGAGGCGCTGTCACCGGAGCTGCGCGGCACCTTCGCCGGCATGTCCGATGGGCGCATCATTGACTACCTGAAGTCGCTAGGCATCGACACGGTGGAACTGATGCCGGTGCAGGCCTTTGTCGATGAACCGCACCTGCAGCAGCGTAGACTCCGCAATTACTGGGGCTACAACACGGTGGGCTTTTTCGCTCCGGCGGCGCGCTACGCCAGCCGGCCGCAGCCCGCGGAATTCCGCGCCCTGGTCGATCGCCTGCACGATGCCGGTATTGAGGTGGTGCTGGATGTGGTCTACAACCACAGCGGCGAGGGCGACCACCTCGGCCCCCACTTGTGTTTCCGAGGCATCGACAACGCCAGCTACTATCGCCTCACCGCCGACAATCCGCGTTACTACGTGAACGACACCGGCTGCGGCAACACCCTGGATCTGGAGCATCCCCGGGTGCGCGAGCTGGTGCTGGACAGCCTGCGCTACTGGGCACAGGCCATGGATGTCGACGGCTTCCGCTTTGACCTCGCCCCGGCCCTGGCCCGGGAGGGCGGCCAGTTCAATCCAGGCAGCGCCTTTTTTAGGGCCCTGGCACAGGACCCGGTGCTGGGCGACCGACTGCTGGTGGCGGAACCCTGGGATATCGGACCGGACGGTTACCGGCTCGGGCAGTTCCCGGCGGGCTGGTCCGAGTGGAATGATCGCTACCGTGACACGGTGCGACGATTCTGGCGCGGCGAGGAGAACCAGTTGCCAGGTCTGGCGAGGGCCCTGCACGGCTCCGGTGACCTGTTTGAAGCTGCCGGTCGCCAGCCGGCCGCCAGCGTCAATTTCGTCAGCAGCCACGATGGCTTCACCCTCGCTGACCTGGTCAGCTATGAGGAGCGTCACAATCAAGCCAACGGCGAAGACAACCGTGATGGGCATCGCCACAACTTCAGCAGCAACCATGGCGCGGAGGGGCACAGCGCCGACCCCCGCATCGCCGGTTTGCGGCTGCGCCAGCGCCGCAACCTGCTGGCCACGCTGCTGCTGTCCCAGGGCACGCCCATGCTGCTGATGGGCGATGAACTTGGCCGCAGTCAGCAGGGCAATAACAATGCCTACTGCCAGGACAACGAGACCAGCTGGTTTGACTGGCAGGCGCTGGGCGGCCCCGAGGCGGGCTTTCTGGAGTTTGTGCGCCACCTGCTGGTGCTGCGCCGTCGCCATGCGCTGCTGCGCTGGCCGGACTATGTCCACGATACCGGCGAGGCAGATACCCTGCAGTGCCGTTGGTACGATCGCGATGGCAGTCCCATGGACCGCAACGCCTGGGACAATCCACACCAGGCCTGGCTCGGCAAACTGCTGACTGCTCCCGGCGAACAGCCGCTGCTGTTGCTGGTGAACGGCAGCGCCCAGAATGTGCCCTTCAGGCTGCCGGCGCCCGCGGCCGGTAGCTGGACGACACAGCTCGATACCGCCAACCGCGATTACACCGGCGGCGGGGTTGCACACATGGCGGGGGGCCACCTGCTGCTACGGCAGCGTTCGGTGGTGCTCCTGACCTTTACCAACACGCAGAAGGAAGAGTAATGCCTGTGGCAGATGTACCTGAGCCCCCAGTGGCAAGCCCCGTTGAGGACAACGCCGCCCATGAACTGGCGGAGGATATCCGCCGTCACCTGAGTGTTTCCCTGGGTGAGGCGGAGGCGGATGACAGCACGCCGCGGGCCCTGTTCAAGGCCCTGGGGCTGACCCTGCGCGACCAGATGATTGGCCCCGCGGTGGCTCAGCGGCAGTCCGACCTGGCCGGGGAGCGCAAGCAGGTGCACTACCTGTCGCTGGAGTTCCTGATGGGCAGGCTGCTGACCAACGCGGTGGATAACCTCGACCTGCACGAACAGCTCGCCGGCGCGCTGCGCGAACTGGGGCTGGCCTACGAGGAGCTGTCGGAACAGGAGCACGATGCCGGTCTAGGCAACGGCGGCCTGGGACGCCTGGCGGCCTGCTTTCTGGATAGCTGCGCCACCCTGGACCTGCCGGTTACCGGCTACGGGCTGCGCTACCGCTACGGCATGTTTCGCCAGTCCATCGAGGATGGCTACCAGGTGGAGCACCCGGATACCTGGCTGCGCTCCGGCTACCCCTGGGAGATCAAGCGCCCGGACCAGGCGCGGCGGGTGCCCTTCTTCGGGCATATCGAACACGAGGTCGACGAGGACGGCCGCGCCCACGTGCGCCTGGTGGACACCGAGGATGTGATGGCGGTGCCCTACGATATTCCGGTGCCCGGCCACGGCAACGAGCGGGTCAACCTGCTGCGCCTGTGGTCGGCCCAGGCCAGCCACGCCCTGGACCTGAACGCTTTCAACGCCGGCGATCACATGGCTTCGGTTACCGCCAAAAACCAGGCCGAACAGATCACCATGGTGCTCTATCCCGCCGATCACACCGAGGCAGGCAAGCTGCTGCGCCTGCGCCAGCAGTACTTCCACTGCTCTGCCAGCCTGCAGGATGTGCTGGCCAGCTGGGTGGATCATCACGGCGAAAACTTCAGCCGCTTCGCCGAGCTCAACTGCTTCCAACTCAATGACACCCATCCGATCTGCGCCATCCCGGAGTTGATGCGCCTGCTGATCGACGAGCACGAGCTGGAGTGGGACCAGGCCTGGGACATTACCCGCCGGGCCATGGCCTACACCAACCATACCCTGCTGCCCGAGGCCCTGGAGCAGTGGCCACTGTCCATGTTCGAGTACCTGCTGCCGCGCATCACCGAGATTATTGTCGAGATCGATCGCCGCTTTGGCGAGGACCTGGAGGCGCGCTGGCCCGGGGACAGTGACCGGCTGGAGCGCATGGCCATTATCTCGCGCGGTGACCACCCGCAGGTGCGTATGGCCTACCTGGGCATTGTCGGCGGCCAGTCGGTCAACGGCGTCGCAGCCCTGCACTCGAGCCTGCTGACCTCGCACTTGTTCCGGGATTTTCACGAACTGTGGCCGGAGAAATTCAACAACAAGACCAACGGGGTGACCCACCGGCGCTGGCTGTCCCAGTGCAACCACGGGCTCGCCACCCTGTTGCAGGACACTATCGGCAAGGGCTGGTTGGAGGATGCCTCCCGGCTGCACGACCTCCGGGATTACGCAGAGGACCACGGCTTCCAGGCCCGCTGGGATGCGGTCAAGCAGGCCAACAAGCGGCGGTTGGCGGAGCTGGTGGCGGCGCGCTGTGGTGTTGAGTTCGACCCCGCCTTCCTGTTCGACGTGCAGGTAAAGCGCATCCACGAGTACAAGCGGCAGTTGCTCAATGCCCTGCACCTTATTCACCTCTACGACCGTATCGAACGCGGCGAGACCCAGGGCATGCTGCCGCGTTGTGTCCTGGTGGGCGGCAAGGCTGCCCCCAGCTACGCGCTGGCCAAGCTGATTGTGCGGCTGATCAACGGCATCGCCGAACGTGTCAACGCCGACCCTGCCGCGCGCGACTGGCTGCGGGTGGCTTTCCTGCCCAACTACGGGGTGTCGGCGATGGAGGTTATCTGTCCGGGTACTGATCTCTCCGAGCAGATTTCCACCGCCGGTAAGGAGGCTTCCGGTACCGGCAATATGAAGTTCATGATGAATGGGGCGCTCACCATCGGCACCATGGACGGCGCCAATATCGAGATTTTTGACGCGGTGGGCGCAGAGCACGGCTTCCCCTTTGGTCTCAGCGCGGAACAGGTGCGAGCGACACGAGAAGACTATGATCCCGAGCGCTTCCTGGATGCCAGCCCGGAGCTACAGCGGGTGTTGGCACGGCTGGGCAGCGATGAGTTTTGCGGGGATGAATCCGGCATCTACCAGCCTCTGATGGATGCGCTGTTGAGCGCTACCGACCCGTGGATGACGCTGGTGGATTTCCCGGCTTTTGTCGCCGCCCAGCAACAGGTCGCCGAGGCCTACCGTGACCGCGAGCGCTGGTTGCGCTCAAGCATTCTCAATACCGCGGCCAGCGGCCGCTTCTCGAGCGACCGAACCATTCGCGAGTACGCCCGAGATATCTGGGGACTGGACGCAAGCGAGTGAACACACTGGACAAACAGGCCAATGGCATCGACGGTGGCGGCAGGGACGCCGGCGGTATCCCCAGTACGGATGCCAGAACATGTTGATGAACAGACTGGACATACTCAGTGATCGCGTCGGCATCGCCCGCGACTACCTGGACTACAAGAAGGACCCGGTAGAGATTGCCAACAGCGCTCGCATGGCGGTGCTGGCGGCGATGTGTGGCGAGTTTGAGAGCGAGGAGGCCGCCGGCCAGGCCCTGCAGGCGCTGGATCACGAGGCGCTGCGGCCGCTGCCCAGAACACTGCTGCTGCGCAGCGACGAAGCGCTGCAGTTTGACCTGCTGCTGCCGGAAGGCGCCGGTGCCCACAGCCTGCGCATCCACCTCGAGGAAGGTGAAACCATCGAGTTGCCGGCCCTCGACCTGTCGCTGGGCAGCCTGGATACCCTGGCGGGCGAGCAGGTGCAGCGGCTGCCGGTGACGCTCAATCACGGCTGTCCCACGGGCTACCACGAACTGGAACTGCTGGGGGCCGACGGCGCCCTGGTGTGCAGCAGCCGCTTGATCGTGGCGCCGCGCACCTCCTGGCAGCCGCCGCGGCTCGCCGAGGGCGGACGGGTCTACGGGGTGACCGTGCAGCTCTATACCCTGCGCAGTGAGCGGAACTGGGGTATGGGCGATTTTACCGACCTGGCTGAATTGGTGCGCCAGTCGGCCAGCCAGGGCGTCGACGTGGTCGGCCTCAACCCCCTGCACGCCCTGTTCCCGGCCAACCCGCTGCACTTCTCGCCCTACAGCCCCTCGAACCGTGCGTTCCTCAATGTTATGTACATCGACCCGCTGGCGGTGCCCGGCTACGACCGCTGTGAAAGCGTGCGCACACAGGTGGAGAGCGAGGCCTTCCAGGCACGCTTGGCGAGTCTTCGCGACACCCACTTCGTCGACTACCAGGGCGTGGCCGACTGCAAGCTGCCGGTACTGGAGCAGCTCTACCGGCAGTTCGTCGAGCATGAGATCGAGCCGGCGGGGGAGCTGGGCGCGGCCTTCCTGGCCTGGTGTGAGCGCCGCGGGGAGGCGCTGCGCCTGCATGCCACCTATGACACCCTGCACGAACATTTTCTGCGCCAGGACCTGCAGATATGGGGCTGGCCGGTCTGGCCGGAAGCCTATCGCGATCCGCATTCGGAAACGGTACAGGCTTTCGCCGCGGAACACGCGGACCGCATCCGCTACTACCAGTTCCTGCAATGGTGCGCCTACCGGCAGCTGCGGGCCGCCCAGGCCGTGGCCCGGGACTGCGGCATGACCGTGGGCATCTATCTGGACCTGGCGGTGGGCATCGACCTCAACGGCTCCCAGGTCTGGTCCAACCAGTCTGCGTTCTGTCTCGAGGCCAGCGCCGGCGCCCCTCCGGACGAATTGGCGCGCTCCGGCCAGGACTGGGGCTTTCCGCCCATGGACCCGCGCGACCTGCAGGACTCCGGCTACCGGCTATTTGCCGAAGACCTGCGCGCCAATATGTCCGTGTGCGGGGCGGTGCGCTTTGACCATGCGGTATCCCTGCTGCGACTGTGGTGGATCCCCCGTCCCGGCGGCGCCGTGAACGGCGCCTACGTCAACTATCCCCTGCATGACCTGTTGGGGATGCTGGCGCTGGAGAGTGAGCGCAACCACTGCCTGGTAATTGGCGAGGATCTCGGCACCGTGCCCGAGCAGCTCACCCAGGTGATGGAGCACAACCACCTGTTCTCCTACAAGGTGCTGTACTTCGAGAAAACCGCGGCCGCCATGGCGGCGCCGTCGGAGTATCCGCGCGAGGCCGTCGCCGCCGTTACCACTCACGACCTGCCCACCCTGGCGAGCTGGTGGGACAGCTCGGATATCACACTCCGGGCGCAGCTGGGCCTGTTGGGTGCTGAGAGTGTGGCTGAGGAGATGCGTCAGGGTCGTCAGCAGGATCGTCAGCAGCTACTGGATGCGCTGGTGGTCGAGGCGGGCTGGCAGGGTGAGCGCGACGCCACCGCCATCCCGGCCATGACCACAGAGCTCAATGTCGCGGTGCATCGATTCCTGGCCAGCAGCCGCTCGGCGGTGATGCTGGTGCAAGTCGAAGACCTGATGGAGATGCTGTCACCGGTCAACGTACCCGGGACCTTCGACAATCACCGCAACTGGCAGCGCAAGCTGCGCTGGTCGCTGGAGGGCCTGTTCCAGCGCGACTCCGTGCGGGCGATCTGTGCCGCCGCGCGGGAGGCAAGATCATGAGACTGGCGGCGCTGTTGCTGGGGCTGGCCCTGTCCACGGCGGTGGCGGCCGGCCCCGTCGAATCCGCCGACCACCGCACGGTGTTCGTGCAACTGTTTGAGTGGCGTTGGGAAGATGTCGCCAGGGAATGTGAACAGGTGCTGGGCCCCGCTGGCTTTTCCGCGGTGCAGGTATCGCCGCCCAATGAGCACATCGACCATCGCAGTCCGAAGCTGGCCATTCCCTACGCCTGGTGGGCGCGCTACCAGCCGGTGACCTACGACCTGATCAGTCGCTCCGGCGACTCCCAGGCCTTCGAGTCCATGGTGCAACGCTGCCGAGCTGTCGGCGTGGGCATCTACGTGGACGCCGTGCTCAACCATATGGGGGACCAGGTCGGTATCGGCGTCGCCGGCACGCCCTTCGATGTCGAGGCGCGGCGCTACCGCGACCTCGATGATCGCCACTTCAATCGCTTCTGCAAGATTTCAGGCGAGGATTACCAGGCGTCCAGCGATCCTGTGCTCAATGCAGCGCGGGCCGACCGGCTGCGACGCTGTCAGCTGCTGGACCTGCGCGACCTGGACAATGGCAATGCCGAGGTCCGGGCGCTGCAGATTGAGTACCTGCAGGGTTTACTGGATTTGGGCGTAGCCGGCTTTCGACTGGATGCGGCCAAGCATATGTACCCGCAGGATATTGCCGCCATCCTGCGCGGGCTGGAGGGCGACTTCTACGTGTTCCAGGAAGTGGTGGATACCCGCGGTGAAGTGGTGGGCGTGTTCGACTACTCGCCGATTGCCGACGTCACCGAGTTTCTTTACAGCCGCCGCCTGGGTGAGGCCTTCGCTCGCAGCGAGCTGCACAGGCTCGATGCGCTGGACGAGGCGGGTGGACTGCTGCCCAGCAGCGACGCCGTGGTGTTTGTCGACAACCACGACAACCAGCGCGGTCACGGTATGTCGGCGGAAACCACCCACCGCGACGGCGTCGTCTACGATCTGGCCAACGTATTCCTGTTGGGCTGGCCCTACGGTTATGCCAAGCTGATGTCCAGCTACCGCTGGGACGGCGTGCACGATAGCGAAGGCCCGCCCCACGATGGCAAAGGCAATACGCTACCGGTGTACGATGCCGCGGGTGTGGCTGACTGCGGCGGTAAGCGCTGGGTGTGTGAACACCGGCGTGAGCCTATGCTGGCCATGGTGGGCTTTCGCAACCGTGCGCGGGCGGTGGCTGCCGTCGATGCCTCCCACTGGTGGGACGACGGTGCCGCGCAACTCGCCTTCGCTGTCAGTCGCGGTAGCTGGACACAGGGTTTCGTTGCCATCAATCGCGATGAGGGCGCTGCCCTGGACCAGAAACTCCAGACCGGTCTGCCGGCCGGCAGCTATACCAACCTGCTTGGGGCGCCGGCCCGGGTCAGGGTCGATGGCGATGGACTGGCGCGCATACGCCTCGCCCCGCTACAGGCCCTGGCCATCGACCGCGAGCATGTGAGCGATCAGTGAACCGCCGGCTCTATCCCTGGCGATGCTGTTGAAACAGCCGCGGGGCGCCGCGCCTGGCCACCTGCTCGGCCGTGATCAGCCGCACCGGGATATCCGCCAGGT
>JANQIO010000029.1 GCA_028282105.1 Halieaceae bacterium | reverse complement strand
TCCGGTCCTGACCCGAGCTTCCGATGGTGACTTCGAGATAGGAGGTCATGCTCGAGCACGAGCCAGACCAGTTTCGGGGCACGATGGCGCTGAGCGTTCCGGGGACGCCGACCTCATCACACGGTTGGCATCCGCTTCCGGCGCAAGTCGATGTTCCAGCCACTGGCTGAGTGGCAATAGCAACTCGTGCTCAAGGCAGTAGCTGAGCTGTGCCGTCAGTGCATCGCGAATCGACATTTCCAGTTCCACCAGGCTGCTTTCCTCCGCGGATTCACGCGGCTGCGGGATGGCTGCGGGCATGGCCGTGAGGTCAGAGAGTTCTGCGGGAAAGTCCAGTTCGGCGATGTCGATTTCCGTTCCCTGCGACAGGATGACCGCGCGAATCAGCTTATTGCGCAGTTCCCGCACATTGCCCGGCCACTGGTAGTTGCGCATGGCAGCCTCGGCGGCTGCAGTGAACCCGCGTATATCGCGGTTGTACTGCAATGCGCAGGCGCGCAGGAAATGCTCCGCCAGGAACTGCACATCGCCATCCCTCTGGCGCAGGGGTGGGGAGTGCACATGAAACACGTTCAGGCGGTAGTAGAGGTCCTCGCGGAATCGGCCCTGGCGTATGTCCTCCTCAAGATCCACGTTGGTTGCGGCGATGATCCTCGTGTTTACCGTCTCGGTCTGGGTGCTGCCGACAGCAGTAAATTGCTTTTCCTGGACCACCCTCAGGAGCTTGACCTGCACATCGAGGGGGAGTTCGCCGATCTCGTCGAGCAACAGCGTGCCGCCATCGGCCTCCTTGAGCTTGCCTGGCGCGCTCTGCGTGGCGCCGGTAAAAGCGCCGCGCACATGGCCGAACAGTTCCCGCTCGATCAAGGTGCTCACCACGGCGCCGCAGTCGACGATGACGAACGGCGCATCAGCCCGACTGCTGAGCCGATGGATTTCACTGGCGATGACTTCCTTACCGGTGCCCGATTCGCCGGTAATCAGCACTGTCTCATCGGTGGGAGCTACCAGCCTGATCAGCTCCACGACTTCCATCATCACATCCGATTGATACAACAGTTCGCCGCGGCTATCGCCGCTTGGGACCGCGGCCTGGGGGCTGTTGCTGCGGCCCGTGCCGTGACCGCCCAGATAGGCGACCAGGGATTGCATCAGCAGCAGGTCCTGTTGGCGCAGCTGGCGTTCTGCGCTGCCGCCGTCCAGGAATAGCAGGCCTTCCCCGCCGCCACCCACCTTGGGGCTAAAGCTAACGGGTACCCACCAGCGGTTGCCATCCTGCAGAGGCGATGCGTCGGTCAGCGTCCGGTCCAGGTCTGGACAGGTTTGCAACGTCACCTGGGCCTCACCCTCGGTGCAATCCGGCAGGGCAGCAAGGGTGCGGGGCTGGCCGTCGCGCCAGCTAAAGAGCACCGCCCTCCGCAGGTCAAAACAGCGCTGCAGCCGGCCCAGCAGACTGCTGGCTTGCTCCCTGGGGTCGAGGGCGCTGGTATCGCTCATGGTGTTCCACAGTAAGGCCATGTTGCGATAGTCCTGGCCGGCGTCGGCTGCCAGCAACTCGCTCTGGCTGTCGAGATTGCCTACCAGGCCGATGTCAGTGCTGGGCCGCCAGATGGCGAGGCGGTTACCACCCGACTGGCGCGCCAGGTCGAGTGCGCGATGGGCACGCCGGAAAAGCTCTAGCGGTGACTCACCGCCTTCCGTGCGGTGGTGGGAAATGCCGATACTGGCAGTCAGTCGCAGCCTGCCGTCCAGGAAGCGATGCTGCGCCAGGCGCTGCAGTATGGCGCTGCCAATTGAGTTTGCCTCCTCCAGGCTGGTGTAAGGCAGGCTGGCGGAGAACACATGGCCGCCGTAATAGCTCGCCAGGTCTGTGCCGCGCATGGCCAGGTTGAGTTGTTGCGCCAGTTCTCTGAGCAGCTGATTCCGCTCGCCGTCGTCCAGCCCATCCAGCAAGGCTTCCGGGTCGTCCGGGCTGATGAGCAGCAGCACGAATGCCCGCTCCTGATCGAGTGGGTAGTCGAACAGTCCCGCCAGCCGCCGGGTGGGAAGATCCCCTGGGAGTGGCAGGTTTTCCGCAGAGTCCTTCAGCTCGGCCAGTTCCCGGAGGATCAGCACACAGCCGCCCGCCTGCATACCGCCCCTCGCAACGTCTTCCTGGGTGGGGCCGACAACGCCATCCACCAGCAGTTGGCTACCATCCGGGCGCTGAACCTGGAAAGGAGGCAGTCGCGTCACGGCGCGCTTGTCCAGCAGATCGCGCCAGGAGAGGCTCGCAGCCTGGCGTGCGCCGCTGCATTTCTCCAGCAACTGCTCACAGTCCATGCCGCGGGCGTCCGCGGCAGACAGGCCAAATATTGCCGCTGCCTGTTCGTTCATTTCGGTGATGCGGTGTTCCGTATCTACCAGCACCAGTGCCTCACCGATGCATTGCAGTGCCGTGGCCAGCAATTGCCGGGTACTGCGAAGCTCCTGCTCCACTGAAAACTTGTGTAGCGCCATCTCGATGGCGATCTGCAGGTCAGCGGTTTCTATCGGTTTGAGTACGTAGCCGTACGGCGTGAGAGACTTGGCGCGGGCCACGGTCTCGCGATCTGAGTAGGCCGTCAGGAAGATGACCGGAATATCGCGATCGCTGGTAATGCGACGCGCCACTTCGATGCCATCGATCTCATCCTTGAGGTGGATGTCGCAAAGCAGCAGATCGGGCTTCAACTCCGCCGCCAACTCCAGGGCCTGTCGAGGACTGTGGGCCATGCCCAGTACCTCGTGGCCAAGCTGACGGAGACGCGACTGAATGTCGCGCGCTACCAGTGCCTCGTCCTCGATGACAAGAATACGTGCTGTCTGATCAGGTGCGCCTGTCACGCCATTACCACCTCATCTGGCGTTGTTGGGTCAGGAGGCCTCGCGAAGCACGGGCTCGCTGGGCCGGGCTGCATCCACGGGAGCGGCAGCGGAAAACTGCAGTGCGCCATCTTCCAGAGGCGCGTGCCGGAACATATGGCGATCCTTGCGATAGTTCTGCGGGTTGATCCAGGGCTCGCGATCCCCCTGTTTGGGGAACTGATGCATCACTCTACGCATGTAGCCGGACGAAAAATCCTCTATCCAGTCCCGCGCGGGCATGTCCTGGTCCTCTGGCCGCAGTGCCGGCACCGCCATCACGGTTCCGGTCTCGCGCATATGGTTCAGCAGGCGGCAACAGTATTCCGCCGTCAGGTCGGCACGCAGTGTCCAGGAGGCGTTGATATAACCGAAGGTGGTCACCAGGTTGGGCACGCCGGTGTACATCAGGCCCTTGTATGACCAGGTCTGCGAAAAATCGATTGGCTCGCCGTCTACCCACACCTCGGCTTCACCCAGTACCACCAGTTCCAGGCCTGTTGCGGTCACGATGATATCCGCCGGTAGCTCCTCGCCGGAGGCCAGCCGGATACCACCCTCCGTGAAGCGGTCAATGGTATCCGTGACAACCTGGGCCTTTCCGCTGCGCAGCGACTTGAACAGGTCGCTGTCGGGCACCAGGCACAGGCGCTGGTCCCAGGGGTTGTAGCGCGGTGTGAAATGGGTGTCGATGTCGTAGTCGGGGCCCAATTCCTTGCGCAGCCGCTTGAACAGCAGGTCGCGAATCTTGTGCGGGGCGGTGCGTGTTCGCCGATACACCCACTGCTGCAGGAGCACGTTGCGCCAGCGGGTTATGGCATACGCCCAGCGTTCCGGCAGCACGGCGCGCAGGCTGTTGGCGAACCAGTCCCTGGCGGGTCGTGACACCACGTAGGTGGGTGAGCGCTGCAGCATGACCACGCTCTCCGCCTGCTCCGCCATAGCCGGCACCAGTGTTACGGCGGTGGCGCCTGAGCCGACGACCACAACGCGCTTGCCCTGGTAGTCGAGGTCTTCGGGCCAGAATTGGGGGTGAATTACAGTGCCCCGGTAGCTGTCGCGGCCGGGAAACTCCGGCGTGTGCGCCTTGCGGTAGCTGTAATAGCCGGCGCACATCATCAGGAAGTTACAGCGCAGCTCCGTGGTTTCCTCGCCTTTCTGCACCGTGACGGTCCAGGTCGCGTCCGCACTCGACCAGGCTAGCCGCGTGACGCGGTGCTGGAAACGAATGTGCTGCTCAACGCCGTGTTCGCGGGCCGTCTCATTGACGTAGGCGCGAATGGCGGGTCCGTCGGCGATGGCCTTGGGGTCGCGCCAGGGTTTGAAGCTGTAGCCGAGCGTATGCATGTCGCTGTCGGAGCGAATGCCGGGATAGCGGAACAGGTCCCAGGTGCCGCCGATGGCATCGCGGCTTTCGAGAATGGTATAGCTGCGGCCCGGGCACTCACGCTGCAGGTGCACTGCGGCGCCGATGCCTGAAAGACCGGCTCCTACAATGATGACGTCGAAGCTGTCCGCTGCCATGGCGCTGCTCTCCTGGCCTGTTCTTCTCGTTATACCTGTGTTGGCTCAGTTCGATTGGCCGAACAGGAAGTCTCGCATGATCTCGTAAATCTGCGGTTGGGTCACCATGGTGGGAATTCGTCCTGCGCCGACCCGGTTCGCCAGCAGCGGCACCTGGCCGCCGGTGTGCTCCTCGTAGGGGAAGCTGTTGGTGGCATAGTTTATGCCCATGATCGCACCTTCGGCTGTTTGTAGCCGCACCAGCATGCCCGGCGAATAGACCGGGGCGCCGTACTGCGCAAACAGGCTGGTTTCCGGCACTAACTGCGCTGCGTGCCCGTGGTCTGCCGTTACCAGGATCAGTGTATCCTGCGACTGCCTGGCGAAAGCCAGGGCCGCGGCCAGGGCTTCGTCCAGCTGCTGGAGCTCGCCGATGGAGCCGCAGGCTCTGCGCTCGTGGGCTTGTTTGTCGATTGAGGCGGACTCCACCATCAGGAAAAAGCCGCGCTCGTTGTCCAGCTGCCGCAGGGCGGCCCGAGTCATGTCCGCAAGCTCCGGCATGCCGCGAAAGCCGGGTTCTGGCTCGCAGGCCATCGGCTCCGGCAGGCGCACACTGCCGAGAAAGGGATGCACTTCGTTAAGCCAGCTCGGTCTGGGGCGTTCGGCAGACCGGCCACCCTCGCCGCGCAGGCGCACCGGCATGGTGGAGGGGGAGAACAGACCCAGGGTGCGAATGTTGTCATCCACCGGCAACGCCTCCAGTTCGGCGGCGGTCCTGATCACTGTGAAGCCATTGTCCTCCGCCAGCTCGGCCACCGTGCGCTCGTCGCCCTCAGCAGGCATGTCAAAGTGCTGACTGCCGCCACCCAGTAGCACCTCAATACCGGCGTTGGCGAGCTGTTCAGAGATGGAGCCCGGGCCACCGTTGGCGAGGGTGTAGTGGCGACAGTGCGGCAGCACGATGCCGTAGCGCTTTACGCCATTGATGGATTCCGGGTTCTCACAGGTGCGCACGCTCATATGGGCTGCGAAGGCCGCGGGCGTGGCGTCGGTCACGCTGGCCGTGGTCACTAAGCCGGTGCGCATGCCTGCGGCTTCGGCCTGCTCGAGAATGGTCTCCAGCGGTGCATCGACGCCAGCGCTGCTGGCAATACGGCCGCGGCTGGTGACGACCCCGGTGGCGATTGAGGTGGCGGTATTGGCGGAGTCCGCCACGTAGACCCGCTTGCCATCCTCGTCGATGGTGAGCACCTGGGCGGCTGCGCGCACCGGCAGCTCATCCATGACCAGGCGGCCCCCGGCGCCCACCAGGTAGTTGCGGGCGATGGTGATCTGCACATCGTCCATGCCATCGCCGATGAAGAGAATGACATTGCGTGCCGCCTGCACCTGCGGGGCCAGCAGGGCGAGGCTTAACAGCAGCGGGGTTAGCAGGCGGCGCATCACCATCTCTACTGTTAGATCCTCAGAGCGCGAGAACGCAGCGCACGGCGATAGCCATCAGCACCAGGGAAGACAGGGCGAATACGCTGAAGCGAATCATTACCCGGTTGATGGTGTTCTGGACCAGGGAATGCGCCACCCGCAGGCCCACGTAGGTCCATGCCAGGTTGATGTTGATGCTGTCCCCGGCGCTTGCCAGCTGGGCATAGAACGCCAGCGCGTAGAATACCGTCGGCTGCTCGTGCAGATGGTTGTAGTTGTCCGCCACCTGGCGCGCGCTGCTCGGCAAAACATTCAGGGAACCGGGATGGCGAGCCTCATCGGGGTCAAGGCCGGCGGCCTGCATCGCGGGTATGCGCAACAGGTACATCCATATCCAGATAATCAGGGTCCAGCTGGCCAGGGCAAGCACGGGTGTGAGCACGGGCGTCTCCTCGGGTTGGTGTTGTGTCGTTATGTTTGTGGACGCCAAGGGTACTCGGCGGCTGTCACAGGTTCAATCAAAGCCCGGGAACAAAGACAGCTGGTCCGCCTCGTCAGCCTGCCGCGGCTCAAGTCGCAGTCCCGCGCCCAGCAGCCGCACCGACAGCGGGCGCCGGGCGCGGGCAGTCAGCAGCAGGCGCTGGTATTCCCCGCGATCCCGCCAGGGCTCCGAGCGGTCTGGCAGCAGCTCTTCCAGAGTGGTCTGGCTGAAATTGCGGAACTTCACTTTCACAAAACGCTTGGTAGGCAGGTACTGCTGCTCAATCTTGCTGAAGCGTTCCGCGAGTTCCTCGAGAATGGTGTCCAGCGCCTCCAGCAGGTCCTCGTCTGAGCCCAGGTCGCGAGAGTAGGTGCGTTCGACGCTGATGGACTTGCGAATACGGCTGGTCTTCACCTCGCGGTCATCCCTGCCATGGGCGAGTTCGGCCAGCCGTGGGCCGTATTTGCCGAAACGTCGCGCCAGTTCCTCGATGGGTACCTGCTGCAGGTCACCGCAAGTCACGACGCCCATGCGCTTTAGCTTTTCGGTAGTGACCTTGCCAACACCATTGATCCTGGACACGGGCAGGGTTTTCACGAACTCGGCCACCTGCACCGGCGCCACGGTGAACAGGCCGTCGGGCTTGTCCCAGTCGCTGGCCACCTTAGCCAGGAATTTGTTGGGCGCCACACCGGCGGACACCGTGAGCCTCAACTCGTCTCGTACCCGGCGCCGTATCTCCTCAGCAATCAGGGTGGCGCTGCCGCCAAAGTGCGGGCTGTCGCTGACATCCAGATAGGCCTCGTCCAGGGACAAGGGCTCAATGCGCTCGGTGAAGTCGCTGAAGATTTCGCGGAACTGACCCGATACCTTGCGATACAGCTCGAAGCGCGGCTTGATGATGACCAACCGCGGGCAGAGCTGCCGTGCGCGTGCGGTGGGCAGCGCGGAATGCACCCCGAATTTGCGCGCCTCGTAGTTGGCCGTCGCCACCACGCCGCGGTCGGAGGAGCCGCCGACGGCGATGGGCTTGTCGCGCAGCTCCGGGTTCTCGCGCATTTCCACCGAGGCGTAGAACGAGTCGGCGTCAATGTGAATGATCTTGCGCATCCCGCTGCTTCTGCTGTGCCTGCCAGAGCTCGGCGTAGTGCCCGTTGTGCTCAAGCAGTTCGCGGTGTTTGCCCTGCTCAACCACCTGGCCGTCCTGCAGCACCAGGATGCGATCGGCATCGATGATCGTCGACAGGCGGTGGGCGATCACCAGGCTGGTGTGATCGGCAGAGATCTCGCGCAGGGCGGCCAGAATCGCGCGCTCTGACTTGCTGTCCAGTGACGAAGTGGCCTCGTCAAACACCAGGATCGGCGGCCGCTTGAGCAGGGTGCGGGCGATGGCCACCCGCTGCTTTTCGCCGCCGGAGAGTTTCAGGCCGCGCTCGCCGACCAGGGTGTCAGGTCCCTCGGGCAGCGAGTCGATGAAGGCGTCCAGGTGAGCGAGGCGAATGGCGGCGTCCACCTGCTCGTCACTGGCGTCCGGCTTGCCGTAGCGCACATTCTCGAACAGGCTGTCATTGAACAGCACCGTGTCCTGGGGAACGATGCCGATGACCTGGCGCAGGGAGGCCTGGGTGACTCTGCCGATATCCTGGCCGTCGATGCGGATGCTGCCGGAGGCGGGGTCGTAGAAGCGGAACAGCAGCTTCACCAGCGTGGACTTGCCGGCCCCGGAGGGCCCCACCACCGCCACCTTCTCCCCGGGGGCGATGGTAAAGCTCACATCCCTGAGGATGGGGCGCGTCTCGGAATAGGCGAAGTCGACGGCCTCGAAGCGGATTTCGCCGCGCGCCACCTGCAGCGTCTGCGCATCCGCCCGGTCGACCACCGAGGGCTGCACGGCCAGCAGCTCGAACAGCTTTTCTATGTTGGCGAGTGAGCCCTTGATCTCGCGGAACACAAAGCCGAGAAAATTGAGCGGCAGGAACAGTTGGATCATGAACTGGTTGATCAGGATAAAGTCGCCCAGGGTCATGTCGCCCTGGCGCACCCCGGTGGCCGCCAGGCCGATCATCGCGGTCTGTGCCAGGGCGATAATCAGGGCCTGGCCGCCGTTGAGGCCAAACAGCGACAGCCGATTGCGCCGCCGCGCCAGTTCCCAGCGCGCCAGTTCCTCATCGTAACGCTGCGCCTCGAACTCCTCATTGGTGAAGTACTTGACGGTTTCGAAATTCATCAGGCTGTCGACCGCCCGGGTGTTGCTGGCCGAGTCGGCCGCGTTCATCTCACGCACGAACTGGGTGCGCCATTCCGTGGCCCGCAGGGAGAACAGGCCGTAGATGAACACCGACAACACCGTAATGGCGGCGAAGGAGGCACCGTAGTTGGTGAGGAGAATGATCGCGACTGCGGCAATCTCAAATAGCGTGGGTGCGATGTTAAATACGAAAAAGCGCATCAGGAAGCTGATGCCGGTGGTGCCGCGTTCGATGTCCCGCGCCAGACCGCCGGTACGGCGGTTGAGGTGAAAGTCGAGATCCAGCGCATGCACGTGGCGAAACACCTGCAGGCCCACGCGGCGCATGGCCCGCTCGGTGACGCGGCCAAAAATGGTATCCCGGAGCTCGCCGAAGAACACGTTGGCGAAGCGCGCGCCACCGTAGGCCAACACCAGGCCGGCGATGGCCATCATCGGTAGCTGCGGTCCGGAGGTGTCCAGCGAGTCCACCAGGTGCTTGAGCAGAAAGGGGATCACCAGCACCGCGCCCTTGGCCAGCAGCAGGCACAGCAGGGCCGCCGCCACGCGCCGGCGCGACTCCCTGAGGAAGGGCCAGAGATGGGAGAGAACTCGCCAGTTGTAGGCGGTCTCGGTCTCCGCTTCGAAATTGCCGTGCCGCATGTCAGCGCTCGCCGATGATGATCTCGAACCTCACTTTTACCTGGGCGACGCCTTCCCGCTCGTCGTCGGGCCGACGTTTGCGCCAGGCGTAGCGGGGTTCGACTTCTACAAAGAACCAGTCTCTCAGAACGCGGCGGCGGAATCCCATGCCCAGTCCGCGGGCCTTGAGTATCTCCGGGTCTGTTTCACCGCGGACAAAACCAAACAGCCGCAACGCACTGCGATTGTCCAGGCGTCGTATCCAGGCTAAACGGGTATTCCACTCTCCGCCGTTGGTCTCCTCGCCATAGTCTACCCGGTTCGCCCAGCGCAGCAGCGTGTTCTCGCTGAGCGGCTGGTTGAGGTCGAAGCGCGTGCGGCTGGTGAAGCCGTCGCCGCCGACCCAGAACACCTCTTCGCTGAAGCGGAAGCTGGAGCTGCCAATAAAATCATCCTGAAAGCGGTAGCGCCCGCCCAGCTTCACATTGAAGCCGGATTTGCCCCCCGCAAACAGGTAGGCGGACGAGCGCTTCTTACGTCGCACCTGGTATTGCACGCCGGCGGCAGAATCGCCGTCGGTGGCGATGGAAGGGTCATAGAACTCGTCATCAAAATCATCGTCCTGGCTGGAGAACACCACGCTGAGGCGATCACTGGTGCGCGGCAGGTGCAGGCGGCCGGTGACGCGCAGCTTGCTGTCCCAGCCGTCCTGCTCGTCCCATTCGACCTGCGGGCGGATGCGGACCTGCGAGCGCGCCTTGTCTTCGATATCCAGCGGGTGACCGAAGAAGCTGTCCACCCAGCCGGCAATCTCATCGGCCCGTGCGCTGACGTCGTCATAGCTCTGGTCGACCCAGCCGCGCTCCGGGTCAGCTTCGCTCGCGGTGTCCTCGGGCTGGGCCGCAAGCTGGGACGATATAGCCTGGGTGGTGATGGCAAGCAGCCAAACGGCTGCCATGCCTGGAGCGGGGCGGGACACTGGGGTCTCTTGTTCTACACTTGGCGTTCAACCAGAGTAATGCCGAAGGGGATAAATGACCATGGTAAAGGCAGTTCGAATAGCGGCGGTCGGTGGCCCGGACGTCATGGTGTTGGAGGATCTGGGCCTTGAGCCCCCGGGACCGGGCATGGTCACCGTCCGCAACGAGGCCATCGGGCTCAACTTTATCGATACCTATCATCGCTCCGGGCTGTACCCGCTGGAGTTGCCGAGCGGCCTGGGCCTGGAAGGCGCGGGAGTGGTGGAGGCCGTGGGGGAGGGCGCCGACTTTAGCGTGGGTGACCGGGTCGCCTATTGCGCCGCCGGCATCGGCGCCTACAGCGAGGCGATCAACCTGCCGGCGTCGCGGCTGGTGGCGATGCCTGAGGGCATGAGCTTCGAAAGCGCGGCCGCTGTTGCGCTGAAGGGTGCTACCTGTGAATACCTGCTGCAACGAACCTATCCCCTGAAGAGCGGAGAATACTGCCTGTTCCACGCCGCAGCAGGGGGCGTGGGCCTGATCTTTGGCCAATGGGCGAAGGCGATCGGGGCGCACGCTATCGGTACGGTCAGCACCGTGCAAAAAGCCGAGCTGGCCAGGGCGGCGGGCTATGAGCACGTTATTAACTACAGCGAGGAGAACGTGTTGGAGCGGGTGCTGGAGATTACCGGCGGAGACAAGCTGCCCGTGGTCTACGATGGCGTCGGCAAAGACACCTTCGAGCAATCGCTGGACTGCTTGCGCCCGCGCGGCCTGATGGTCAGTTTTGGCAACGCCTCCGGCCCGCCGCCGCCGCTGGAGCTGGGTACCCTGAGCGCCAGGGGCTCACTGTTCATCACCCGACCCACCTTGTTCAGCTACGTCATGGAAACGGCTGAGCTGCGACAGTGCCTGGCCGATGTGTTCGAGCGAGTGCAGCAGGGCGATGTGACAGTAGATATCAACCAGCGCTACGCGTTGGAAGATGTCCAGCAGGCCCACCGCGACCTGGAGGCAAGAAAGACCACGGGATCTACCATCCTGTTGCCATGAGGCGCCCGCGCATGATCGGTGCTAGGCCGCGCTGCTCCAGTCGCGGTGATTGGAGAACTGCTGACGCAGGTATTCCATCTGGTCGCCCAGAATCCGGTCGCGCTCCAGGAAGGTGTATTCCCAGGGGTTTGGCGTAAACGGCACTGCGAGCAGCGGCATGTCCGCCTCCTCCGGCGTCCGATTGCCCTTGCGGTTATTGCAGCTCTTGCAGGCGCTCACGCAGTTGGACCAGACATCGCGACCACCGCGGCTAACCGGTATCACGTGATCGCGGGTCAGCATGCTGCGGTGGAATTCGTTACCGCAGTACAGGCAAATGTGCTGGTCACGGGGGAACAGCGCCTTGTTGTTGAGTGACAGGGAAAAGCTGCTGACGACCCGGCCGCGCATGGCGATAATCGGTGGGATTTCCAGCATCGACTGCAGGCCGCTGAGGCGCTGCACGCCGCCGTGAAGAATGATGGCAGGATCACCCAGCGTCCAGGAAACATCCCCTTTCACATAGGCAGTGGCGGCTTGCTCCGGGCTGCACCATCCCCGGGGTTGCCCGGCCAGGTCCAGCCTTAATATCGCAATCGACATTTGCGTGTCTCACTCCTGGTGTACTCGCAACTTCGCCGATACGCTGCCCGCGAAACTGCACCGGCGTTGCTGCACTTGGCGGGTAGAACGTCGGCGATGCCAATTGTATACAGCATTAGTGTGTAAGAAACCAGCGCTGCCGGCCGGCTCAGCGACCAAAGGCTTTCAGCACCTCCCGGGTCAGGTCCCAGCGATCAAAGCCCTGCCGGCCCCAGTCGAGTCCGCGGCGCACGATCACCAGTTCTTGCGACGGTACAACGATCACGTACTGGCCGCGATTGCCCGCGGTTGAGAACGCCTCCCGGGGTACGTCGGAGCGGCTGTCAGGCACCAGCCACCACTGCCCACCGTAATCGTTGTCGCGCAGGGCACTGGCCGGGGCCGGCGTGCGTGAAAACTCGATCCACTGCTCGGAAATCAACCGTTCTCCCTGCCACATGCCACCCTGGGCGTAGAGCATGCCGAAGCGCGCCAGGTCGCGGGCGTTGGTATACACCTGGCTGGAGAGGATGAAGTCGCCGAAGCGGTCCGTGCTGAGCAGGGTGTTGCGCATCCCCAGCTTGTCCAGCAGAGCGTGGCGGGGAAACTCCTGGTAGCGGCGTTGGTCACCCAGCACCTGTTTCATGGCGAGGACCGCGAGCAGGGTGTCGTAGTTTTCATAGTCCCAGAAGCTGCCTGGCTCCCGCACCAGGCCGCGGCGACGGGCGCCATCCACCGAGCTGGCGCCGGCCCAGTAAGCCAGCCCGGAGCCGGTGGCGTATTCCATGTTGAAGCTGTCCACCGGGTCCAGGCCACTGGACATATTGAGTACCTGGCGCAGGGTGATAGCGTCGCGAGGGTCGGGGGCCGGTGCCGCAAGCTCGGGTAGCCACTCGACGCCCAGCGGTGCGTCCAGCTTCAGTTCACCGCGGTCGACCAGCATGCCGATCAGTGTCGCGGCGATGCTCTTGGCCGTCGACCAGGTGCGCGTGCGAGTGCTCATGTCTATGCCGTCCGCGTAGCGCTCATGGACGATCTGGCCCTTGTGTACCACCAGCAGGCTCAGGGTGTCCTGTTCTGGCGTCGGCCGATTGAAGGCCCAGTCGGAGGCCGCCTGCAAGGCTGCTGCATCGATGCTGCTTGCGAGTGCCCGGGTCTTCAGCCTGTCACCCATTGGCCAGTCAATGTTCGCCGGGTTGCCGGGCAATGGCGCAAGGGTTTGCTGAGGCAGCGAATCAATCTCTGACAGGTCCTGGTGGGGCGCCATCACCACGCAGCCGATACCCTCACGGAATGCAGCCGTAATAGCCGGGCCGTTGGCGCCACCGCCAACGCTCACAGCGCGGCGCGCATTGTCCACCGTGTAGGCGCCGCCCGCCGGCGTTCCCAGTGGCCTGTCCAGACGCTTGCCCCCCAGGTAGGCAAGCTCCTGCCTGAATACCTGCTCGAGGCTGCGGCGGGAGGTGAACAGGCCATTGCACATCAGCACCGCCTGCACACCATTGCGCACCATTTCCCGGTTGTGAGTGAAGTAGTCGTACTCCTGCGCGGCCGGCTGAGTTACGGCCATGCTGGGCAAGAGGGCGAGGAAGAGAAGCAATCTGGACATGCGGCGGCCTGGCAATACTGGGTTGTAGCAGTGATGATACGTGATCTACGCGCTGGCGCGCTTGAGCCTTGCCCGCTTGTGCCGAGATGCCGTAAACCGGGGTAAGCCCGTCAGCGCGTCTCTGCGTATAGAATGGCGCTATGAGTAAACAGGACAAATTGCGCCGCGGCGCCGTGCCCCGAGGGTTTGCCGCCGCCCTGGCGGGGATTCGCGCCGGTGGCGCACTGGCGGTGGATGGCGCGGTACAGCAGGTGCTGACCCGGTCGGGTTTGGCCAGGGAGGCCAATTCGGAGTTTTCGCGACGTGAAGCACGGCGCTTTGTAGCGGAGCTGGGCCGCCTCAAGGGCACTTACGTCAAGATCGGCCAGATGTTTGCCCTGCTTGGTGAGCACTTCCTCCCGCCCGTGCTCACCGAAGCCCTGCATGAGCTGGGCGGCAACACCGAGCCGCTGCCCTGGAGCGCGGTCTACCCGGTGCTGGAGGCAGATCTCGGTCCTCGGCTGGCTGGCCTGGAGATTGAGGAAACCGCCTTTGCCGCTGCATCTCTTGCCCAGGTGCACCGTGGCAGGATTGCCGCCACGGGCCAGGCCATCGCCTGCAAAATCCAGTATCCGGGCCTGGCCGAAGTGATCGATGGGGATTTCGATGCGGTGGTGCGCATGTTGAAACTGGCACGCTGGCTACCCGCCGGGCGTGATATGGACGACTGGCTGGCCTCCATGCGCAGCTATCTGCACCACGAAATCGACTACGGGCGTGAGGCGCGCTTTGCCGAGGCGATCGGCCAGCATGTCTCCGCGCTGGGCAGGCCCGGTAGCGTTTTCAAGGTACCCGAGGTCTACCGGGAATACTGTAGCGGTCGGGTGCTGGCGCTGGAGTACATCGAAGGCCTATCGGTCAACGACGCCGCGGTGGCGAGACTGTCACTGGCCAGACGCAACCGGCTGGCCGGGGCGATGCTGGAGCTGTTCTTTGTTGAGTTGTATAGCTGGGGCCTGTTGCAGACCGATCCGAACTTCGGTAATTACCTTATCCAGCCAGCGCCCGATGGCGACCGCATTGCCCTGCTGGACTTTGGCTCAATGCTGGAGTGTGACGAGGATTTCCTCTATCACCTGCGCCGGGTGATAGCCGCCGGCCTGGAGGAGGACCAGGACCTGCTGGTAGATGGGCTCATCGGCCTGGGCTGCCTGCAGCCCGACGCCAAACCCGAGGGCCGCAAAATGTTTGCCGACTTCTGTCTGCACCTGCTGGAGCCGCTGCGAGAGCCAGGCCGCCTGCCCCGCGAGCTGCTTAACCGCCGCGGTGAGTACCGCTGGGCTGACTCCCGACTCATGCAGCGCGCTGGTAAGCTGGCGGCCGCCACGACCACCTCCCGGCACTTCACAACACCGTCGCGGGATTTTGCGTTAATCGCGCGTAAACTCACCGGCGTATTTACCTTTATTGCCGTGCTCGGTGCCGAGTTCAACGGGCACGAGCTGGTAATGTCCCATGTCAATCGATGGCGGGAGGGAGAACCCCGTGGCTAACTCACATAGCAAGTCACAGCAGGCCGCAGTACCCAGCACCCGCATCGGGCGCTTTGCGCGGGTTGCGAAACTGGCGGGCGGCGTCGCCACTGGCATGATCGCCGAAGGCGGCCGCCGGCTGCGCTCCGGCGAACGACCGCGGGCGCGCGACATGTTGCTGACCCCGCGCAATGCACAGCGGGTCGCCGATGAGCTGGCGCGGATGCGTGGTGCTGCCATGAAGCTGGGCCAGATGCTGTCCATGGACGGCGGTGAATTCCTGCCGCGCCAGCTGGCTGATATTCTCGCCCGCCTGCGCGATGAGGCGGATTACATGCCCTTTGAGCAGCTTGACCGCACCATGACCGACGCCTTCGGTGAAGACTGGGAGGCGCAGTTTTACGGCTTTGATTACCAACCCATCGCCGCGGCCTCAATCGGCCAGGTGCACCGCACCCGCGCGCAGGATGGCCGCGATATTGTCCTCAAGGTGCAGTACCCCGGTGTCGCCAGGAGCATTGACAGCGATATTGACAATATTGCGGCGCTGCTCAAGCTGTCGGGCCTGGTTCCGGACCAGATCGACATGAAGCCGCTGTTGAAAGACGCCAAGGCCCAACTGCGCGATGAGGCCAACTATCTCAAGGAAGCCGAGCACCTGGCCGAATTCAGCGCATTATTGGCCGACGACGAGCGCTTTGTGGTGCCGGAGCTGCTGCCAGAGCTCACCACCGAGCATGTGCTGGCCATGACCTATATCGACAGCGAACCGGTGGAGGTTATCAGCGAGCTTGGCCAGGCGCAGCGCGATGCATTGGTGACGGCGATGATGGATCTGATGCTGATGGAGTTCTTTCACCTGCGCATGGTGCAGACCGATCCCAACTTCGCCAACTATCGCTACCAGTCGTCGAGTCAGCGCATGGTGTTGCTGGACTTCGGTGCCACCCGTCGCTTCAAGGCGAAGTTTGTCAACGAATACCGGCGCATGATTAAGGCTGCGCAGAAAGGCGACGAAGATCGGCTGCTGGATGCGGCGGGCAAGCTGGGCTATGTGGTGGAAGACGGCAGCGATGCCTATCGGGATTTTGTGCTGGATATCTTTGACATCGCACTGGAGCCACTGACCACCGACGGACCCTACGACTTCGGCGCCTCGGACATCTCGGCGCGGCTCACGCAGGTGGGCGCCAGCGCCCAGGATTTCCGCGAGTTCTGGCATGCGCCGCCCTCAGACGCGGTGTTCTTTCATCGCAAGGTAGGCGGCATGTTCCTGCTGGCCCAGCGAATGCAGGCCCGGGTCGACCTGAAATCACTCGCCGCACGCTGGGTATAGCAGGGCGGCGCAATCGGCCGACCGCCTCAGGGTGCGGCCAGCGTGCCGGTGTGCTCCAGCCGCAGGGCGTAGGGCAGGTCGGCCAGTGATAGTTTGGTCTTGAGTGTGTAGGGCAAGCCACCGACAGGCGGCTTTTCCGCCAGTTCGCGGATCAGCGCGAGAGAGTCCAGCATGCCGATCCCCGCCAGCACCACCACTTCCCCTTCGCCGTAGGCCGGAATCGAGTTCCTGCCCGAACTGGTGCCTGACAGCACACGCCGATCTCCGAGAAAGACTTCCGAGTAGAGTCCTTTGACGTTGATCTCTACAGGGTTGGGGTTGATCACGCGCAGGCGGATCTCAAACCGCGCCTCCATATTCTCGACGCTGAGTGGCCGCAAGGCGGTGAGGCGTACTTCGGGCTCGTCGAAGTCCGCCATCGGCAGGTTGGCGCAGCCCGTCAAAGCCAGTAACAGGAGCAGCCAAGCTGAGGTTTTGAACCAGGGAGTTGTGAGAAACATGGTTCCGAGTATAAGCCAACCCGGTTGCTTGAACTGTACAGCGGTCTATGGCGTAGTAATAGTCACTATGCATGCCTGTGCAGGAGAGCGCCTGTGTCCCCGGAAACCATCACTTTTACCTTGAACGGCCAGCCCGCCAGGCTGGAGATAGAACCGGACACACCGCTGCTGTGGGTGTTACGCGACGAACTGGCCATGAATGGCACCAAGTTCGGCTGCGGCCGCGGTCTCTGTGGCGCCTGCACCGTGCACCTGGAGGGCAGCCCGATTCGCAGCTGTTCGCTGCCCATCAGCGCTGTCGCGGGTAAGGCGGTGACCACCATCGAGGGCCTGTCCTCCGCCGGTGATCACCCGCTGCAAAAAGCCTGGGTGGCGGAGAATGCCCCCCAGTGCGGCTACTGCCAATCCGGCCAGATCATGTCTGCGGCGGCACTCCTGGCCGCTCGCCCAAACCCCACCGATGCTGATATCAATGCCTATATGTCGGGCAACATTTGTCGCTGTGGTACCTACCCGCGCATCCGCAAGGCCATCAAGCGCGCGGCTGCAGAGATGGCCGCCGCTGCGGTTGCTACCTGGGAGCCTGGCCAGGATGCCGATGCTGCGGAGGTGCTGTCATGACGCTGTCCCGACGCCAGTTCATCCGCAACGCCTCAGTCGCCGGCGGGGCGCTGACCATCGGCTTCAGCCTGAGCGGCTGCTCGGAACAGCAGTTGCCGAAGCAGAACGCGGCGGATTTCCAGCCGGATTCCTACTTGCGAGTGACGCCTGATGGCCAGGTGATCGCACAGATTTTCAAGGCCGAGATGGGCCAGGGCGTGCTGACCGGCATCCTCTCGGTGCTGGCCGAGGAATTGGAGATGGAGCCGGCCAGCATGCGCTACGAAATGGCGCCCCCTCACCCGGCCTTCGGCGACCCGGAGATGATCATGCAGGTGACCGGCGGCTCCAATTCCATCCGCCTCTATTACGACACCCTGCGCACCGTGGGCGCCACCGCTCGCGAGATGTTGATCACCGCGGCGGTACAGCAGACCGGCACCCCGGCCAGTGAGCTTTATGCCGAGGCCGGCCGCGTCCGCAGCCGCGACAGCCGTGTCGACCTTGGCTATGGTGAACTGGTGGCAACGGCCAATACCCTGGCGGTCCCCGAAAACCCGCCACTCAAGCAGGCGGCAGACTTCAAGGTCATTGGTCGCCAGAACGACCGTCTCGATGCCCAGGCCAAGGTAGACGGCACCGCTGTCTTTGGCAGCGATGCGCCGGTGGAGAATGCACTGGTGGCGGTGGTACTGCGCTGTCCCCACGCTGAAGGTAGCTGCGGCGGCTGGGATGCCAGCGAGGCGCAACAGCTTCCGGGCGTGGAAGACATTTTCCAGATTGATGGCGGTATTGCCGTGGTGGCCCGCAATTACTGGCGGGCGCGCAAGGCCGCGGAGGCGGTGAGCACCAACTGGCAAACCGGTGAGGCGCCCCTGCAGAGCAGCGAGGACATCGACGTCGCCTTTGCCGCTGCGCTGGAGGGTGATGAGTTTGAAGTGGTGCGCGAAGACGGCGAGTTGCCGGCTGAAGCGGGCGCCAGGACACTGTCAGTGGAGTACAACGCACCCTTCGTGGCCCACGCCACCATGGAGCCGCAAACGGCGACCGCCCAGCCCATGGCCGATGGCGGTATCGAGGTGTGGGTGGGCAACCAGGCGCCGGATGTGGCCCAGGCTTACGCTGCCAAGGGCTTTGGTGTGGGCCGTGACCAGGCGATTATTCACAACACCTTCCTCGGTGGTGGCTTTGGGCGTCGGGCCGCGGCCGACAACGTCTACGAGGTCGCGCAGATCGTCGCTCGTGTGCAGCAGCCGGTAAAGCTGGTCTGGAGCCGGGAAGACGATATGCGCCACGACTTCTATCGCCCGGTGATGAAGGCGCGCCTCCGCGCCAGCCTGGCCGAGAGTGGCGATGTGGAAAGCTACACCCACCAGATTGTTGCGCCCAGCATCAACCAGAAAATCATGCCGCACTTCCTCAACGCGGCGATGCCGGCCTGGGTGCCCCACGGCGTCAAGAGTGCCATCGGCAACATGCAGGCCGACACTGACCACGCCTCTGTGGAAGGTGTGGCAGATACCTCGTATCAGTTCCCGCATTTCCTGGTGCAGTACACCAACCTGCAAACCGTGATGCCGCTGGGTTACTGGCGCTCGGTGGGCCATAGCCAGAATGCCTTCGTAATCGAGAGCTTCGTGGATGAGATGGCGCATGCCGCTGGCCGCGACCCGGTCGAGTTCCGCCGTGCGCACCTGCCGGAGAACAGCCGGCACCGGGTCGTGTTGGACAAGGTGGCCGCCATGGCCAATTGGGAACAGCCCGCAGCCGGCCGTTACCTGGGCGTGGCCGTGCACGAGTCGTTCTACTCGGTAGTGGCCGAGGTCGCCGAGGTCTCCATGGAGGACGGCCGGCCGAAGCTCGAGAAAGTCTACTGCGCCATCGACTGCGGCATCGCCGTGAATCCGGATATCGTCAGGGCGCAGATGGAAAGCGGCATCATTTTTGGCCTGACCGCCGCCCTCAAGGGCAAAATCACCGTCAAAGACGGGGCCGTTGAGCAAAGCAACTTCCATGACTACCAGATGCTGCGGATGAGTGAGACTCCGGAAATCGAAGTCGCCATCATCGACAGCCAGGCCGCGCCCACCGGGGTCGGCGAGCCCGGCACGCCACCGGCAGCGCCGGCACTGGCCAACGCTCTGTTTGCCGCCACTGGCAAGCGTCAGCGCGACCTGCCGCTACAGCTGGCCTGACACGGTTCTGGAAAAATGCCGTAAAAAGAAAAGCCCCGGCGTGCCGGGGCTTTTTTGTTGGCGGGATAAAGGCTAACTAGAAATTGTAGCCCAGCGCCAATCCGTAGTTTCGAGGTTCAACCGTGAACACATTGGTGAACAGCCCGGACGAGGGGTCGGTGACGAACATGCCCACCAGGTGGTCGTCGTCACCGATGTTCCTCACATAGGCTCTGGCATACCAGCTCTCGTCGGAGGACATCAGCGTCAGCTGGGCGTTCCAGATATCCCAGTCGTCGATGCGGTCCACTTCCTTGTTGAAGTTGCGGCCGTACATCTCGTCCTGCCAGTAGTAGTCCACCCGCGAGGTGAGGCTGTGGTTGCCCGGCAGGTAGAAGGTGTACTGAGCGCCAATGCTGACGGAGTACTCGGGCGAGTTCTGCAGCTCTGCGCCAGACAGGTCGGCGGCAATGCCGTCAGTGATGGGGATACCGGCGGCCGACAGCGCCGCGCAGTCGCTGAGCTGGGAACCGGCCACAGCCTCGAACACGTCGGGTGGTAGCAGCGCCACGCAGTTGGCCGCGTTGGTCAGGTCCTTCACGATGGTCACGTCATCCCGGCCATCGCTGGGGTCGCGCGGGTCGATACTCTGCAGGTCGGTGATCTCGGTATCCAGGTAGGCGAGGTTGGCATTGAACAGCCACTGGTCGGTGGGTGCCCACACAAACTCCGCTTCCAGTCCGAAGATCTCGGCATCGGTGTTTTCATTGAATGAAGTACGGTTGACGATCTTGGAGACCTGCAGGTCTTCATAGTCGTAGTAGAACAGCGTGGCGTTGGCCTGCAGCGTGCCATCGAAGAAGATGTTCTTGCTGCCGATCTCAAAGGCGTCCACAAACTCTGGCTCAAAAGTCGGCGAAGAGCTCGGGAACAGCAGCGGATCAAAGGGTGGATTAAATCCACCGCCCTTGTAGCCCCGTGAATAGGAGGCATAGACCATGTTGTCGCTGGCAAATTGCCAGTCGATCACGGCACGGCCGGTGAACTCCTCCCAGCTTTCATCGTCGTTGCGGTAAGGCACGTCGATGGGTGAATCATCGCCGAAGGGGCGGAAGAAACGCTGGCCGGTAGTCTCGTCCTCATTGAGCAGCAGCTGCCGGTCCTGGATGGTCTTTTCATCCTCGGTGTAACGCAGGCCCAGGGTCAGTTTTATCTCGTCGGTGAAGTTGTAGTAGACCTCGCCGAACAGGGCGGCTGATTCAATGGTGTACTCGGCGGTATCGCTCATGAATTGCGGTGCCACCCAGCCAAAGCCGTCCTGCCCGGTCAGGGCCGGAACCACCGAGGCCAGGTAGTCGAAGCCGTTGGCGAACACGAAGTAGCTGTTCTCCAGGTCCACATCCATGTAGAAGGCGCCGGCCAGCCAGTTGAACTTGCCGTCGTAGTCGGACTGGATACGGAACTCCAGGGAGAACTGGTCGGTGTCCTGGTTGGAGTTGTCATAGGATTCCAGCGTGCTGTCGCGTGACTTGATCGCGCCGCCGATGGAGCCGGTGCCCTCCTGAGCGCGTGCCGACATGGGCAGCTGGCCGTCGAAGAACTGGGTGGCGTAAGTCTGCGGCGCTATTAGCGGCAGGGCCGCAGGCAGCTGGACTTCTGCCCCCACGCTCCACTGGTAGTCCATTTCCGACTCGATCTCACTCTCCTGGTAACCCGCTACCAGGGCCACCGTGTGCTTGTCGAATTCGTGGGTGATGTTCAGGGTGATGAGGGTTTCGTCGGCAAAGTACTCCGGGTCGAAATCCGAGATCGTCTCGCGCAGGTCATTGGGGTTTTCCGGGCGGTCATTGCTGCCGAAGGGGAAAATGCCCAGCGGCCCAAGGGCCAGGTCGGAGGCCAGTATGTTGGACAGCTGCGACGACGGGTTGGGCAGGTCGAAGTCCAGGCCATCCGGCAGGCAGCCCAGCACGCCGCTGGGGTCGTTCCTGCACATGGTCTTGGTAGAGCGGCTGCGGTTACTGTCCTCCTCAAAGTAGGAGAACATCAGGTCCACGGTGGTGCGCTCGGTGGGCAGCCATTTGAAGGAGGCGCGCGCCGCATACTGGTCACGGCCGTCCACATCGTTACCGGTAAACAGGTTCTCGGTATAGCCGTCGCGCTCCAGGTAGATGCCCGCGAAGCGCATGGCAAAATTGTCATTGACGGGGACATTGACGTGCCCCACCACCTTCTTGTGCTCATACTCGCCGTACTGGCCCTCGATGTTGCCAAGGAATTCGCCAATTTCTGCCGGCGCCGTGGCCATATTTACCGTACCCCCGGTCGCGTTACGACCGTAGAGGGTGCCCTGCGGACCGCGCAGCACTTCGATGGCCTGTACATCGAAATACTCGGTTTCGAACAGGCGCGGCGCGTTGATCGGCACTTCGTTGACGTGGATGCCCACGCCCTGGTCTGCTGAGGCCGCGACCAGCGTGGTGCCAATGCCGCGAATCTGGAAGTTGTTGCCGGTGAAGTTGGCCTTCGAATAAGTGACGTTGGGAGCTGTAAAGCGGATATCGGCAAAGCCGAGGATCTGCTTGGCAACCAGGGCGTCGGCGTCAAAGGCGGTGATGGCAATGGGTACATCCTGGGCAGATTCCAGGCGCTTCTGGGCGGTAACGATGACCTCTTCGAGCTGGGCGTAGGCGCCCTGGCTCGCGCCTAGGACTGAAACAAGGGCGACCGAAGCCGCCACCCGGGTGGGGCGGAGTACAGTGGATTGGGACACAACGAATTCTCCATTACTTATTTTAATGTTCGGAGTAACCACGAAACCCGTGCGGGTTCCTTCATTAGAAACTTAGTGCCCTGAAGCCAGATTGTCTAGCACCGCCGAGGGCCGCCGGGTGAAGCCGTCGCCCGGTATGAGAATTCAGGGTGTGCTGGGTTTGAAGGGCTCGACGTGCACCTCGCCGTCCTCGACGGCGATGAAACTGGCCTCGGGGATCGGTTCCCACAAGGCCTGAAGCTCCGACAGCGGCTCGGATACCACTGCACGCGCCTTGCTGGACATCTTGTCCAGCGGCGTCTGTTGGCGAGGGGTGAGTTCTTGCTCCAGGGCATCGAGGCTCCGGGAGTGATACAGGGTACGGCTGTCTCCCTCGCTGGAATAGCGCACGGCGTAGAGTCGCTGGCCGTCGGCAAAACCCAGGGTCATCTGCATAGGGTGGCGTATGTTGGCCTCCCAGCCGATACGCTCGACGAAGCCGACCATGTGGGCGATACCCGCCGCCGGGTCCTCTGCCAGACCAAATTGCAGGGCCAGCATGAACATAAGCTCAGAGTCCGTCGCGCCCTTGAGGCCGCGGAAGTGATCCTCGTCGAGCTCGTGCAGTAAACGCCGCCTGACCCTGGCGAACTCGCGAATCACGCCGTTGTGAACGAACAGCCAGTTTTCATAGCGGAACGGGTGGCAGTTATTGTATGCCACCGCTGTGCCGGTGGAGGCGCGGATATGGGCCAGGAACAGGGGTGATTCCACGTGCCGACACAGGTCCAGCAGATTGTCATCGTTCCAGGCCGGCTGCGTGCTCTTGTACATGCCCGGTCTGTCGAGGTGGTCGAACCAGCCGACGCCGAAGCCGTCACCGTTCGTGGTATTGGGGCCGAGACGGGCATCCAGGCTCTGGTCAATCAGGGAGTGGCGAGTGTTGAAAATCAACTCGCTGAGGGGAATGGCGCCCCCGGAGTAGGCCAGCCATCGGCACATGGCAATGCTCCTTGAGAATCTGCTTCACTGGGTTATAGCAGGTATACACTGGCCTCGTGCAGACCCCGGTTGTAAGGTATGCGGGGTTCATCTGAATTCCATGAACCGTCGTACCATTACAAAACTTGTACACCTATAACACCCGCTGTCGGGCTGTCGCCCGGAGTATTCCCGAGGAAATCCATGAAAGAGCGCGTTGTTATTAACGATGTGGGCCCGCGTGATGGCCTGCAGAACCAGCCGCGGGTGCTCACCCCGGAACAGCGCCTGCAGCTTATCAAGGCTCTGCTTGAGGCCGGCGTATCGCACATCGAGGTGGGGAGTTTTGTCTCGCCGAAGGCGGTGCCCGCGATGGCGGGTACCGACCAGGTCGTCGCTGGCCTGCCCGCTGGCGCCGCCACCTACTCGGCGCTGGTGCCCAACCAGAAGGGCTACCATCTGGCGAGGGATGCGGGCGTCGGC
>JANQIO010000022.1 GCA_028282105.1 Halieaceae bacterium | reverse complement strand
CATGATGGCGGCATAGCCTTGCCAGCCCAGTTCAAAGAAGGCGATGGCCCAGGCAAAGATGAACACGGTCTCCAGGTCGAAGATCACGAAGAAGATGGCAATCAGGTAGAACTCGACAGAGAGTTGAATCTGCGAGGACCCCACCGAGATAACGCCGGACTCAAAGGGCATATTGGTGGCCTTGTTGGCACGGCGCTGCCCCAGCAGCCAGGACAGTCCCAGCATGGTCGCTACCAGCAGCATTACCGCTGCGAAGTAGACAATAAACGGCAACAATTCCGTGCTTCGCAAAACTACCTCACCCTATGTTGTTGTTATTGAGGTTCCTTCCAAAACTCTAGTCCAGTTGGCTGCAAACGCAAGATAGCGGTAAGCGCCGGCCTCCTCCCCGGGCTTACACAATCACCGCGATTCAGGGCCTACCGTGGCTTGGCGGTGTCCTGTTTCCCCTGTTTCCGCGATCAGGCTTACATCCGGCCTGTGGAGCCTGGCTCTACACAGTGACAGCGTTGCCGCGGAATATCTTCGACAGGTAGCGGCTGTCCGAGGGACTGGGCGCGGGCACGGAACACTGCAGCACGGCGTGCACCAGGCGCTCCATTTCCTCGGCCAGCTCCTGGTCGTTGGAGGGTTCCTCTGTGCGGGCGCGCCGCGTGAGCTGCACCTGGTTGACCGCCGGCACTGTGGGCAGGCGCTCGGTCTCCACCCCCAGCGTCACCGTGAAGGCGTGCAGGGAATTCTTCACGAACAGGGCCAGCGCGAACTCCTCGCGCGAGGAAGCCAGTGAGGTGTCCGGCGTCAACAGCACAATCTGGCAGGCGGGCACCAGTGCCGCACAGCGCGCCACCCGGAAATGGTGGGTGAGCTGGTCGTGCACCAGCGCGCTGAATTGCTCGTCGCTCAGTACTCGATCCCACTTCTCGTTGCGCTCTGCCGCCAGCGCACTCATGGGTAGCCGGGAGAAGGGACTGCACACCACCACATCAAAGCCGCCGTCATCGCGCAGGATGCCGTCGAGCGCTTCCTCCAGGTTGTCGCCAATGGCACGCACCTCGACATCACAGGACTTGCCGGCCTTGAAGGCGTGCTTGAGTTCTTCCGCCGCGTCCTCGCTGTGGGTCAGCAGGCGCAGGCTGGCCACCTTTTGCTCCACGAAGCCGGCGGCCATGGCGGCCAGCTCTTCGCGCATACAGTCGCCAATCAGCACCACGCGCTTGCCCTTGAGCCTGGCCAGGTCTTCCTTGCCCGGCGGCAACAGCAGCTCGCCTTCGGTCACCGAGCGGTCGAACTTCAGGCCGCCCGAGGGGTGCCAGGTCTCGCCGCTGACAATATCGTCGGCCAGGTGGAACACCGTGGACAGGCCGACTTGCTCATCGGTGGGCATCTTGTGCAGGTGCAGGCGATTGAGAATGCCTGACTCGATCTGGTCGGCAGAGCGCTCGATGGACTTCTGGTCGAAGAACGGTGCCGGGGCATCGGCAAACTTACCCAGGAACGCATCCGCCTGTTCGTCAGTAAACACCGCACCCAGCACCAGGCGATTGATCAGCTTCTCGGCCAGCCCCTGGTTGAGCAGGAAGCGCGAAGCGCTACCGGTGCCGCGGGACTCGGATACCTGGGCAAACAGCTTGGCCAGCGGCTTGGGCATGCGATTGGCACTGGGCAGCTTGGACAGCTCATTGACCGCCAGCCCCAGCAGTTCCTCAGCCGCAAAGCCCTGCTGCACGGCGGCCATGATCGCCGCGTGCACCTGGTTGAGGCGCTTGTTTTCCAGTACCAGCCTGCCGCGGCGCTCAAACAGGCCCGGTGCGCCGCCCAGTCCGCGCAGGCGGGCGCCATCTACCGGTCCCGGGGCGAGGGCGTTGATCTGGATCTCCGGACCCAGGTGGCGGGAGAGAATCTCCGCCAGCACCCGCTGACC
>JANQIO010000015.1 GCA_028282105.1 Halieaceae bacterium | reverse complement strand
ATGGGATCGGCGCTGGCATGCATCATGCGGCTACCTCGTCTGGTGTTCCGCGGCGCGTGGACGCGTATTGTGGCCCAGTTGGCACCGGCAGCGCCACAGCTGGTGGCCGCTGCCTGCGTATTTACGCTCAAACAGGGTCAGCGGTTGTGCAGCAGTGAACAGCTCGCTGTCGGCGCGGAAACCCGCCAGCGCCAGGGCCTGTCGGAACTCTTCTACATAGACCTGCCAGTTGCTGCGGAGTTCGATGTCGCCGCCCAGCGCCAGCAATGCGCTGAAGTCCGCCGAGCCATGCACCCGGCGCTTGAGTTGGCCGGGCTTGGGCCAGGGATTGGGGTAGAGCAGGTAGTGCCGGGCCGGACGCCAGCCTGCCGCCTGTGACAGACGCCAGAAATCGCCGCACTCGGCCTGTATCAGCAGGTAGTTGTCGCCTGTTGGTGGCCCATGCTTGCCCAGCCGGTGGGCGGACTTGTCGATGCCAATCACCAGGCTGTCCGGGTGCCGGGCGGCCAGCAGCGCGGTGCTCATGCCAGTGCCGCAGAAAGAATCAAACACCAGCGGGCGGCCGCTGCGCTCCACGCGCTGGCTGATGGCCTCGAATGCCTGACGAGTATGCGCTGCAGGCGGGCGCCGGGTCGGCTCTGCCAGGTGCTTGCGCACCACCGCCTCGAGCTGCTCGTGGCAACCCTGCTGGCTGCTGCTGACGGCGCGGGAATTACCCTGCATGGCCGGGTCCGGTTTGATGTTGCCACATGGGCCTGCCATGATAGGCCGCCTCCCGCCCGACAACAAAGCTATGCGCAAGGACCTGCGGCCTTATTGGGTCAAGAAAGCCTACCTGAGATTCCGGCACTGGTACGCCGAGCACTTCATCCGCCCCGCCTGTGATTACCTGGGCGACCACCACACCATCATGGCGCCCTGGTATGTGAAGATTAATGGGCCGAATATCCGCATCGGCAAATGCGTCACCCTGATCGGTGAGCGTGCGGCCCCGGTCAACCTGGGTGTCTGGGGTCGTGAGCTGGAGGCCGGCCGCATTACCCTGGGTGACTATGTGCTGGTCAGCCCCGGCACCCGCATCAGCGCCTCCGATGAGATCACCATTGGCGACAGCGTGATGATTGCCAACGGCGCCTACATCACCGACTCCGACTGGCACGGGCTCTACGACCGCACCGCCCGTGATGACCAGGTCAAGCCGGTGCATATTCGTGAAAACGCCTGGATCGGCGACCATGCCATGGTGCTCAAAGGCGTGACCGTCGGCGAGAACAGCGTGGTGGCTGCCCGGGCGGTGGTGACTCGCGACGTGCCCCCCAACGTGGTGGTGGCAGGCAATCCTGCCCGCGTCGTCAAGGAGCTGGACCCGGAGCAGGGCTTCAAGACCCGCGCCGATTACTTCGCCGACCCGGTGGCCCTCAACCGCTTCTTTGATTCAGTGGAGCGCGACCTGCTGGGTCAGAACGGTTTCTGGAACTGGCTGCGGGCGCTGATCTTTCCAGGGCCGCGAGACTAGTACTGCGGGTTTAGCGCCAGCGGCGCTTCGTCAAAGGCCGCCAGCTGCTCGCGCAGTTCCAGGATGTGGCTGGACCAGTAGCGAGCGTCGCCAAACCAGGGGAAGCTCTTGGGGAAGGCCGGGTCTGACCAGCGCCGGCCCAGCCAGGCGGCGTAGTGCACCATGCGCATGGTACGCAGCGCTTCGATGAGTTTCAGTTCGCCCGGGTCAAATTCGCAGAACTCCTCATAGCCTGCCAGCAATTCATCGAGCTGCGCGAGCTGCTGGTGGCGATCCCCGCTGAGGAACATCCACAGGTCCTGCACCGCCGGCGCCATGACACAATCGTCCAGGTCCACGAAGTGGGCAGTCTCGTCGCGCCAGAGGATGTTGCCGACGTGGCAGTCGCCGTGGCAGCGAAGCGTGCTGGTCGGGGTGTACTGTTCCTGTACCCGCACTGCCAGGTCCTCAGCCAGGGTCACATAGGCGGTGCGCAGGTCTGCGGGTATGCAGTGTTCGGCGACGTACTGGTAGCTGGCCTGCATCCATCGCTCCGGTGTCAGGGTAAGCCGATGCTCAAAGTCGCGGGCTCTGCCCACCGCATGCATGCGCCCGACCGTGCGCCCCAGTACCAGCTGGTTGTCCGGGTTATCCAGTTCCGGGGCGTGGCCGCCGCGGCGCCTGAACAGGGCGAAACTGAAGCCGGCATAGTCGCCGATGCTTTCACCGTCGAACTGCAGCGGCGCCACCACTGAGATGTCGGCCTCGGCGAGCTCGCGGGTAAACGCATGTTCTTCCTCGATCTGGGCCCGGCTCCAGCGCTCGGGTCGGTAGAATTTGGCGATCAGCGGATCGCCTTCTTCTATGCCCACCTGGTAGACCCGGTTCTCGTAGCTGTTGAGGGCCAGCAGTCTGGCGTCACACAGCAGGCCGCGAGACTCCACCGCCTCCATCACCAGTTCCGGGGTCAGTGCGTCGTAGGGATGCTCAGTCATGGTGGCCGTCATTCAGCAGGGCGACGCTTTTCACCTGGGCGTACAGCGATTCGCCTACCTTGAGCCCCAGGGCGTCCACCGATTTGCGGGTGATGCGTGCCAGCAGGAACTGCTCGCCCACAGCCAGGCGTACCAGTACGCGGCTGGCGCCGCTGGACTCGATGTCCGTCACCCGGGCGGCAAGCAGGTTGAGTATGCTGGTGTGTTGCGGGTGTTCCCTGCACAGGCTGATATCCCGCGCCGGGAGCCGCAGCCGCAGCGGGGTTGTCGGTGGCACTGCCAGCTGATTCACCCACAGCGGCTGCGCTTCGAAGTTCAGCCGCGTCAGGCCGTAGGCCGGGTCATGCTCGGCTACCTCGGCGTGTACCACCGCCGCGGCCTGCTCTTCGTGGGACAGCGCCAGTTCGAGGCGTGAAGACAGCTCGAGCAGCGGCCCCTCGGCGCTGACCTGGCCGTCGCTCAATACCAGCAGGTGATCGGCCAGCTCCGCCAGTTCGGCCATGTCGTGGCTGACATAGATCATCGGCACGTCCAGTTCGCGGCGCAGGCGCGCCAGCCGCTCGAGCAGTTCCCGGCGCCCCGCGGTGTCGATGTTCGCCAGCGGCTCGTCCATCAGCACCAGCCGCGGACCCGACAGCAGGGCGCGGGCGATGGCCACCCGCTGTTGCTGACCGCGGGAGAGTTCGGTGCTGCGGCGCTTGAGCAGGTTCTGCAGCCCCAGCCACTCACTGACCTGTGCGGTGTCAGGTCCGGGGCGGCGGCGGCGCCTCAGGGCGTAGTCGAGATTCCCGGCGACATCCAGGTGGGGAAACAGCCGCGCCTCCTGGAACACATAGGCCACGCCCCGGTCCTGCGGTGGCAGCCACTGCTGGTCATTCTCCAGCAGCTCGCCATTTACCTGGATGTGAGTGCCCGCCTCGCCGCGCAGCAGTCCGGCAATGCAGGACAGCAGGCTGGTTTTGCCACTGCCGCTGGCGCCGTAGATGCCGGTGACGCCATTGCCCGGCAGCCGGGTGTCCACGGCCAGTGAAAACCCGCCCCGGGCCAGTGACAGGCTGAGCACAATCTCGCTCACGTGCGCACCGACCAGCGCCCGCTGGAGCGATACAGCATGAACAGGGTGATCAGTGAGAACAGCACCAGCCCGGCCGCCAGTTGGTGGGCGGCGGCGAAATCCAGGGCCTCGACCCGGTCAAACAGGGCAATGGACAAGACCTGAGTCTCACCGGGAATATTGCCGCCTATCATCAGCACCACGCCAAACTCGCCGACGGTGTGAGCGAAACCGAGACTGGCGGCGGCAACAAAACTGCTGCGGCATAAAGGGACCACCACACTGCGCCAGCGATCCAGGGGGCCGGCGCCGAGGGTGGCGGCGGCGTCCAGCAGGCTGTCAGGAACCTGTCGAAATGCCGCCTGCAGCGGCTGCACCACGAAGGGCAGGGAGTACAGCACTGAGCCGATCACCAGTGCACTGAAGCTGAAGGCCAGTCGCTGACCCGTCAGCGCTTCCCAGGCCTGGCCGAACGCGGACTGGGGGGCGAAGGCGATCAGCAGGTAAAACCCCAGCACGGTGGGCGGTAGCACCAGCGGCAGGGCGACCACGGTTTCCACCAGTGTGGTGGCCAGGCTCTGGCGCCGCGCCAGCCACCAGGCCAGCGGGGTGCCCAGCACCAGTAACCAGAGGGTGCTGACGGTGGCGAGCTTGAGGGTGAGCCACAGGGCTTCAGCCATCCACGGGCTCCGGCAGCTTGTAGCCCTGGGCCTGGATGATATGCCGGGCCTCCAGGCTGTGGAGCCAGAACATGAAGGCCTGGGCGCGATCGATATTGTTGCTGTTGGCCAGCACCACCGCCTGTTGCGCAATCGGGGCGTGCCAGTCTGCCGGTATCGGCAGGCTCTGGGCCGGCTGGAAGGACGCCGAGACAAAGGCGGCGTCGGCGCCGCCGGTGATCCACATTTGCATCGCCTGGCCGACGTTGGCGCCGGTCAGCACGCGCGGCTGGGCCTGTGGGAAGCGCTCGAGTACTGCTTTGGCTGCCTGCCCATACGGTGCTAGCTCAGGGTTCGCCATGGCCAGGTTGAGTTCGGGGCTGGCCAGCAGGGTCTCGATACCGGATGTTGCCAGCTCCGTCAGGGCCGGCTGGTAGGCCAGCACCAGCTGGCCGAGGGCATAGGTGTCGCGTTTACCAAAGGTCAGTCCTTCCGCTTCCAGGCGCGCCGGCCGCTCACTGTCGGCGGCGAGCAGCAGATCGAAGGGGGCGCCATGACTGATCTGGTTGTACAGGGCGCCGGTGGATGCGCTGCTAATACTGATTCTTTCGCCGGTGGCCGCGCTGTAAGTGTCCACCAGGCGCTGCAGCGGCATGGCGAAATTGCTGGCCACCGCGATGCGCAACGGCTCGACGGTGTCATCGGGCGCCGCCTTGGCTGGCGGACTGGCAGATAACAGGGCGCAAACAATCAGTAGTGCAAGCCGCATGACGGCATCCTCTTTATTGTAATTCTGTGGCCCCTAGTATCGGCGAAAGGCGCGGGTATTTCACGGCGCCGGGGTGCGTGCGCAGGCCCATATCGATACCCGGCCAGCACCGGCGGCTTTCAGGGCCGCGGCCAGGGCCTGGGCGCTGGCGCCGGTGGTGAGCACATCGTCGACAATGGCCACGGACTGGCCCTCCAGCTGGCGCTGAATCCGGAATGCGCCGCGCAGGTTACGGTGCCGTTCGGCGGCGCTCAGTTCGCGCTGGGATGCCGTGGCGCGGATACGCCGTGCCACTGCAGTCTGGATCTCGAGAGCGGCAAACTGCGGATGCCGCCGCAGGCCCCGGGTAATCTCCTCGGCCTGGTTGAAACCTCGCCGCCAGCGCCGGCGCCAGTGCAGCGGCATGGGGACTACCAGGTCGGGGCGCGGGGTGTTGTGTGCGCTGAGAGCGCGCCGCAGCAGGTAGGCCAGGACCCTGAGCATGGGCAGGTCGCCCTGGTACTTGGCGGCATGCAGCCAGGTGGTGAGCGGCGGCGTGTAAGCGCAGGCCGCAATACAGATATCGAAGGCCGGCGGTTGTGAAAGACAGGCTCCGCACCGCAGTGCTTCCTTGTCCATCAACGGCAGTGCGCATTGCCGGCAGCTGCGGGTCAGCCAGGGCAGCTCACCTTCGCATTCGAGGCAGAGTTCAATATCGCGCTCAGTGGGCAGGCCGCACAGTGCGCAGTGGCAGGGCGCGATACTGTCCAGCAGGCGCCGGGTCCAGGTCTTGCTGTGCATACACGTCCCTGTGCGAAGCCAGCGGAAGCATGCCCCGGTGAGGGGTGCTGTTTAACTTTAGTCGAGCTTCGGGGGGTGTGCGAATCGGGCATCGGGCCATATTTGACCAATTGGTAATATTGACATTTTCCTGGTTTCCTCACACCATGTGTGCACCGAACACATAGGGTGAAGCCGCCTGCTTCATCCCGGCATATCGCCCACGATTTCAAACCTATTCTGCAGGAGAGTTGCCATGCTCGAATACAAGGCGCCCCAGCGTGACATTCGCTTTGTCATGAACGAGTTACTGGATTCAGAAGGCCTGTACCAGACCCTACCGGGCTGTGAAGAAGCCTCGGAAGACATGATGAACACCATCGTCGCGGAAGCTTCCAAATTCTGTGAGGAAGTCCTCGCACCGCTGTACCAGAGCGGCGACGAGGAAGGCTGCGAGTGGAGCGAAGACGGTGTGAAAACGCCGGAAGGCTTCGCGGATGCCTACAAGCAATACGTCGAGAACGGCTGGCCGTCACTGGCGGCGCCGGTGGAAAATGGCGGCCAGGGCCTGCCCAACCTTGCCGGCGTGATCCTCAACGAACTGACCGGCACCGCCAACTGGGCCTGGGGCATGTACCCCGGCCTCAGCCACGGCGCGGTAAAAACCATCGAGGAGCACGGCTCCCCGGACCAGAAAGATACCTATCTCGGCAACCTGGTGTCCGGCGAATGGACCGGCACCATGTGCCTGACCGAAGCCCACTGCGGCTCCGACCTGGGCCTGCTGCGCACCAAGGCCGAACCCCAGGCCGACGGCAGCTACGCCATCACTGGCACCAAGATTTTCATCTCCGCCGGCGAGCACGACCTGGCCGATAACATCATCCACATCGTGCTGGCACGCCTGCCGGACGCACCGGCCGGCACCAAGGGCATCTCCCTGTTTATCGTGCCCAAGTACAAGCTCAACGATGACGGCTCCATCGGGGAACGCAACCAGGTGTTCTGCGGCTCCATTGAGAAGAAGATGGGCATCAAGGCCTCCGCCACCTGCGTGATGAACTTCGACGGCGCCCAGGGCTACCTGATCGGCCCGGAAAACCGCGGCCTGAACGCCATGTTCACTTTCATGAATACGGCGCGCCTGGGTACTGCCGTGCAGGGCCTGGCCCACGCCGAACTCGCCTTCCAGGGCTCGCTGAAGTACGCCCGCGAGCGCCTTGCGATGCGCTCCATCTCTGGCCCCAAGAACCCGGACGGCCCCGCCGACCCAATCATCGTGCACCCGGATGTGCGCCGCATGCTGCTGACCCAGAAGGCGATTGCCGAGGGCAGTCGCGCGTTCATCTACTTCCTGGGCCAGCAGTCGGATATCGAGGAGCGCGGCGACGAGGCAGCGCGCCAGGAGGCGGCTGACCTGATGTCACTGCTGACCCCGATCGCCAAGGCCTTTATCACCGAAACCGGCTACGAGGCGGCCAACCTCGGTGTGCAGGTTTACGGTGGCCACGGCTTCATCAAGGAGTGGGGCATGGAGCAGATCGTGCGCGATGCGCGTATCGCCATGCTCTACGAAGGCACCACTGGCATCCAGGCCCTGGACCTGATTGGACGCAAAGTGCTGGGTTCCGGCGGCAAGCTGCTGATGGGCTTCACCAAGCTGATTCACCAGTTCTGTGAAGAGCACAAGGACAACGGTGTCGGCGCTTTTGTCGCG
>JANQIO010000239.1 GCA_028282105.1 Halieaceae bacterium | reverse complement strand
AAATCGACGGACCGCTTTACGCACAGTTAGCCCAGGCGGGGGATGAAGCCGGCCGCCTGCAGGCCATGGGCTATGACGGCATATACACTCTGGAGGGGCCTTCAGACCCTTTTATGCCACTGGCGATCGCCGCCGAGCGCTGCCCGGGGCTGGAGGTTGCCACCGCTATCGCCGTGGCCTTCCCCCGCAACCCGGCCCATATTGCCTACCAGGCCTGGGACCTGCAGCGCCTGTCCGGTGGTGGCTTCCGGCTCGGCCTGGGTTCCCAGGTTCGCGCCCATATCGAGAAGCGCTTCGGCGTGGAATTTGCCCCGCCCGCGGCCCGCATGGCCGAGTATATTCGGGCGGTAAAGGCACATTTCGACTGCTGGCAGCACGGTAGCGAGCTGAAGTTCGAGGGTCAGTATTTTCGCCACACCCTGATGACGCCCATGTTCAACCCTGGCCCCCTGGACCAGGCCGCGCCGCCCATTTACCTGGGCGCCGTTGGGCCGCGCATGACTGAGGTAGCGGGGCAGGTGGCCGACGGGCTCATCGTGCACCCTTTCCATACCCAGCCCTTCCTGCGCGAGCAGCAGCTACCGGCTTTGAGCAGGGGGCTTGAGCAGGCCGGTCGTGAGCCGGGGTCCTGTGCCCTGCAGGTCTCGGCAATCTGCGTGACCGGTAACACCGAAGAGGAATACCGGGCCGCCGATGCCAGCGTTCGCAGCCTGCTGGCATTTTATGGTTCAACACCGGCTTACCTGCCGGCTCTCGAGGCCATTGGCCAGGGTGCCCTGCAGAAGGAGCTTAACCGGCTTTCCAAGCAGGGCCGCTGGGAGGAGATGGCGGGGCTGGTAGATGATTCGCTGCTGGATGCCTTTGCGGTCTGCGGCGAGCCCGCTACCATAGCCGCCGGGCTCTCAGCCCGCTACGGCGGCATCGCCCAGCGGCTGGGCATTTACGCCCCCTATAGCCTGCCCGATGAGACCTGGCGTGGCATTATTGCCGGGCTGAAGTCCGGCAACGACACGGTACCCGCAGAGTAAGGAACAGTTTGTGAGCGACATCCCCGAGGGCTACAAAACCCTGGCGGGCATCAGCCCGGCCGAGGACTATATGGGCCCGTTCTACTACCGCAAGACAGACGGCGGGCTGCGCATGGGCTTTCGGGCGCGGCGGGACAACTGCAACGGCATCGGCAGCGTGCACGGCGGGGTATTGATGGCCTTTGCAGATTACGCGGTAACCATGCTGGCCCTCTCCGGCGTCAAGGAAAACTGCACCACGATCAGCTTCAGCAGTGACTTCATTTCGGCGGCCCGCGATGGCGACTGGGTGGAAGCCAGCGGCGAGGTGGTGCGACGCACCGGCTCCATGACCTTTGTCTCCGGCCGTCTGGCGGTGGGCGACAACGTGGTGTTGACCTTTCAGGCGGTGGTGAAACGCCTGAAGAAGCCCGCGGCATGACCTTCAGTCTCGGTGATGTGCTGGTCCTGTTTGGGCTGGTGGGGGTGGCCACTTATGTGTTCCAGTCGATGCGGGTGCGGGAACTGGCGCTGGTAGCCGCGCGTCGCGCCTGCCGGGATGCCGGCGTACAGTTACTGGATGAAACCGTCAGTATCCAGCGCCTGTCCGCCAGCCGCGACCCGGAGGGGCGTTGGCGCCTGTGGCGTCAGTATCGCTTTGAGTACAGCATCCAGGGCGTGGAGCGTGAGCGCGGCCATATCATTATGCTCGGCAATCGCCTGCAGGCGGTGGTGATTGTTGAGCAACCGCCACCCGCTGGAGGGCTTCACTGACCGAGCCAGGCGCCCAGCAGGATTCTCAGCGCCAGCAGTATCAGGATTACCCCAAACACCCGGTCGATGGTGCGGCGGGCGGCCTGCAGGCGCGGCAGCACACGGGGATTGCCCATCAGGGCGGCGACCAGGCAATACCAGGACGCATCAGTGGTGCCGATCAGCAGCACCATGCCCGCCCGCTGGCCCAGCCCCGCCTGCGGGTCCAGGAACTGGCTGAACAGAGCCAGGAAAAACACCGCAATCTTGGGATTGAATAGCGCCACGGAAAAACCGTGAACCAGCGGATTGCCCGACTCGCCCCGGGCTTCCTCCTGGCTGGCGACCTGTGCCGGGCTGCGCAGGGACTGGATGCCCAGATAGGCAAGAAACCCAGCCCCGGCCCATTGCAGGCCCTGGTAGAGCAGGGGTGAGGTGGTAATCAACAGGCCGAGCCCGGAGACCACCGCTACTGCGTACAACGCCACTCCGAGGCCGTGGGCGAGGCTGGCCTTGATGCCCGCCGGTGTGCCCGCGGACAGTGTATGCCGCACCACCACCGCCAGGCTGGGGCCGGGTGACATGGCGCCCAGCAGGCAGACGCTGGCCAGTGACAGCCATTCAAGAACACTCATCGAGACGACCCTGTCGCCATGGCCGGACGTCGGCACAGAGCAGTTTCAATAAGAAACTGCTCGAAATGGTTGTCCACAGAATCTGTGGATAACTTAGTGGGTAAAGTGTTTAACAGGCCCTTCGCGCCAGTGATTGTGGCCATTGTGACAGATTGATTAAAAATTGCTCAATGAGTGAAAAGCCATTAAAAACAATTAGATATAGAGTTTTTGTTAGGCGAAATATTTAAAGTGCCGCGTAAGTATGTGAAACATTCTTTAAGCAAAAAAAATGTGAATAACCTCGCGAACTGTGCTATGCAAACCGCACTTTTTTGCCAAACCGCCAAGTTGGCCGCCAACTTTGACTGCTCGCCACGATAAACACATCCGGCAGCGCATGTTTCTGGCATTTCCACGCTCGCGAGCGGCGGCAAGTCTGGCGCCAGCTTTTCTCCTGATCGACGCGCGCGGTATTCGTCGATGAGACGGTCCGGCCCTGTGAGCCGCCTGGAGCAGGTTCGTGCCGACAGGCGGTGTAAGGGCCTGAAAGCCTGTTTCCCAATCGCGACGTTCACGGCCTGGTCACCGGCACTCAGCAACTCACCTGATGAGCCCACAGCACGCTTAAAACAGACTCGATCCTGGCGAGCGTCCAACAGTACAGGAAGCTTACGAGCGGGCTCGAAACACTACACCCTGGCGATCTTCCCGACGGTCACAATTAAGTGCATCGATGTCGGCAGTGTAGCGGCAAAACCCCTTTAAATTAAGGCTCCGGCAAGCTTCGCGCGCTCAGGCAAAATATTCTTCCAAGTGTTTGACAGCATAGGTGAAATCTCTATAATGCGCGGTCTCGGAAACGGGGGTGGTTAGCTCAGCTGGGAGAGCATCTGCCTTACAAGCAGAGGGTCGGCGGTTCGATCCCGTCACCACCCACCACTTCCGAACTTCTTGTGTCAGCGCGTCGAGATTCCTCTCCTGCCTATATAAGAAGCAACACACCCGGGCAGTGCCCCGAGTGCTCTACCGTTGGACCGGTAGTTCAGTTGGTTAGAATGCCGGCCTGTCACGCCGGAGGTCGCGGGTTCGAGTCCCGTCCGGTCCGCCAATTTCTCGTTTAAAATCAATAAGTTGCAGATATTCATCCGGTATTTTATCCGGTGAGTTCCGGACGGGTATGTGTCCCGTCCGGTCCTGAGAATTTTGTTACATAAATTGGTAGGTTGCATCTCGCGTTGATTTCTTATCCGGTGACCGGGCGGGATTGAGTCCCGTACCCCATGGGCGAGATAGTTATTAGAATCAAAGGCTTAGGTAGCTCCTATGCACACTAAGTCATGCTTCATCCGGTGTTGATAGCACCCGAAGGCAGCAAATTGCTCCGCTCTTGATGACTCCCGTTGCGAGATGGGACTGAGAAGTTATAGTGGCGTGGAGTTTTCGAGAAAATTCGAGGCATAACAGTGAGTGACAGTAGCGAGCCCTTGCCAGAGGACAGCGGGTCGAGCGGGACGCAAATTGCGGTCCCACCTGACGATAGTCAGCCGCCGATTGAAGTCCTTTCACCGCTCGCTCAAGCTGCTGACGGCCTGGCTGAAGATAGCAGCAGATCGCTGGGCGGACAGGCGACAGCTCGATTTGTGAGCGGGATCATCCGTCAGCGAGATTTGGAGCTGCATGACGCAAAAATGAGAGAGTCTGCGTTGCACGCGAAATTGGAAACTTACCGGAGTGAACTTGAGTCTGAGCGCGTCGAGAATGCGAAGCTAAAGGCCTTGATCCTATCAGCCACCACCAAGACCGTGCTTTCAAATGGATTCATCACAATAGGGTGTCTACTCGTCGGTGTGGCTACGTCAGTATCTTTGCCAGAAAAAATCTCGTTTGCTCTGGTGGCGATCGGTGGAGCCACGATAGTTACCGGCTGGGTTTCTTCAGTTAAGTCAGGAGGGCGTTGAAGTGTATAGTCCTCTCGATGAATTGACGATTGTGGGCGTTTACGGTCGAGGTGTAGCGAACCAAGAGCGAATCCTTATAAGACCTTCTACTACTGACTCCCAGCCTGTGAACTTAAATCCATACGGGTTAATGCTTGCCTACCAGGGTATGGATGGGGCGCTATACCCAATGCGAGACAATTTCATCTGGCTTGGTAATACATTGGTAGAAGCAAACTCGTACCTGCTAATTTACACCGGGCCGGGAGAGTTTCGAGAGTCGAAGCTGGACACCGGGGAGAAAGTCTACGTATCTCACTGGGGGAAGGATCGAACCGTTCTTGCAAACACAACGGTTTGTCCCGTCCTGTTTAAGATAGATAGCTTCCAGGCAGCTGCTCCGCCTCTTGACCAGCTGCAAACTGCGATCCCCGACCAAAGGGACAAGTAATCCTTAGTATTACCTTGCTGATTACGATCTGAGCTTATCCGGTTTTTCATCCGGTCTGCCGCCCGTCTGTGCCCCTTGCTGCCCCTGCGTCAGCTTGGATTGGTCAGTAAATCAACATCTTACGAGGGCAGTGAAGGGCACAGAGGATGGGTAAAAGATTTCGAGTCCCGTCCGGTCCGCCATCTCACTTCTGTTTGAATTCCTGGCTTAGCTGTACAGGCTGCTGCGCGCGACTTCCGCTGCCTGGTGCAGCACGGCCGCCATATCGACGCTTTGATCGAGACTGCTCGCTTTGGCTACCAGGGAGGTGAAGCCTTCGGTATGCCAGTGCATCGGTGCCGGAGCGTCTGGTAGTTGGGCGGGGGTCGGCCAGGGTGTGCAGTAAAAGTAGGGCTCGGCGTAGCTCCCGTCCCCGGGGGACAGGCCGACGCCGACGGAGCGCGCGGTTTCCGGGTCGCCGGCCTCCAACAGGAACAGGGTGGCGAGGTCGTAGTGGTGGGGCCAGCAGCGTACCGGGGCGGGCGCAACCGCGTGGGCGCCGAAGCCGGCCACCAGGCTGTCGAGGGCGGACTGGGCGGTGGCGAACCAGGCCCCCAGCGTTTCGAGTTCAGTTGCTGCGCCGTCGAAGTCCGCATAGTCAACGGCCGTCAGTTCGTAGGGCATTTCTGCCTTGTCAGTAATCTCCAGTCCCACCTCCCGCAGGTGAGCGTCACACCAGGACCTGGCGCCGGCCTCGTCGCTGCCCGTCAGGCTCATGGCATCGGCCAGGTCACCGTTATCCACCCACAGCAGTGCGGCACTGCCGAACCCGAAACCCAGTTGGAAGCGCTGCTTGTTATCGAGTGGGTGGCTCAGCAGGGCGAAGTGCGCCTCGGCCCAGCCGAGGTTGGAGTGGCTGTCGTCGGCCTTGACGGCGAGGTTGGCGCGGGCCGCGCGGGAGGCCCACTGCACGGCGGCGTGGCTGAGTTCACGCACTGTAACCAGGCTGGTTGGGTCAACGGAAAACAGCTTGGCGTTCATGCCTGAGACCCCCTAGACCAACTCGGCGTCGGTCATGATTTCCACCAGTGCCGGGCCGGGGTGATTGAGCGCCGCTTGCAGCGCCGCTTCCAACTCTCCCGGGTCGGAAACGCGAATACCTTTGGCGCCGCAAAGCTGGGCGAATTCGGCAAAGTTGGGGTTGTGCAGGTCGGTCTCCCAGACATCCCATTCACCGGCGCGCTGCTCCTTGGAGATCTTGCCCAGCTCGCCGTTATGCAGCAGCACGTGGGTGATGTCCATGTTGTATTTCACCAGGGTGGTGAAATCCCCGAGGTACTGGCCAAAGCCGCCGTCGCCGGAGATGGAAATCACCTTGCGGCCGGCGTACTCCGCGAAGTCCTGGGTGGCGCTCCAGGCGCCCATGGCCGCCGGCAGGCTGAAGCCGATCGACCCCAGGTAACCCGACATCAGCACCCGGTGCTCCCGGCATTCGAAGTAGCGGCCGAAGGAGTAGGTGTTGTTGCCCACATCGACGGAAATCACCGCATCGGCGGGTGCTACCTCCGTCAGTGCAGCGAACACCGCGGCGGAGCTGATGCCGTTGCCCAGGTCGTCCCCACAGCGGCTGGCCTTCTCTTTGCGCCAGGCCAGCCAGCGCTCGGCCAGTTCCGGGAGCTGGTTCTCCGCTGCCGTACTGTCGGGCAGGTGTGCCAGCCAGCCTGCGACGGTGCGGCCGATTTCCCCCAGCACCGGGTAGTCCACCGGGTGGAATTTGCCGAGCTGCATGGCTTCGAAATCCACCTGGATGATGGGCTTCTTCTTCTCGATACCGGTGTGGTTGGAGAAGGATGAGCCCAGCGCAATGATCAGGTCGCACTCGCTCATAAACCAGGAGGCGATCGGGGTTCCGGAGCGGCCCAGCACGCCGCCGGCATTGGGGTGAGAGTCGGAGATCTGCCCCTTGGCCTTGAAGGTGGTCACCACCGGCGCCTGCAGGCGTTCCGCCAATTCGAGTATGGGCGCCATGACCTCGCGCGCGCCGTAGCCAACGATAATCAGCGGCCGTTTTGCGGCGGCAATCGCCTGCATGGCGGTGTCACTGGCGGCCTGGTCCGGCGCCACCGTGGTAGCGCCCAGGCGTCCCTGCGGGCTTTGCGCCCTGGCATCGCCGGCGGGCAGGGTCTGGGTGTCATCCGGGAAGATCAGGTGCGCTACATCGCGCTCGACGATGGCGTTCTTGCAGGCCAGGGACATCAGCTCGGCGTGGTGGGAGCTGGGCAGCACTGGCTGGCTGAAGCGGGTGACGGCCTCGAAGGCGGAGCTCAGGTCGATATCCTGGAATGCCCCCGGGCCGAAGACCTGGGTCTGCACCTGGCCGGTGAGTGCCAGCACCGGCGCGCGGTCGACCTTGGCATCCCAGAGGCCGGTCATCAGGTTGGTGGCCCCGGGCCCGGCGATGGTCAGACAGGCCGCGGGCTTGCCACTGAGCTTGGCGTAGCCGGAGCAGGCAAAGGCTGCGGCCCCTTCGTGGCGTATGCCAATATAGTGCAGCTTGTTGTCCAGGGTCTGGCGTCGCAGGGCGTCGGCCAGCCCCAGATTGGAATGGCCCACCATGCCAAACACGCGCTTGACGCCCCAGTTGACCATGGTCTCGGCCATGATGTCGGTGACGGTGGTTTCGTGTGGTGATTCCCGCTCAACGCCGACGTAGACACCGTCTTCGCGTACCTCCACCGGGTAGAGTTTCTGCCCGCTGTCCTCATGGCCGCCGGGGGGCTCGCCGGTTAGCGGGTCAAAGTCCCAGCCGTGCCAGGGGCAGCGCAGCCAGCACTTCCCGTCTACGCCGGTCTCAATGGAGCCTTCCCCCAGCGGGCCGCCCTGGTGTGGGCAGCGGTTGTCCATGGCGCTGTACTGGCCATCAAAATGCACCAGCGCCAGTGAGGTGGTGCCGACGGTGACCGTCTTGGTGCGCCCTTCGGGCAGTTCATCGAGTGCGGCAACCCGGTGCCACTCTTGCTGTGGAATCATCTACTGTTCTCCGGTCAGGCTCGCAGCGGCGAGAAGTGCCGCTCCTGGTGGGGGTCAGTCCCCAGTATAGTTGGCCTGCAAAGGAGCTATCGGCCCGGGTCAAAGAAAAGGGGGGGTAAACAAATGACATCAAGCCCCCTGTAGAGCCAGCCAGGGCGAATCCGCTGTGTAGTTCAACGCCATGCGAGTTGCTCATGACTGGCCAGGGCCAGATTAGGTTAAGATGAAAGGCCTATTGAGCGGGAGCCTTCCTATGATCTTGAAGTCAATCTCACGAGCGGCTTGCGGCCTGATGCTGGCGGCCCCGGTAATGGCGGTTGATCCCAATATCGATCCCGGCCTGTGGGAGACCACCAGCATCGTAACGATCAAGTCGTCGCAGTTTTCCATGCCGCCGCGTATGGATACCCGCAGTGAGTGTGTCACAGCAGAGAAGATAACTGAGGGGCAGGCCTTTCTGGAACAGGACGGTGAGTGCACGTTTTCCAAAAAGGAACTCCGCGCCGACGGCATGGACTACGTGATTACCTGCAAAGGCGGGGAACAGGGCGAGATCACCATGAATGCCGCCTTGGAGTTCAATGGCAACGCCATGACAGGCAGGATCGACGGCACCATGCAGTCCCCCCTGGGTGAGATGAACATGCTCGTTGAATTGGCAGGGCGGCGGACCGGTAGCTGCGCGTCGTAAGATGTGTGCAGGGATAGCGAGCAGATCGTCCCAATGCCTGGCGCGTGGTTCAGAATGCTCAGGGCGTTCCGTAACCGCTACGCTGGCGGGAAGGAATATCAGTGAATTCATCCCTCCTGGTTGAAACACTGCAGGCCCAGGAGCATGGGCTGCTACGGTTTCTGTCGAAAAGACTGGGCTGCAGGGACGCTGCACAGGATGTGCTGCAGATGGTGTCCGAGCAGTTGCTTAGCACGCAGCACACCCACTTGGTCGAAAACCCCAAGGCCTACGTTTATCGCGCCGCGTCCAACATGGCCCACTCCTATGATCGCGCAGCCCAGGTTCGAAAAGACTACGAGGCGCGATCAGCGACAGGCACGGAATCCTTGGGTGAGGTTGGTCCCGAGGGTACGGTAGAAGCACATGAATTGCTCAATGCCCTGGAAGCCGCGCTGGGTGAATTACCTGTGCTGACACAACGCATGTTTCTGGCATTTCGAGTCGAGGGTAGGCGTCAAGCTGATATCGCCGCAAAGTATGGGGTCAGTCTTTCAACGGTAGAGAAGCGAATAGCGGCGGCCACACTCCACTGCCATCGCCGTCTTCAATCCGGCGGTTTCCCGACACGCCGGGTGCGACCTGTATCGGGCAGCGACAAGCCTGATAAGGGCTAGAGCGGGGCATGACTATGCAAAACGCTACATCTCCAGAAAACTTTTCGCTGAATGAAGAGGCGCTGCTGTTACTTGTGGCCACCGCGGAGCTTAACGATTTGGCGCGTCACGAACGTTTAAAGCAGTGGCGGGAACGTTCCTCAGAACATAGCGTCGCGCTTGATCAGGCCCTCGCGGAATGGGCCCTGATGGACGGACTGCGCAATCGCCCCCTCAGCATGGCTGGCAGGGCTCGCCTCGGCGTCCAGGTTGTGCTCGCCAATGCCGTGGACAGGCCGGGGCTTGTGGGTAGCACGCTCATTCTACTTGTGGCGATACTTGTGTTGGCGCTGGCCGCGCCCCTGCAAAATGCGCCTTCCCCGGACGACCTTTCGATAGCGTACGGCGCGCCGCTTCAATCGGAGTCAGCAGGTGGCCCCCTGCGACGCTACCGGACTGCGCGTGGTGAGCAGCTGGAGATAGCGCTGCCAGGTGGCTCGATGGTGTGGATGAACTGGAACACAGAAGTCCGGATTCTCGAGAAAGCCGATGAAATCCGCGTTGACGTTCAGGTGGGTGATGTCCTGTTTTCCGTCGCCGAAGATCAGCAAAGGCCTCTGGTGGTGCATGCGGGGCAAACTCTTAGCTACCCTGCGGATACCGAATTTGCGATTCACAGTCATGGTCGGGATGACGCGTTCTTTCAGGTGAAAAAAGGAGAGCTGAGGATAGCCAGCTTTCAGCAAAAAGGTCAGCAGCGTCTGGGCGCCGCGCAACAGACCTTCTACTTGAACGGCGTTGGAGGCGGTCTTAGTGAAACCAGTCCGCGGAGTATTGCCGCCTGGCAGCGTGGCGAGTTGGTGTTCCATGAGCGGCCGCTTGAGGAAACGCTCTGGGAACTCGGCCACTTCACAGAGCAGCCGCTGCGTGTCGGCCAGATAGTAGATGCGACCACAGAAATCACAGCGACGTTCGCGCTAAATGAGGCGGACGATGCCTTACTGCAACTGGCCGACGCCCACGGGCTTGAGCTGATTGCGGATGAAGCGAACACCATACTTGTTCAATCGGTCGCCGCAATGAGCCTCAAGTAGCCCCCGGGGCATTCCTCTTTTCCGTCTCCCACTCCCTGGCGGCCGGGAAGTCGCTCTCGCTTTGACCGGCTGCAACTCAGAACTGTCCGGTGAAGGTCAGGGTGGCGAACATGCCGCGATCCCTGTCGATGGTTTCGGTACCGGTAAATTCACCGGCGCGGCTCGGCTCGAAGAAGCGCCGCTCACGGAAGAAGTTGCGGTCACCAATGTTGCGCAGCGAAAAGTTGGTGCGAATGCCCCAGAAACGGGTGGTCTCGATAAAGATGCGGTAGGTCTCGCCGGTTTCTTCGAAGCTCTCTTCGTCGGCGAAGTACACGGCGTTGTCCCGGGTCGCTCGGTAGGAGGCGCCCCAGGACATGCGCGCCTGCGGTAGATCCTGACGGAATTCGATCAGCAGGGTGGGGCTCTCGACGTCGGACAGGTCACGATCCTGGCCTGTCAGTGGGTCTTCAAAGGTCGAGTCGCGTACGTCAGCTTCGATCTCGATGAGTCCACCGGGAATCAGCGGTGCCAGGGGCAGGCTGGCATTGGCGGTAACACCCCAGACGCGACCGTCCCCGGCGTTGTCCGCGCCGAAGGCGCCGGAGGGCAGTTCGACCTGCTCGATTACGTCGTCGCGCCATTCGTGGAAGAACTCGACGTTGAGCGCGCCGCGCGCGTCGGAGCGCAGGTCGATGGTAAAGCTGCCGCGGGTGGTCTGGTCGGGTCCGAGATCCGGGTTGCCGCCCAGGAAACGATCGTCTTCCGCCGAGGCCGAGGCCGCGAATTCACTGAAATTAAGCTGCCCGACTGTGCGCCGGGCGCCGAGACGGAACTGTACCCCGGGCCGCCAATCGTAGATGAAGGTAGCAAAGGGTTTTATGAAAGAGAAGGTCTGCGTGTTGGAGGCGTCACCGGAGACGCTGATCTCCGAGGCCTCGAAGGCCAGTCCGGACTCAAGGCTCACGCGATCGGATACCAGCCAGATCAGGTTGGCGAACACTTCGGCTCGCAGCTCCTCGACGGTCACGTCGGAGGCAGGCAGATCAATGATTGTGCTTGTATCGCCTATGAAAGTTTCCAGCGAGAGTTCACTGTCGACCCGGTTGTAGGTAATCTCGCCGCCGACTTCCGGCTGAAATGGCGACTCGCTTGCCCTCGCCAGGGCGGAGCGGAGCACAGTCTCGAAGGCGTCCTCCTGCAGGCTGAATGTCGAGCCGGATATCACTGTGCCAATCGGTCGCTCGGTGCGCACCTCCTGATCCTCATCGAGGAATTGCAGGGAGGACAGAGAGAGGATCTTGAGATTCCAGTCCGAGTCCAGGGTTCGGTTCCAATCGATCCCCAGTTCGCCCTCATCGATAATGCTGTCGAAATCGATGGTGAACTTTTCATCGGGCTGGCCATCGGGCAGTCGGCCGTCGTACCCAAGTCGCTCCGTGTCAGGCAGAAACTCGCTGTGTCCGATACGGCTGGTCACGGTCAGCGTCCCCCCGGCCAGCGCGCGCCGTGCTTCGGAGGACAGGTAGCCTTCTGTCAGCACGCTCGGGCGGTCTTCATACTGAGAGGAGATCAGTTCGCCGTCTGCATCCCTTTGAATACGCGGTCCTTCCAGCGGAAAACGTTCCCAGAAGGCGTTCGCCTTGGTGGAGGTGTTCCAGCTACCTACGCGGCGAACCAGGGTGATCTCGGCACTGGGGTAATAAATGCCGTCAGAGGGACGTTCGAGCTCCAGTTCCCAACTGCCGGCGGTGAGGTCGCGCCGGCGAATGATGTTCGCGACAACGGATTGACCCGCGGCTTCGCCAACACCCGCTGACCCACGAATCACGTCGATGCGTTCCACCTGATTGGCGGGGATGCGACGCAGGGCGTCCTCGATACCACCGACCTTTGATGAGGGCCGCTCCCCGTCAATCAGCACATTGCCCGCACTGGCGCCAAAGCCGCGCAGGTTGTCCTCGCCCTCATCGAGGGTGAAACCGGGCAGGCGGTCAATCAGGTCCTGCGCGTGCTGCGGGTTGAAGCGATCAAAAAAGCTGCGTGGATAGCTCTGGATGGACTCGGACGTCTGCACGGCGCCGAAGATTTCAATCGGACTCTCAGCGTCCTGAGCCCATGCCATACCGGGGCGGAGCGTGCAGGCCAGCGCCAGCACAAGTAGCTGCCAACAGGTCGACCTGCATAGGATTAAAGCAGTGTCACTGGCTGAGCGGTATATGTGGCAGGCTCCCGGCGTAAGCCGGTACACCTGGCACGTGCTGTTCTTCTTGCGAGGGTGCATTGTCCAAAGACAGACGCGTCCCGACCCACGAACCCGTAAACATTTTTTGGAGCGTGCCGCGCTTGTCACCAGCCGCTACCAGAACTGTGGTCCTGTAGCAGCTTGAATCTGAGACCATTTGCGTTGCACGCAAGTGAATGCGCCAAGCCGCTGTTCTCTCGCGCCGGCGCCGTCTACACTGACGCCCCCGCTTTACTTGAAGGAGTTGTCTGTAATGACTGAGCTGGTTTCTATCACCGAACACGATACTCATGTGCTGCTGACCATGGACGACGGCAAAGCCAACGCCCTGGGTTTCGACATGTTTGCGGCGCTGAACGCTGGCCTCGATGCGGCCGACGCTGCCGGCAAGGTGGTGGTGATCGCCGGGCGGCCAGGCAAGTTCTCCGCCGGCTTCGACCTCAAGGTGATGGCCGGTGGCGGGGATGACATGCTGCGCCTGTTGCGTACCGGCGCCGACCTGTCTCACCGGCTCATGGACTTCGCTACACCGGTAGTGCTGGCGGTGACCGGCCATGCCCTGGCGATGGGCGCACTGACCTGCCTGTCAGCGGATTATCGGATTGGTACCCGTGGCGCCTACAAGATTGGCCTCAATGAAGCGGCTATCGGTATGACGCTGCCCTGGTTTGGTATCGAGCTGGCGCGGGCGCGGCTGACGCCCTCCCACTTCAACCAGGCGGTGGGCCTGGCCTGGATTTACGACGCCGACGGGGCCGTGACGGCGGGCTTTCTCGACCAGGCGGTAGAAGAGGGCGAACTGCTGCCCACCGCGGAGGCCGTGGCCCAGGCGGCAGCGGGGCTGGACTTCAAGGCTCACCGCAACAGCAAACGGCGCATTCGCGAGCAGTTTTTCGCCCGCTTCAGCCGCGCGCTGGAGGCGGATTTCGATGAAGGCGAGGTGATGGCGAGCGCCGGCTAGCACTCGCCCGTACTACCGCCGGCGTCAGTAGCCGTGGGCAATGTCCATGCGGGCGCGCAGCATGCGGGCCCAGCGGTTGAACATGAAGCGCACGTCGCCCATGTTGCTCACCGAGTTGTTGACGCCCCACACCGGGCTGCCGCTGCGGGTGCCCTTGATGACGGCAAACACCTCACCGTTCTCCGCATCGGCCATCACGAACGCGACTGACATACTGCCCGCGCCCTCGGTGTAGACCCGGGTGCGGCCAACATGGCGTGAGCGGTTGTCATCCATGGTCGCGCTGGGTGCAAGGGCGGTAATCGCCGCGCTGACGCGCAGCACGTTGGGGCCGGCCTCGGTGACTATCTCATAGTCACCGGTTTCCGTTAGCTCGCGTTCGAACACCTCCTTGAAGGCGGTCTGCAGTGACCCTCTGGTGCTGTCCGTGAGCTCCCACTTGGTGCGGCGGGCGGTGCTGCCGGTGGTATCGGGCTGGGTAATGTCCACGCTGCTCAAGTCGAGCGGGTCGAGCAAGACGCGGCTAAAGTCGGCGAGGTCCGCGTCCGGATCGACAAAGGCGAGCCCAACCTGGGCGTTGGTCACCAGGCGCAGACGGTCCATCATGACCGCATCCGGGTCGCTGCTGAATTCGGGTGCCGCCGGGGTGCTGTTGCAGGCGCTGAGCAGCAGGGATGCCAGTAGCGCTGAAAGTCCGACCAGAGTGAGGCGCATGGAGTACTCCTTTGTGCATTTTTTGTGCTCTTTATCGTCTGCAGGACCTCTGCCTGATCGCCGCCGGCACCTTGGCGCACCGGTACAGCCTGTCGACAGGTGGTCCCGCAACCACCTGAGCGGAGTGTAATAAAAGCACAGCGGTGTTGCCAAAAATGCCGGCTAGTTGTCCGGCGGTGTTGGCGGCGTGCCTAGTATCCCTGGGCAATATCCAGCCGGGCACGCAACATGCGGGCCCAGCGGCTGAACAGGCGGCGCATGTCGGTCATATTGCTGTCTTCACCGAACAGTGGACGGGTCTCATCCCAGGTTCTCATGATCCGGTGCATGCCCTTTTGTGCGCTGCCGCTGTGAACATCCTTGACGATGGCAAACACCTCGCCATTTTCACTGTCGGACAAGGCGAAGGCGATGGCCATGGTACGGATGCCCTCCCGGTACCAGCGACTGTTCGTCAAATCCCGGGTCTGGTTGTTGTCTCTGTTGCCGATCGGCTCTACAGCGGTCACGGTCGCGTGCACGCGCAGCGCGCGCGGACCGGGCTCGCTGACGATTTCGTAGTCACCGGTCTTGGCCAGGTCGCGGCTAAAGACCTCCATATAGGCCGTCTGCAGCATGTCGCGACTGGTATCGTCCAGCACCCAGGTGGTGCGTTTCAGCGCGCCGGCCGTGGTGTTGGCCTGACGAATTTCCACGCTGCTGAGGTCGAGTGGATCGAGGAGTATCTGGTCAAAGCGGCCCAGGTCGGCGTCGGGGTCGAGATAAACCAGCCCTGCGGCGGTATTCGTTACCAGTCGCAGCCGTCCGTCTATGACGTCCTGCTGACTTTCACTGAATTCCGCCGGGCCTGAGGCGGTGTTGCACGCGGTGAGCGCAAGAATGGGGATAAGTGCCAGGGCGGGGAGTCGTGGCATTCGCATGGGTACCTCCAGTGGTGCCGAATTCAGCACCGGCTTCCGTTCGTTTACCGTCGGGCGATCCTGCCGTGGGCGCGCAGTTGTCGCCCCAACAGACAGTGTAGTCGAGGCGGGTGGGGAATACAGTAGGAGGGGGCTGGCACCGGACGGTGCCAGCCGTGTTGTCGCTTAGAATCGAATCAGGGCGCTGGCGACAAAGGCGTCGCCATCGAGATTGTTGTTGTTGAAGCCGCCGGCGTCTTCGGTGTCCTGATACTCCACGGACACGGCGATGGACTCGGTGATGAACCACTCGGCAAACAGGGCCCAGGTATCAGAGCTGCTACCCGACAAGCTGCGCAACCAGCTGCCGCCTACGCCGATGCTGTTGGTGGGGTAGTAGGTGAAGCTGCCCAGCCAGTTATCTGTGTCACTGCTGTCGCCCGGATCAGCATAGGCATAGGAGCCTTCCAGCTTCAGGGCGCCGATCGGCGTTTCCTGCAGGTGCTCTACCTCGACGGTATATATGTCGATATCGTCGCCAAAGTCCGGGTCGGAGTAGGTGTAAGACAGCACCACCGAGGTGTTCTCAAGAATGTACTTACCACCACCGATAGTGAAGCTTTCGGTCTCGTCGTTTTCTACCTCATCCAGGGAGGCGGCGGCTTCGATCAACCAGCCGGAATCCTTGTTGATCACCCAGCGGGTGCCGATGGCGTAGCTGCGCAGGTCCGCATCGAGTACATCGCCGTCAAACTCGCCATCTTCAAAACTCACATCCACACGGGAGGCGCGGTCGAGGAAGGCCGCCTCCGCGAGAGGGCCTTTTTCTGTGTTTACCGAGGAGAAGAACCAGGAGCCTTCTACGCCGGCAACGTCGATATCGGAGTCGATATCCAGCATGCCGGCATTGCCTTCAACTTCGCCAGACTGGTAGCTGGCGCCCAGCTCCCATTGGAACTCTGCGTGTGCGGGGAGGGCGAAGGCGAGGGCAATCCCTGCAGCAATCGCATGCTTCTTTAACATGTTTGTCTCCTTGAGGATCTTTGAGTCGGCCCCGATGCGAGCCTGCCCATTGCGGAAAGCGTTTTCGGCTCCGAACGCGAAGCTAACCCAGTAAAGTTACAGTTTGACTACAGCGCTGCAGTGCACAATTCACATGAGCTGTGCGATTTTTGGCCAATAGCGCAGTGCGCGCGATGGGCGCGGATAAGCTAGCGACTGCGCGTGTCATCTTACTGTCACATAGTGTTAATTATTTAGTCACCCCACCTTTCTAATATCTCGCCTCATGCTGCATCCGACCGGGCAGCTTCTGGTATGCGCAAATCTATTGCGCTGGTCTCCGCGAGGGTGGTCTCGCGACTGCTGCAGCAGGCAGGCCAGAAGTTCCACGGTGCAGGCTGAGAATACAAGTACCTGGGGCCGTCTTGGCGTCCAGGGTGATACGAGAATTAATAAGGCCTTTCACGATGAAAATAGCTGCTCGATACGTGCTCCTCTTGTCGCTGTTCGCCCAGCCCACCTGGGCAGCCGAGGTGTTCCTGCATGTGTTTTTCGAGGAAGCTCCGCTTCAGAACGTAGACGTATCGATCGATGGTGACTCCATGGGGAGCACCGATGGCCGCGGCGCCCTGTTCACCGACCTCGGTGCTGGCAGCTATACCATGGCGCTGTCCTTCCAGGGCAATGAAATCGCTGACGTGGATTTCACGATCAACGATGCCAACAATGAAGAGATTGAAATCGAGGTCAGCTATACGCGGGACGGTACGGAGCCTGGCGTGTCGGTACAGACCTTTGCGGTAGGGGACAGCGGTGGCCAGACCGGTATCCTCTCCGGCACCGTGCGCGACACCGACAACAATCCGGTGGCGGGTGCAGAGGTTGCCAGCAACGGCTACACAACCACTACCGGCGCCGACGGCACCTTCGGTATCGAACTGCCGCGCGGCGTGCAGGACGTGTCTGTGTCTGCTTCCGGTTACACAGTCGCCAACCTGGCGGGTGTGCGCATCTTCTCCAACGTCGGTGTTGCCGCCGAAGTCGAGATGGTCACCCAGCGCGCGGTCGACCTGGGTGTGGCCACGCCACAGCTGGAAGAGGTGTTTGTACTGGGTACCTTCAACCCCACGGAAACCGCCCAGGGCACCGAGCGCTTTGCCACCACTATCACCGACGCTCTTGACCTCGAGCAGCTGGCGCGCTTTGGCGATAGCGATGTTGCGTCTGCGCTGGTTCGCATCGTGGGTGTCTCGGTGCAGGATGACAAATACGCGACGGTACGCGGCCTGGACGGGCGCTATATCTCCGCCACCCTGAACGGCTTCCTGATGCCTTCCACCGACCCCCTGCGCCGGGATGTTCAGCTCGACCTGTTCCCGTCAAACATCCTCGGTGGCCTGGAGATCCAGAAGTCCTTCGCGCCCGAGCAGCTCGCTACTACCACCGGCGGCAGCGTGAAGATCACTACCCTGGGCCTGCCGGATGAGAAGATTCACAAGGTCGGTATCAGCACTGCCTACAACTTTGATTACACCGGCGACGACATCGTGTCCTACCGCAGCAGTGAAACCGACAAATTCGGTTTCGACAACGACCTGCGCGACCTGCCGGGCGGCGTGCTGGCGGCCACCAACGGTGCCCGCCAGCTGACTGTCTGCCCGCCGGAGCTGGACCCTTCCTGTACCGCGCCGCTGGATGCCGCGCGCCTGGCGGTTCGCTTCCAGGACGATTACAACGTCGAGGACAGGCAGGCCAAGCCTGACTTTGGCATCTCCTATGCCTATGGTGACCGCTACGCGTTGGGTAATGGCGACATCGGCTTCTACGCCGCCGCCAACTTCTCCAGCACCACCCGCGACCGCGGCACGGCGGACCTGAACGACTCACTGGACATCGTCGGTAGCTACAACCGTAGCACCGAGAGCACGGCATCCAGCGTTTACTTCGTCGGCGGCTATGAGTTCCGCGAGGCGGACCAGATTCTCAGCAAGACCATTGTGCTGCACAACTCTGATGACACGGTGCGTTTTGAACGCGGCTTCGACACCGCGGAAGACAACAACGAAGAGCGTGTGATTCTTGAGTGGGTAGAGCGGGACTTCTTCTCCCAGCAGTTCAGCGGTATTCACGAGCTGTACCTGTTCGACGAGAGCCACACCCTCGACTGGAATCTGGCGTACTCGCGTACCGAACGCGATGAGCCCGACCGTCGCCAGTATCGCTACATCAACGATCAGCTTGCCCTGTCTGCCTTCGAGCGCCGCTGGTCGAATCTGGAGGAAGAAAGCTACGACGCGGTGGTCAACTACACCATGCCGGTGAACTGGAGCAGCAACGTGTACACCGAGTTCAAGGTGGGTGGTTTGTACTCCGACAAGACGCGTGAAGTCGAACTCTACCGTTTTGGTATCCGCGCCGGTTCGCGCTTTGATGACCTGGATTTCTCCATCAATGCCGACCTCGAGGACACGCTGTCCTACAACAACGCAGCCATCGACGGTTGGCGTCTGGGCACCAATACCACGACCACTGACTCCTACGACGCCGATGAGACCTACACGGCGGGCTACATCGCCGCAAACACCGATATCGGCGAAAGCTGGACCCTGGCGCTGGGTGCTCGCTATGAGGACTTCGAGCAGGACCTGTCCTATCCGAATGATCCGGAGGCGGGCAGTGTGCTGGAGCAGGACGATATCTACCCCTCGGCCAGCCTGACCTACCGTCTTGGTGAAGACTGGCAGTTCCGTGCCAGCTACTCGGAAACGGTGTCCTACCCCGGTCTGATCGAGCGCGCCGAGTCGCTGGTGTTTGACCCCAACACCGATGACCCGATCTTCGGTAACCCCAACCTGGTAGTGTCCGAGATCGACAACTACGACTTGCGGGTTGAATACTACTTCTCGCCGGATGAGAGCATCTCGCTGGCCTACTTCCAGAAGGACATCGAAAACCCGATCGAGCGGGGCGTGCCCGATGCCTCGGGTTCAGCGGCCAACAACGGTATTACCTTCCGCAACAACGAGAGCGCTGACCTCGAGGGTGTGGAACTCGACGCCTACAAGGTGGTGTTCGACGACGGCAATCACTCGGTGTTCCTGGCAGGCAACATCACGTATATCGACTCCGAGGTGGAGCTGAACGAAGACAGCATCCGCCTGGAAGGTACCGATTCAATCGGTCGCCAGTTGCAGGGCCAGTCCGAGTGGCTGGGCAATCTGCAGATTGGCTACGACCACTACCCGACCGAGCAGAAGCTGACGCTGCTGGTCAACTATTTCGACGATCAGATTTTCCGTGTCACCCGCGGTGAGAACGTGGGCCCGGAATTGCTGGTCGGCCGAACCCTTATCGACCTCAACTACGAGAAGTTATGGGGTGAGGCACTCACGTTCCGGTTGCAAATCAAGAACCTTACGAACGAAGAGTTCGCTTACGAGCGGGATGGGGTCAAGATCGAAGTCTTCGAAGAAGGCAC
>JANQIO010000221.1 GCA_028282105.1 Halieaceae bacterium | reverse complement strand
CTGATAAAGAACACTAAGTTACACCTTGACGCTACATACCTTTAACTAGGAGAAAACAATGGAACTTATTTACGTTGCAGCTGCAATCATGATGGGCCTCGGTGGCCTCGGCGCCGCCATCGGCGTTGGCCTGCTGGGTGGTCGCCTCATCGAGGGCTCTGCGCGACAGCCGGAGCTGGCGCCCAAGCTGCAGGTAACCTTCTTCCTCGGTGCCGGCCTGGTAGACGCTATCCCCATTATCGGTGTCGGTATCGCCATGTACCTGATCTTCGTGGTTGCACCGACCGCCGCCTGATAACGGGCTGAACGTAGCGGGGCTCCTAATCGGTGGCGCCCCAAAGTCGTTAAGATGAGGAACGAAGCGTGAACATCAATCTTACGCTGATCGGACAGACCATCGCCTTCGCGGCGTTTGTCCTGTTCTGCATGAAACTGGTTTGGCCGCCGATCCTGGCCGCCATGCAGGAGCGTGCGGACAAGATCGCAGACGGCCTGGCGGCTGCAGATCGTGCCAACCACGACCTGGAGCTGGCGCAGGAGAAAGCCGTTGAGCGCCTCAAGGAGGCGAAGGAAGAAGCGGCCGGTATCCTGGATGCGGCCAACCGTCGCGCCAACCAGATTGTCGAAGAGGCCAAGACCCAGGCGCGCGAAGAAGGCGATCGCCTGAAGGAAGCGGCCCAGGCAGAGATCGACCAGGAGCTCAACCGCGCCCGCGAACAGTTGCGCGGCCAGGTAGCGACCCTGGCACTGGCTGGTGCCGAAAAAGTACTGGCGGCCGAAATCGACATGCAGCGCCACAGCGAGCTGGTAGACAAGCTCGCGGCCGAGCTCTGATATGGCAGAGCTGAGCACCCTGGCGCGCCCCTACGCGCGGGCGGCATTCGAATACGCGCACGGCAAGAGCGAGCTGGACAGCTGGTCCAGCGCCCTGGCCACCGCGGCAGCAGTGTCCGCGGATAACCGCGTTGCGACCATGCTGGCCAGCCCCTCGCACACCGCTGAGCAACTCGCTGTCACCATGATCGAGCTGTGCGGTGATGTGCTGGCGGCTGACCACCAGAACTTCATCAAGGTGCTGGCCGGCAACAAGCGCCTGCCACTGCTGCCCGAAATCAGCGAGCTGTTCGAGCAGCTTAAGGCGGAACAGGAGCGCAGCGTGGACGTCACCGTACTGTCCGCCTACGAGCTCGAAGGGTCTACTGAACAGACCCTGGCACAGGTACTGAGCAAGAAACTGGAACGCGACGTAAAGGTCGAGACGCAGGTGGACGAATCCCTGCTGGGCGGGGTTGTGATCCGCGCTGGCGACCTGGTGATCGATGGCTCCGTGCGCGGTCGGCTGAACAAGCTGTCCGAGGCAATGAATTCCTAAGAAGTTAGGACAGAGGATTAGAGAAATGAGCATGCAGCAACTGAATCCGTCCGAGATCAGTGAAATTATCAAGCAGCGCATCGACCAGCTCGATGTCAGCTCAGAGGCCCGCAACGAGGGCACGGTAGTTTCAGTCAGCGACGGCATCATCCGTATTCACGGCCTGACGGACGTGATGTACGGCGAGATGATTGAATTTGACGGCGGCATCTACGGCATGGCGCTGAACCTCGAGCGCGACTCCGTCGGTGCAGTAATCCTCGGTGAGTACAAGGGCCTGGCGGAAGGCCAGACCTGTCGCTGCACCGGCCGCATCCTGGAAGTGCCGGTAGGTCCGGAACTGCAGGGTCGCGTAGTCGACGCGCTGGGTAACCCCATCGACGGCAAGGGCCCGGTGAACGCGCAGATGACCGATGCGCTGGAAAAAGTAGCGCCCGGCGTTATCGCCCGTCAGTCGGTAGACCAGCCAGTACAGATCGGCCTCAAGGCGATGGATGCCATGGTGCCCATCGGCCGCGGCCAGCGGGAGCTGATCATCGGCGACCGCCAGGTCGGTAAGACCGCGATTGCGATTGACGCCATCATCAACCAGAAGAACACCGGCATTAAGTGTATCTATGTCGCAGTGGGCCAGAAGGCATCATCGGTGGCTGCGGTTGTGCGCAAGCTGGAAGAGCACGGCGCCATGGACCACACCATTGTGGTGGCGGCCAACGCTTCTGACCCGGCTTCCATGCAGTACCTGGCGCCGTTTGCCGGCTGCACCATGGGTGAGTACTACCGCGACCGCGGTGAAGACGCGCTGATCATCTACGATGACCTGACCAAGCAGGCCTGGGCTTATCGCCAGATCTCCCTGCTGCTGCGTCGTCCGCCGGGCCGTGAAGCCTACCCGGGTGACGTCTTCTACCTGCACTCACGCCTGCTGGAGCGCGCGGCCCGGGTCAATGCCGAGTATGTCGAGAAGTTCACCAACGGCGACGTGAAGGGCCAGACCGGCTCTCTGACCGCCCTGCCGGTGATCGAAACCCAGGCCGGTGACGTGTCGGCCTTCGTACCGACCAACGTGATCTCCATTACCGACGGCCAGATCTTCCTGGAAACCGATATGTTCAATGCCGGTATTCGCCCGGCCATGAACGCCGGTATCTCGGTATCTCGTGTCGGTGGCGCCGCCCAGACCAAGATCATGCGCAAGCTGTCCGGCGGTATTCGTACCGCGCTGGCCCAGTACCGCGAACTGGCGGCCTTCTCACAGTTTGCCTCCGATCTCGACGACGCCACCAAGGCCCAGCTGGACCACGGTGAGCGTGTGACTGAGCTGATGAAGCAGACGCAGTACGCACCGCAGAGCATTGCCGAGATGGGTTTGCTGATTTACGCCGCCGACAACGAATACCTCACCGATGTCGAGGTCGATAAGATCGGTGACTTCGAATCGGCATTGCTGGCCTATATGAAGGCAGAACACGCCGAACTGATGGAGGGCATCGTGGCCTCCGGCGACTGGAATGACGAGCTCGAGGGCCAGTTCAAGTCTGCCCTGGAAACCTTCAAGTCCACCCAGACCTGGTAAGAGGCGAGCCCAATGGCAGTCGGAAAAGAAATTCGCACCAAGATCTCGAGTATCCAGAGTACTCAGAAGATCACCAGTGCGATGGAAATGGTTGCGGCCAGCAAGATGCGCCGTGCCCAGGACCGCATGGAAGTCGGCAAGCCCTATGCCAACCGCATTCGCAGCGTGGTCGGCCACCTCGCCCACGCCAACCCCGAGTACCAGCACCTGTTCATGCAGGAGCGCGAAGTCAAGCGGGTCGGCTATATCGTGGTGTCCACAGACCGCGGCCTGTGTGGCGGTCTGAACATCAACCTGTTCAAGGCGGCGATTCGCTCCATGAAGGAGTGGGACGACAAGGGCGTTCCGGTAGACCTGTGCCTGATCGGCGCCAAGGCCGCCGGCTTTTTCGGCAGCTTCGGTGGCAACATCGTGGCGGCCACTCGCGACCTGGGCGAAGAGCCCCTGCTGGCGGACCTGATCGGCTCGGTGAAGACCATGTTGGACGGCTTCGCCGACGGCAAGCTCGACAAGCTGTACCTGGTCAGCAACGAGTTCGTGAACACCATGACCCAGAACCCCACCGTCGAGCAGATTCTGCCGCTGGTGGCGGAAGATTCCGATGACATGGGCCACCACTGGGACTACATCTACGAACCGGAAGCCCGCGACCTGCTGGATGGCCTGTTGGCTCGCTACATCGAGTCACTGGTATACCAGGCCGTGGTCGAGAACGGTGCCTGTGAACAGGCGGCGCGGATGCTGGCCATGAAGAACGCCACCGACAACGCCGGCGAGCTGATCGAGGACCTGCAGCTGATCTACAACAAGGCGCGCCAGGCTGCGATCACCCAGGAACTGTCAGAAATTGTGAGTGGTGCCGCGGCGATCAGCTAATGGCTGAACCAGCGCGACATGACCCAGCAAGAATTAGCATTTAATACAGAGGATTCGAACATGAGCAGCGGACGAATCGTACAAATCATCGGCGCGGTTATCGACGTGGAATTTCCGCGCGATGCCGTTCCGCAGGTATACGACGCCCTGACGGTCAGCGATAAAGGCCTGACCCTGGAAGTACAGCAACAGCTCGGGGACGGCGTGGTTCGCGCCATCGCCATGGGCTCTTCAGAGGGCCTGTCTCGCGGCCTGTCCGTGGAGAACACCCAGGCGCCGATCCAGGTTCCCGTCGGTGTTGAGACCCTGGGTCGCATCATGGACGTACTGGGCAATCCCATCGACGAGCGCGGCCCCATCGGTGAGCAGGAGCGTTCCTCCATTCACCGCAAGGCACCGACCTACGAAGAGCTGGCGGCCTCCGAAGAGCTGCTGGAAACCGGCATCAAGGTCATCGACCTGGTCTGCCCCTTTGCGAAGGGCGGCAAGGTCGGCCTGTTCGGCGGCGCCGGCGTGGGCAAGACCGTGAACATGATGGAGCTGATCAACAACATCGCCACCGAGCACTCCGGCCTGTCGGTGTTCGCGGGTGTGGGCGAGCGGACTCGTGAAGGTAACGACTTCTACTACGAGATGCAGGAATCCGGCGTTGTTAACGTTGAGACCCTGACCGAATCCAAGGTGGCGATGGTTTACGGCCAGATGAACGAGCCGCCGGGTAACCGCCTGCGGGTGGCCCTGACCGGCCTGACCATGGCCGAGAAGTTCCGTGACGAAGGCCGTGACGTTCTGCTGTTTGTCGATAACATCTACCGTTACACCCTGGCCGGTACCGAGGTATCTGCACTGCTGGGCCGTATGCCCTCCGCGGTAGGTTACCAGCCGACCCTGGCTCTGGAGATGGGTGAACTGCAGGAGCGCATTACCTCCACCAAGACCGGTTCCATCACCTCTATTCAGGCGGTGTACGTACCGGCGGATGACCTTACCGACCCGTCGCCCGCCACCACCTTTGCTCACCTCGACTCCACCGTGGTACTGAGCCGTGACATCGCTGCCAAGGGTATCTACCCGGCGGTAGATCCGCTGGACTCCACCTCGCGCCAGCTCGACCCGCTGATCATCGGTACCGAGCACTATGAAGTGGCCCGCGGTGTGCAGTCGGTACTGCAGCGCTACAAGGAGCTGAAGGACATCATCGCGATTCTCGGCATGGACGAACTGTCCGAGGAAGACAAGCTGACGGTAGCCCGCGCCCGTAAGATCGAGCGCTTCCTGTCCCAGCCCTTCCACGTGGCGGAAGTCTTCACCGGCTCGCCGGGCAAGTACGTGTCCCTGAAGGACACCATTGCCAGCTTCAAGGGCCTGCTGGCCGGCGAATACGATCACCTGCCCGAGCAGGCGTTCTACATGGTTGGTAACATCGAGGAAGCCATCGAGAAAGCGAAGAACCTGTAAGGTTTCGCTGCGAGGTCAAACGCTATGTCCATGACAATCCACTGCGATATCGTTTCCGCCGAACAGGAGATTTTCTCCGGCCTGGTGGAAAGCCTGGTCGCAACGGGCTCGCAGGGCGAGCTGGGTGTGAACTACGGTCACGCCCCGCTGCTCACCGACCTGGTGCCGGGCCCGATCCGCATCCTCAAGCAGAACGGTGAGGAAGAGGTCTACTATGTCTCCGGCGGCTTCCTGGAAGTACAGCCCGGCGTAGTCTCGGTGCTGGCCGACACGGCCATTCGCGCTGACGACGTGGACGAGGCCGCCGCCGAGGAAGCCCGCCAGGCCGCCGAAAAAGCCCTGGCCGGCCAGACCGGCGAGTTCGACTACGGCCGCGCCGCCGCCCAGCTCGCCGAAGCCGCCGCCCAGCTCCGCACCTTGCAAAAGATGCGCAACCGCGCCGGCCGCGGCTAAGCAACATCTCCCTCTCTCGAAACCCCGGCGCCGCCGGGGTTTTTTTTGCCTGCCCGAACATGATTGGTTGCAAGCTAGAGGAAGTACTCCGTAGGTCGGGCGCAATCTGGGTGTGGTCCCTCCCCGGACGCGCTAAAAGCATGACATCCCTGTCTCGCTCGGGAACGGCCGTCCTGGCCGTTCACGGTCCGGGGAGGGACCACACCCAGCTCGCGCCCTCTTTCAGAGCCTTTTTGAGGTCATGCGCTCCCCTTCGTGGGCTTGTAGATTGCTCTACCCGAGCAAGGAGTTCATCTGGAGGAAGCGAAGCTCGACTATCGAACCCGCTCTGGCAGAGCGCGTGCGGTGCCCGGGGCCTATCCGGGACCGTATGCGGCCAGGGACGGCCGCATCCGAGCGAGACAGGGATGTCATGCTTGTAGCGTGTCCCGGATAGGCCCCGGGTGCCGCACGTGCGGCCCTGGTGCCTCGAACGCTAATAGCGTGATCCAAGTCTCTGCGTGACAACACCCGACTCGCGTGGTCTCTGGCACGTAACCGCACTTGCCGATATGCTGCTGAAAACAAGAGGACCCCTGATGTCTCCAGACCAGGCTGCCGACTGGACTTCCGTACTTCCGCCTCTGCTGGCCATAGGCCTTGCACTCTGGCTGCGCGCTGTGATCCCCTCCATCTTCCTGGGCATCTGGGTGGGCATGGTGCTGGAGAGCGGCGAGGGCCTGGGTGGCATCTTTACTGCGCTGCTGGAGACCTTCCAGGTGCGGATTTTCCAGGTGATGCTGGATGCCGATAACGTCTCGGTGCTGCTGTTTACCGGCATGATCGGCGGCATGGTGGGTATCATTTCCCGCAACGGCGGCATGCACGGTATTGTCAATCTGGTGATGGCCTGGGCGCATACCGTGCGCCGTGGCCAACTGTCGGTGTGGTTCCTGGGCCTGTGCATCTTCTTCGACGACTACACCAATACGCTGGTGGTGGGTAACACGGTGCGGCCGGTGACCGACCGCTTGAAAATCTCCCGGGAGAAGCTGGCCTACCTGGTGGACTCCACGGCAGCGCCGGTAGCCTGTATTGCCGTGCTCACCACCTGGATTGGCTACGAGCTCGGTCTGATCAACAAGGCCATCGCCGGGCTCGAGGGATTTGAGATGAACGCCACGGCGGTGTTTCTGAACTCGATCCCCTACAGCTTCTACCCGATTCTGGCGATCTTCCTTGTGTTTCTGGTCAGCTGGACCTGCCGCGACTTCGGACCTATGCGCAAGGCGGAACTGCGCAGCCGCGTGACCGGGCAGGTGGCGCCGGTGTCCAGCGGCGAAGGCCTGGCGGGTCCGCTGGATACTGAACTGGATGAACTTGTGCCACGGCGGGCGTTGAACGCCCTGCTACCCATCCTCACCCTGATAGGTAGCTGCTTCGCCAGCCTCTACATCACCGGTGAAGGGGATACCCTGCGCGCCCGGCTGGGTTCTGCCGATGTCTACCGCGCCCTGCTGTGGGGCTCCTTCCTCGGCGCTTCCGTCGCCGGTGGGCTTACCCTGGGCCAGCGCATCATGTCGCTGGAAGCGCTGATCAAATCCTGGGTAAGGGGCGTCAGTGTCATGGTCGAGCCCTTGATCATCCTGGTGCTGGCCTGGGCGCTTTCGGATACCACCGCGGCGCTGGGAACCGCCGACTGGCTGGTGGCGGTCACCGGGGACGGACTGGTGCTGCCGCTGGTGCCGGCGGCCACCTTCCTGCTGGCGGCCGTAACGGCCTTTGCCACCGGCTCCAGTTGGGGGGTGATGGCTATCCTGTTGCCGCTGGTGATCCCGGTGACCTGGTCTGCCATTCTCGCCGGCGGTGGACCGCCGGCGGAGTCCCTGCCGTTGATTTTCGCTACCGTGGCCAGCGTGCTGTGCGGTGCAGTATGGGGTGACCACTGCTCGCCGATTTCGGATACCACCGTGCTGTCGTCTCTGGCATCCGGTTGTGACCATGTTGAACACGTCCGCACCCAGATGCCCTACGCGCTGCTGGTGGGTGTGGTGGCCATACTGATCTGCCTGGTGCCGGTAGGTTACGGCGCGCCCTGGTGGCTGGTGTTGCTGCTGGCAGTTGGCGCGCTGGTCGGAAGCCATCGCCTGCTGGGTAAGCCGGTCGATGGATCTGAGTCGGACGCCGCCGAGGCGCCGCCGTAGCGGCTACAGCAGGCCCCACAGGGTATCGAACATAAGCTGCTGGGTACTGGCGATGGCAGGCGATTCGATGACAATCACTACCGGGTAGTTTTTCTGGGCCAGCGTGATGATGGCCACCTTGGGGGGATAGATGGCGATGTAGGACGCGTCGCTATCGGCCCCGGCGGGCAGCCACTTGCGCTCCGCCAGCTCAGCCTCATCGCCGCCTTCGCCGATGGCAATCACCCGCACCTGTATGCCGCGCTGCACACGCTGGCGGGTGAAATTGGGAAACGGGCGGTACAGGTGCTCGCGCAGGGTTTTGGTGGAGATTACCGCGTAAGCCGGTTCCGGCTGTTGCTCGGTGGAATCCAGCAGGTCCCGCAATACCAGCTCAACGCCGTCGTCACCTTCGTAAAAGCGCACATTGTCCGGCAGAGCTTCGGGCTGCTCGCTCTTGAGCGCGGGAATCACCTCCCGGCGCAGGGTGTCCAGCGCCTGGTTGAGGGCCTGCTGCTTACTCTCCCCCAGACGCAGCAGTCGCTCGGGATCCTCGGCCTGGAACACGCGGCGCTTGCCGCGCGGAAAATAGCTGACGATGCCCCGGGTGGCCAGTTCCTTGAGGGTCTCGTAGGTGGTGCCGCGATTGATGCCACTTTCCGCCGCCACGTCGCGAATGGACGCCGGCCCCAGCCGCAGGAGGGCGTGGTAGATGCGCACCTGGCGCTCGCTGAGATCCAGCGCCTGCAGGCTGTCGAGCTGCATACCCTTCTCCCGCCGTTGTCAATTTTTTAGTGACAAAGGCCGTTGTATTGCTGTAATCCAATAATGATAATGCGTAGCGCGAATAATAATGTCAAAAATGCCCGGACACTTTGATGTGCCAGCAGATTTTGTCCACTGTTAACAGCTTGAGAAAGCGGCTGCTCGCGCGGCCCGGGAAACACCAGTCACATGAAGCTCGATATCGTCATACTCGCCGCCGGTGAAGGCAAGCGCATGCACTCCACCTTGCCGAAAGTCCTGCACCGGGTGGGTGGTGTACCCCTGCTGCAACACGTCATCGACAGCGCCAGCGCATTGGCCCCGGTGGCCTGTCATGTGGTGGTAGGCCATGGCTCCGAGCAGGTGCGTGAGAGCCTCGCCCAGCGCCGCATCAACTGGGTATTGCAGGACCAGCAGCTCGGTACCGGTCATGCGGTGATGCAGGCCCTGCCCGCGATTGATGACGATGCCACCGTGCTGGTGTTGTACGGTGATGTACCCCTGATCAGCCCGGACACTCTCAAGGACCTGCTGGCCCAGGCCATGACCGGGCCCGCCCTGCTGACCGCCCGGGTTAACGACCCGCACGGCTACGGCCGCATCCTGCGCACCAAGAAGGGCAAGCTGGTCGGCGTGGTCGAGGAGCGCGATGCAATACCCAAGGAGCGGCTGATCAACGAGATCAATACTGGCATCCTCGCCGCCCCTGCCCACCACCTCAAGCAGTTGCTGCCCCAGGTGGGTAACAACAACGCCCAGGGCGAGTACTACCTGCCCGATATCGTCGGTCTTGCGCTGCGGGAAGGCATCCCGGTAGCCACTGCTACGGCTCCGTCGGAGATCGAGGTATTGGGCGTCAATGATCGCGTGCAGCTCAACCGCGTGGAGCGTGAGTACCAGCGGCGGCTGGCTGCGGAGTTGCTGCAGTCGGGTGTGGGTGTGGCCGATGGTAGCCGGCTGGACATCCGCGGCAGCCTGGAATGTGGCCGCGATGTCTCTATCGATGTGAACTGCGTTTTTGAAGGTGCGAATTCACTGGCTGACGGCGTTAAGATTGGCGCCAACTGTGTATTGATTGACTGTGTCGTCGGTGCGGGCACCGAAATCAAACCCTTTACCCATATGGAAGGCGTGGCCACGGCTGCCAACTGCGTCATCGGTCCCTTTGCCCGCCTGCGCCCGGAAACCCGCCTCGCTGAAGCGGTGCGCATCGGCAATTTCGTGGAAACCAAGAATTCCGAGATCGGTGCCGGCAGCAAGGTCAACCACCTGAGTTACATCGGCGACACGGATATGGGCGAGCGTGTCAATATCGGCGCCGGCACCATCACCTGCAACTACGACGGCGCCAACAAGCATCGCACGCAGATCGGCAACAGCGTGTTTGTCGGCTCCAACTCGACCCTGGTGGCCCCGGTAGAGATAGAGGACCGGGGCTTTGTCGGGGCCGGCTCCACCATTACCAAGACCGTGCCCGGGAACCAGCTGGCCATCTCCCGGGCCCGACAGCGCAACCTGCACGGGTGGAAGCGGCCGCAGAAAAAAGCCGCCGACAGCGCACAGGACTCCTCAATCGGGGACCCGTCCGAGAGCGACGCTTAAGATGTGCGGAATCGTTGGCGCGGCGGCTCGCCGTGAAGTGTCCGATATTCTGCTCGAGGGCCTGCGACGGCTCGAGTACCGGGGCTACGACTCCGCCGGCCTGGCTCTGATCGATCACGACGCCGGCCTGATGTTGCACAAGCAGCAGGGCAAGGTGGCAGCCCTGGAACAGGCCCAGAAGCAGCAGCCCATCCTCGGTTGCACGGGCATCGCCCACACCCGCTGGGCTACCCACGGCGAACCCAGCCAGGCCAATGCCCACCCCCACACCGCTGCCAACCGGGTGGCACTGGTGCACAACGGCATTATCGAGAACCACGAGGCCCTGCGCGCTCGGCTGCTGGCGGCGGGTCACGAACCCCTGTCCGCCACCGACTCCGAGCTGGTGGTCTTGCTGCTGGCCGAGCAGCTGGAGACCGGCTCGACCCTCAAGCAGGCCATGCTGGCGGTGGTGCCACAGCTGGAGGGTGCTTTCGCCCTGGCGGCCATCGACGCGCATCATCCCGAGCAGGTGGTCGCCGCCCGACGCGGCAGCCCGCTGGTCATTGGCGTGGGAATTGGCGAACACTTCCTGGCCTCGGACCAGCTGGCTCTGCGCCAGGTGACCGATAGCTTTGTGTACCTGGAAGACGGCGACGTCGCCCTGCTTACGCCCATGTCGCGGGAGATTGTCGACAGCGGTGGCGTACCGGTAGAGCGCCCGCTGGAGAGCCTGTCGGACACTGTGGAAGTGGTGGACCGAGGTGAGCACTCCCACTTCATGTACAAAGAGATCTTCGAGCAGCCTCAGGTGATCGCAGACACGCTCGCCAGCGTGCTGCCAGCGGAGGGCGAGCTGGATTACAGGGTGCTGGATGCCGCCTTTGGGGCGCAGGCCGCCGAGTTGTTCCCCACCATTCGCGGCGTGCAGATCGTGGCCTGTGGCACTAGCTACCATGCCGGGCTGGTGGCGCGTTACTGGCTGGAGGAGTGGGC
>JANQIO010000199.1 GCA_028282105.1 Halieaceae bacterium | reverse complement strand
CACCCGGCGCACATCTTTCAATGCCAGCCGGCGCTGGTCCTGCATGACGTCAATTGGCAGATCCACCAGCGGCCTCGCACTGCTGCCCAGCAAAGTGGGGGCGGTATACACCACCAGCTCGTCCACCAGCCCCTGTTCCAGGAAGGCGCCGGCCAAACGGGGGCCGCATTCTACCAGAACTTCATTCACTTCCCGCTGCCCCAGCAGAGCCAGCACGGCGGGCAGGTCAATGCGCTCACTACCCGGCAGCGCCAGCACTTCGGCGCCGGCGGTCTCCAGGGCGTCTGCGGCAGCGCTGCGTTCCCGGCAGACAATCAGAATATCGCCGGGCTGATCGAACAACGCGGCATCTGCCGGGGTTCGCAGGCTGGAATCCAGCACCACGCGCAGGGGCTGGCTGGGAATATCCAGCGCCGGGTCGCGCACGGTCAGCGCGGGGTTGTCGGCGATTAAGGTATCCACGCCGGTGACGATGGCGCCGGAACGGCCGCGCCAGCGCTGCACATCGGCGCGGGCGGCGGGGCCGGTAATCCACTGGCTTTCGCCGCTGGCCATGGCGGTTCGGCCATCGAGGCTGGCGGCCAGTTTGACTCGCAGCAGGGGCAGCCCGGTGCGCATACGTTTCAGGAAGCCGGGGTTAACGGCTTCCGCCTCAGCTTCCAGCAGGCCCAGTTCCACCTGCACACCCGCCTCCGCCAGCGCCCTGATGCCGCTGCCACCCACTGCCGGGTTCGGGTCCTGCAGGGCGATCACGGCGCGGCTGATGCCTGCCTCGATCAAGGCGGTGGAACAGGGGCCGGTCTTGCCGGTATGGCTGCAGGGTTCCAGGGTCACATAGGCAGTGGCGCCCCGCGGGTCGACGCCGGCGGCACGGGCGGCATTCAGCGCCTCGATCTCGCCGTGGTTATCCCCGGCGGGCTGGGTCGCGCCTTCACCGATAACCTCGCCATCCAGCACCAGCACGCAGCCCACCGCGGGATTGGGGCGGGTGCGGTAGCGGGCCGTGCGCGCCAATTGCAGGGCGCGGGCCATCATCCGGGTGTCGAAGGGGGTGGGCATCGCTGGACGGTGTTAAGCCGGGAACGGAGTCAATAACGGGGTCCGGAAAAAAGGGGTCAGAGCCCTTTTTGACAAAAAGGGCTCTGACCCCTTTTTTTCTGACCGGTTTTTTGCGGGTGCTGTTGTTTTCACTCGGCGGTTTCCGTCGCGGGGGCGGCTTCCTGCAGGCGGGTGATTTCGGCCTGGAACTCGGCCAGGTCCTGGAAGCTGCGGTAGACGCTGGCAAAGCGCACATAGGCCACTTCGTCCAGGTCGCGCAGGGCGTCCATGACCAGCTCGCCCACCACCCGGGATTTCACTTCCCGCTCGCCAGTGGCCTGCAGGGCGTGCTTGATGCCGGTGATGGCGGCCTCAATCTCCTCCACGCTTACCGGGCGCTTTTCCAGCGCGCGCAGGATGCCGCTACGCATCTTGTCCTCGTTGAAGGGCTCACGGTTGCCGTTGTGCTTGATGATCTTGGGCATCATCAGTTCCGCCACCTCATAGGTGGTGAAGCGCTCGAAGCAGCTCAGGCACTCGCGGCGACGGCGTACCTGGTCGCCCTCGGCAACCAGGCGGGAGTCGATAACCTTGGTGTCGTCGGCTCCACAAAAGGGGCAATGCATGGCGGGCTCTTTATCGTGTTTGTGGCGGCAGAATGTGCCGTAACGCCTTGAAGTGTAACAAAAAAGGCGCGTTTCCGCGCCTTGTTCGTGGGCCTGGGGCAAACGCCCCGGCGGGTAGGCTAGCCTTGCGCGGCCATGGGGGCTGCGGCCTGGGATACCGCGTCGCCGTACACCGGGAAGCGGGCGCAGACGTCCAGCACCTTCTGCTTCACCTCGGCGATCACCTGCTCGCTGCTGCCGTTCTCCAGGCTCGCCAGCACATCGCACATCCAGTGGGTGAGGTCGATGGTCTCCTGCTCGCCGAAACCGCGAGTGGTAATGGCCGGCGTGCCGACCCGCAGGCCAGAGGTGATAAACGGCGAACGCGGGTCGTTGGGCACCGCGTTCTTGTTAACGGTGATGTTGGCGCGGCCCAGGGCCTCGTCTGCATCCTTGCCGGTGTAGTCCTTGCCGATAAGGTTCACCAGCATCAGGTGGTTGTCGGTGCCGCCGCTGACGATGTCGATGCCGCGCTCGATAAACGTGGCCGCCATCGCGCGGGCGTTGGCCACTACCTGCTGCTGGTAGTCCTTGAAGCCGGGCTCCAGGGCCTCCCTGAAGGCCACCGCCTTGGCGGCGATCACGTGCATCAGCGGGCCGCCCTGGCGACCGGGGAACACCGCGGAATTGAGCTTCTTCTCGATCTCCTCACCGGCATTGGAGAGGATGATGCCGCCGCGCGGGCCGCGCAGGGTCTTGTGTGTGGTGGAGGTCACCACATGGGCATGGGGCACCGGGTTGGGGTATTCGCCGGCGGCGATCAGGCCGGCCACGTGGGCCATATCCACCAGCAGGTAGGCGCCGACGGAATCAGCGATTTCGCGGAACTTCGCCCAGTCCATCACCCGCGAGTAAGCGGAGAAACCGGCGATGATCATTTTCGGCTGGTGCTCGGTGGCCAGCTTCTGGATCTCGTCGTAGTCCAGCAGGCCGGTATCGTGATTGATGCCGTACTGGATGGCGTTGTAGTGCTTGCCGGAGAAATTGGGTTTGGCGCCGTGGGTCAGGTGGCCGCCGTCGGCCAGGCTCATGCCGAGGATAGTGTCACCGGGGCTGATCAGCGCCTGGAAGACCGCGCCGTTGGCCTGGGAGCCGGAGTGAGGCTGCACGTTGGCGTAGTTCGCGCCAAACAGTTGCTTGACGCGCTCGGCGGCCAGCTCTTCGGCGACATCTACATACTCGCAGCCGCCGTAGTAGCGCTTGTGGGGGTAGCCCTCGGCGTACTTGTTGGTCATGGTGCCGCCCTGGGCTTCCATCACCCGCGGGCTGGCGTAATTCTCAGACGCAATCAGCTCGATATGCTCTTCCTGGCGGCGATTTTCCGCCTGGATGGCCTGCCACAATTCCTCGTCGTATCCAGCGATGGTCTGGTTTGCATCGAACATGCACGTCCCCCGGGCCGGCGCCCAAAAATCAGTCTGCGTTAAAGAGGCGAAGTCTACCGCCTCGCGACTCGCAGTACCATAAACACCCACGGGAATTAAGGTAAAACGCCGGGCTGCACGCCGGAATCACGGTGCTATACTGCCGCGCTGATTCACCGGGGTTAAACCATTGAAAACCGAACAAATGCGCGTGCTGGTCACCGGAGGCGCCGGCTTCCTGGGCACGCACCTGTGCACCAGGCTGCTGGACATGGGCCACGAGGTCATCTGTATCGATAACTTCTTCACGGGCAGCAAACGCAATATCGTGCCGCTGCTGGACAACCCGCTGTTCGAATTTATCCGCCACGATGTCACCTTCCCGCTGTATATCGAGGTGGACGAGATCTACAACCTGGCCTGCCCCGCCTCCCCCATTCACTACCAGCACGATCCGGTGCAAACCACCAAGACCAGCGTGCACGGTGCCATCAATATGCTGGGCCTGGCCAAGCGCACCGGCGCCAAAATCATGCAGGCCTCCACCTCGGAGGTGTACGGCGACCCCGCCGTGCACCCGCAGACCGAGGACTACTGGGGCAACGTCAACCCGATCGGTTTCCGCAGTTGCTACGACGAGGGCAAGCGCTGCGCCGAGACCCTGTTCTTCGACTACCGCCGCCAGCACGACATGCCCATCAAGGTGGCGCGCATCTTCAACACCTACGGCCCCTATATGCACGCTAACGATGGGCGCGTGGTGTCCAACTTCATCGTGCAGGCCCTGAAGGGTGTCCCCATCACCATCTACGGCGAAGGTCAGCAAACCCGCTCTTTCTGCTACGTGGATGACCTGATCGAAGGCTTTGTAAGGCTGATGGACACCCCCCACGAGGTCACCGGGCCCATCAACCTGGGCAACCCCGGCGAGTTCACTATCCGCCAGCTCGCGGAAACCGTGATCGAGATGACGGACTCGAAGTCCGAGCTGGTGTTCGAACCGCTGCCGGAAGATGACCCCATGCAGCGCCAGCCGGACATTACCCGCGCCAAACAGCAGCTCGGCTGGGAGCCCACGGTGCCGCTGGCCCAGGGGCTGGAGAGGACCATCGCCTATTTCCGGGGCGTCCTCGAGGGCTGAACAGCCCTCCCCCACCCCAGCCCGGCCGGTCGTCGCCCGGCGTGGCGGTTTTAGCAATCTTGTAACAAAGCTGACATAAACTGCCGCTTTTTTACCAGCAACCGGAATCAGCATGGATATCAGCGTATTTGGCAGCGGCTACGTGGGCCTGGTGCAGGCCGCCGTTTTGGCGGATGTCGGCCACAAGGTCACCTGCATGGACGTGGACAAGGAGCGGGTCAAGGAACTGAAAGCGGGCACCGTGCCCTTCTACGAGCCCGGCCTGGCGCCAATGATGCAGGAAGCCATCGACAACAAGCTGCTGAACTTCACCGATAATGCGGGCGTTGCCATCAGGGCCGGAACCTTTCTGTTTATTGCCGTCGGCACGCCGTCGGATATGGATGGCGCCGCCGATCTCCAGTACGTACTGGACGTGGCCACCACCATTGGCCAGCACATGACCGAGCGCAAGGTGGTGATCACCAAGTCCACCGTGCCGGTGGGCACCGCTGACAAGGTCAAGGCGGCGATTGCCGCGGCCCTGGCCGAGCGCGGTGAAGACATTCCCTTCGACGTGGTCTCCAACCCGGAATTTCTCAAGGAAGGCTCGGCGGTGGCCGACGCCACTCGCCCGGATCGCATTGTCATCGGCTCGGATTCCGAGCAGGCCATCGACGAGCTGCGCATCATGTACCAGGCCTACAACCGCAACCGCGACAAGCTGATGATCATGGACCAGCGCAGCGCGGAGATGACCAAGTACGCCGCCAACGCCATGCTGGCGACCAAAATCAGCTTTATCAACGAGATGTCGAACATCGCCGAGGCGGTGGGCGCCGACATCGAGGAAGTGCGCCGCGGCATCGGCGCCGACCCGCGTATCGGCTACCAGTTCATCTACCCGGGCGCCGGCTACGGTGGCTCCTGCTTTCCCAAGGACATCCGGGCGCTGAAACACCTGGCCAAGGAGCACGGCCAGGGCGCGCCGATCATCACCGCCGTGCACGACACCAACCAGCGCCAGAAGAACAAGCTGGGTGAGCGCGTGCTGAACTGCCTGGGGGCAGATCTTTCCAAGTACCGCATCGCAGTGTGGGGCCTGTCTTTCAAGCCCAACACCGACGACCTGCGCGAGGCCCCCAGCGGCTACCTGCTGGACGTG
>JANQIO010000171.1 GCA_028282105.1 Halieaceae bacterium | reverse complement strand
GGCTACACCTTCGTGGAGTTTGAAGGCGAGTCCACCGGCGAGGCTGACCCCCAGGATGAGTGGGTACAGAACGAGTGGTGGATCAAGGTGTCCCGCGCGGTCAGCGTTGGCGGCCCGGCCACCGGCTATGACTTCCCGCCCCACGTGGTGCATGTGATGAGCAAGTACGGCACCGCGCACCGCGAGAAGGTGAACGGCACCCTGACCCTGCGCGAGAGCCCCTGGGATCCGCTGGCCAGCAAGCTGCCGATGCGTGAGCAGGTCTCGGCTCACCTGTGGTGGCCCATCTTCCTGGATCGCCAGATCTCACTGGCCGGTCCCCTGGATCCGGATGGTTTCCTGCCCTTCGCCGACACCATCTCCGGTTCGCGTTGGCCGGGCGTCAACGGCGCGCCGGCGCCGGAGCAGGCTGCCGATCCGGCTGCGGCGGCCTAGCGCCCGCGTTTGCCGGCCGGTTCTGCCGGTGCGATTCGATGGCTGCGGCGCTGTTCTGTCATTCCCGCGCAGGCGGGAATCCAGTGGGTTACAAAAGCACTGGATCCCCGCCTGCGCGGGGATGACGAATACTGTCGGCGGAGATTGCGTACAACAGTGCTGAAATGCACTGGAGAATTCACATTCTATTTGTAACCAGCGCGAGCTAGTCTCTCTGGATGAACCACCTACCGACCAAACTGGATTTTGAAGGCGCCCACAATTTTCGCGACATGGGCGGCTACCCGCTAGAAGGCGGGCGTCAGGTGCGCAGCGGCAAGCTGTTCCGCTCCGACCACCTCGGGCGGCTGACCGACGCCGACCAGCAACTGCTGGATGAGATCAGCCTGCGCACGGTGGTGGACCTGCGCCGGCAGGAAGAACGCGCGGAAATCCTCGACCGGGTCGACAACCCGGCGGTGGAACAACTGTGGCTACCGGTCAGCGCTGAGGCCGCCGACGTGGTGACCCTGCGCCGCAGCCTGGAGCGCGGCGAGATGGGGCCCGAGGATGCCGTGGAATTTCTGCGCGTCGCCAATCGGCAATTCGTGGACGTGTTCAGCACCGTGTTCGGGGACTTCCTGCACCTGCTGCTGGAGGAGCACCGCTATCCGCTGGTGTTTCACTGCTCCGCCGGCAAGGACCGGGTCGGCTTTGCCGCCGCCATGACGCTGTTTGCCCTGGGCGCGGACGAAGACACCGTGATGCACGATTACCTCGCCACCAATCATATTACCGCCAACTATGTGGAAGGCCTGGTGGATGGCGTCACCGAGGCACCTGTGCCGGGCATGGATATCAACGGGGACGCCCTGCGCAAGCTCATGCAGGTGGAGCGAGACTACCTGGGAGGGGCGCTGGCGCTGATGCATCAACGCCACGGCAGCGTGCTCGGCTTTATCGAGGAAGCGCTGGATTTCGGCGCCGACAAGCGCGCGGAACTCGCCGGCTTGCTGACCGAGTAGTCTGCCTTCAGAAGCTGCGGCAGGCTTCGATCAGCGCCTCTGCACCCTCATCGGTAACATCCTGATGGAACACCCAGCGGTGGCCGTTGATCGTGATACCGGCAGCGGCCAGGTGCTCAATCAGTGGCGTCACGTCGATGCCGCTGTCCAGAAACAGCATATTGGTCTGTGGTTCATGGGCCAGTTGCCACCAGGGCAGGTCTGCCAGTGCCGTGGCCACCCGCGCCGCGCGGGCATGATCTTCTGCCAGGCGTTCGATGTTGTGCTGCAGCGCGTAGAGCCCGGCGGCGGCAATTACACCCGCCTGGCGCATGCCGCCGCCGACCATCTTGCGCCAGCGCCGGGCCCGGGCAATGGTCTCGGCATCACCCACCAACACCGAGCCCACCGGCGCCGCCAGCCCTTTTGACAGGCAGATCGACACCGTATCGAAGTGTTGAGCGATATCCCGCAGCGGCACGCCCAGCGCTACCGCGGCGTTGCAGACCCGGGCGCCGTCCAGGTGACGGCCGAGGCCGTGACGCTGGGCCAGGGCGCTGGCCTCGGCCATATAGTCCAGCGACAGCACCTTGCCGTCGGTGGTGTTTTCCAGGCATAGCAGACGGGTGATAGCGAAGTGGGAGTCATCGGGCTTGATGGAGGCTTTCACCGCCTCCAGCGGCAGTTCGCCACGCTCGTTGAAGGGCAGCGGGCAGGGCTGAATGCCGCCCAGCACCGCCGCGCCACCGCCCTCGTAGCGATAGGTATGGGCGCTGAAACCGACGATGTACTCGTGGCCGCGCTGGCAGTGGCTCAACAGGGCAATCAGATTGGTCTGGGTGCCGGAGGGGGCAAAGACTGCGGCTTGCTTGCCGGTGAGCTCGGCGGCGTAGGCCTCCAGAGCGTTCACAGTGGGGTCCTCACCGTAGACATCGTCACCCAGCTCGGCAGCCTGCATGGCGTCGCGCATGCCGGGCGTGGGGAGTGTGACAGTGTCGCTGCGCAGGTCAATCATTGCGGGTCCGTCCGGATATACTGGGGCCATGGATGATACCTCGTTATCCCTGTTTGCGGACGCTGCAGTCCAGCGGATTCCTATGCTGGATGCGCATGTCGAATACTGGCCGCAGATTCCGCTTCAGCCGGGTGCAGACGAATGCCTGGCGCTGTTGATCGAGCAGACCCCCTGGCGCCAGGACCCCATCACCCTGTTCGGCAAGACCCACCTGCAACCGCGCCTGCACGCCTGGTATGGAGACAGTGAGGCGCACTACCGGTATTCCGGGCTTGCGCTGGAGCCGCTGGCCTGGACGCCTCTATTGCAAGCCATCAGGTCACAGGTGGAAACGATCTGCGAGGCGGGTTTCAACAGCGTGCTGCTCAACTATTACCGGGACCATCGCGACAGCATGGGCATGCACGCCGATGACGAGCCTGAACTGGGCCCGGCACCGGTGATCGCTTCACTCAGCTTTGGTGAGCGGCGCCCGCTGCGCTTCAAGCGCCGCCACGATAGAGCGGTGGATTCGGTGAAACTGCCGCTGGCCCACGGCAGCCTGCTGGTGATGGCTGGGCAGACCCAGCAGAACTGGCACCACGGCATGGCCAAGCAGGCCCGGCCCTGTGGCCCCCGGGTCAACCTCACTTTCCGGAAGATACTGCCTGGCTAGTCGCCGATGTGGCGATCCAGGAAAGCGATGATGGCCTCCATCTTCCTGAGCTCAATGGCGTCGTCGGTGCGCCAGTGCTCGCCGCCCTCCAGTAGCAGTAACTCCGACTCTACATCCAGCTTTTTCAGGCGCTTGTAAAAACGCTTGGAGTGATCCACCCAGGGAACCACGGTGTCCATGTCGCTGGCGATCACCAGCATGGGAATGCGGATTTTCCTGTACTGGTGATACGGCGAATTCGGTTCGACGTTTTCCGGGTCGTTCCACATCGCCAGGTTGGCATCACCCAGCGGCATGTAGCGGGCCTCTTTCACGAGTTTCTTCAGGTCCAGCACGCCGTTCTCGGTAATGGCGCAGCGGTAGAGTTCGGGTGTTTGCACCGCGCCCATGGCGGCGGCGTAGCCGCCGAAGCTGGCCCCGTAGATGCAGATGCGCTGCGGGTCGACCTTGCCTTCGGCGATCAGCCAGCTGACGCCGTCGGTGATATCGTCCTGGATAGCTCGGCCCCATTCGCCGTAGCCCGCTTCGAGGTGCTCGGTACCGAATCCGGTAGAGCCGCGAAACTGTGGCTGAAATACGGCGTAGCCGCGGCTGGCGAGAAACTGCACGTAGTTTTCGAAGCCCCAGTAATCGCGGGCCCAGGGGCCGCCGTGGGGGTATACCACCAGCGGCGGTTTACCCGTGCCCCCGGGCGGCAGCGTCAGGAAACCGGGAATGTTGCGCCCGTCCCGCGCCGTGTATTCCACGCTGTGCATGGCGGCCAGCGGGCTGCTCTCGAGCTTGGGGTAGTGGCCACCCAGCGGGGAAAGGCGATTCTCGTCGCGCTCGTAGAGGTAATAGCGAGGTGGGTTCACGTCGCTGTAGGTGGCGATGATCATGCGATTGTCGTCATCATCCCGGGATGTGATGTAGGCGCGCGCGACGCCGGTCTGTTCCCGCACCATGGCTGCGATGTCGACCAGGTCCTGGTTTACGTAGGTGCCGGCAAAATCGCCGGCTTCCAGGTCGTAGCGATGAATGGTCGCTTCATCTTCCATCAGTGAGGTGCGCTCAAGATCAGAGCTGGAGACCAGTAGCACCCTGTCATCGTTGGGATCGAAGGCGATGGGGCGCATCAGCTCCCCGGCGAACACGCCGGCTTTCTGGACAACTTCCCACTCGGCGTCCTCACTGGCACGGTGGTAAATCGTCGCCTGGGAGCCGCGCTTGCCAAAGCCCATGTTGGGCAGAGCGAAGCCAATGCGCAGCGCGCCGCTGTCATCCGCCAACCAGCGCTGGATGTCCCGGACATTGCGCTGGGCCAGCTTGCCCTGACCGGTATGGATGTTCACCCGTTCCACCTCGGGGAAGCCATAGCGGCCGTATTTGTCATTCAGCACCGCAAGGACATGATCGGGATCGTCCGGCAGCCGGGACACGATATGGGGTGAGCCATAGAAAAACCCGCCCTCATTGGCGCGCATCTTGAACTGCACAACGTTGCTGCCCTGTTTATCAACGCTCAGCAAGCGTGTGTAGTTGAACAGGAAGTTGTATACCTTGCCGACGGCTCGCACATGCAGCACCAGCCGGTCCTTGGAGACCCATTCATAACGATGGAGCTTGACCTCGCCGGGCTGAACAATGGCCGGCGGTTCCCGGCCATAGATATCGCGCACCACCAGCACCCGCCCGCCCCGGTAGCTCATTTCGGCGGCGAAGTACTCGCCGTCCGGGGACAGGACAGGATGGCTGAGTTCCGGCAGTCGCGCATACAGTTCAACAGGCAAGGGGTCGGTCGCAGCCGGAGGTGGGATCAGTAGCAGTGCGCACAGCGTCAGCAGAGTCAACGGGCCGTGCGGGCGTTTGGAAGCAGCGTTCAGACAATCCATTGTCGAGGGTCCTCCCTTCCTGGTTCCTACAAGCATAGCCTGCCCGCTGCGTTCGTCAGCCCCCGGCATGGATGACTGCACGTTACTGGCACTGGGCAACCAGGTTTTGGAGATTTGTGGGTCACAAGGGCAACAAACTGGCAGTTGTGGTGGATGTGAGCAGAAACCCCTTAAAACACAGGACTATACTGATCGCGCGCCAGGGATACGGATGGCAGGCGCTATAAGAATTTCGGCTACGTCGATAGGTAAATCTGAGCGAACATGGACGGTGTGAATGGATTTTGACGAACAGGAACTGGCGCTGATTGAACGCGCTGAGTGGCGGGTAACACAGGCAATCTGTTTACGGGGCTTTTGTCTTGCCGTACTTTTCGGCGCCATAGGTCTCTACACCGGCGGTGTCATCACCGCAGAGATGCTGGCCGGCGCCTCCGTGGGGCTGGTGGTTTTCGCGAGTGTCTGCCCACAGTGGGGGCCCAGCGCCCCGCGTTATGCGGAACTGGTGCAGCTATTGGTGCGCAAGCGCGGCGCGCG
>JANQIO010000126.1 GCA_028282105.1 Halieaceae bacterium | reverse complement strand
GAATGGGCCGACACCGCGGATCTATGAGCGCGGCTATCAGCTCAACGTACAGGTGGAACCGGTCGCCGTGGCTGAGGACCCGCAGTCCAGATTCCTGCGGAAGTGGTTCGGCGATTTCTGGGGCCGGTTCTCTTCAGAATCGAGTGAGGGTAGCGAATAGGGGCAGCGGCGCAGTCCCCTCCGCCGCTGGTCACTCTGACGGGCGTGTGCGCGCAGGCTTGCTGGAGCTTCCAGCCCTGCAGGCGGGGCGTGCAATCGTCGATTTGTGAAGCTTTTTTGATCGGCGCCCCGCACGCCTCCCTTCATCGTTCTGTCATGCTATTGTCACGCGGTCGTAACGAAAAATAGCAGGATGGAACCTCATGCCACCCGTGACGGGTCGCACCCGGAGGGCCGGTCGCAGCAGCGCCTGCCCGCCATTCGCCGGCGCCATGCTGGCATTGCTCTGTCTTCTTCTGGGGATAACCACGGCGCCGGTGCTGGCGTCCGAGTTGGACCTTCCCCAGGGCCGCTTGCTGGGTGACAGCCAGGACGGCGTCCACCACTACCTGGGGATTCCCTATGCCGCTGCCCCGGTGGGTGAGCGCCGCTGGCGCGCCCCTGGCACCGCACCTCAATGGCAGGGTCCCCGGGATGCCCGGCGTTATGGCCCCCAGTGCCCGCAAACCGCTTACCCGGCGGGCAGCCCCTACCTGCAGGCCCCGGCCGCCGAATCGGAAGACTGCCTGTACCTGAATGTCTGGGCGCCGGCTGACGCGGATGGGCTGCCAGTGATGGTGTGGATTCACGGCGGCAACTTCACCCGCGGCAGTGGCGGCCTGTCGGTGTACGACGGCAGTGCGCTGGCCGGCCAGGGTGTCGTCGTGGTGACCTTCAACTACCGGCTCAATGTGTTCGGCTACCTGGCCCACCCGGCGCTGTCGGCGGAGCAGGGTGGCAGTTCCGGCAACTATGGCCTGATGGACCAACTGGCGGCCCTGGAGTGGGTGCGCGACAACATTGCCGCCTTTGGCGGTGACCCCGGCCGGGTGACCGTGTTTGGCGAGTCCGCGGGCTCCAGTGCCGTCAACCAGTTGCTGGCCACCTCGGAAGTGGATGGGCTGGTGCACGGCGCCATTGGCCAGAGCGGCGCCTTCTTCATGCGCCAACCGGAGCTGGCCGAGGCTCATCGCGTGGGCCAGCAACTGGGTGAGCGGCTTGATGCCGACACACTGACGGCGTTGCGCGATATACCTGCGGCAAGCCTGCTGCAGGCCTTTGCGGCGCTGGAGGCCTCCGGCGCCCAGTTGGGACCGATCGTGGACGGCCGCCTGATCCCGGCACAGCTCATATCGCTGTATGAGCAGGGTCAATTCGCCAGGGTGCCCACCCTGCTGGGCTACAACCGGGACGAGGCCACCAGTTTCGCCCTGTATCCGGATTTCCCCGGTATCTTTCGCACCCAGACGGAGTTTGAGGAAGGGCTGTGGTCCTTTGCCGGCCCGGCGGCGCTACCGCTGATCTGGGCTTACCCGGAGCAGCCTGGCTCACAGCGGCCCTATATGGATTTCTGGCGCGATGCGGTATTTGGCTGGAATATGCATACCTGGGCGGAGTTGAGTGAGGCGGCGGGCGCGCCGGCCTGGCTCTACTTTTTCACCCACGTTCCCAACGATTTCTGGGGTGAGCAATTGGGCGCCTACCACGCAGCGGAGATTCCCTTCGTATTCGGTAACAATGTGCCATCACACCCCGAGGACCGCGCTGTGCACAACCTGGTGCAGGCGTACTGGGTCAACTTCGCCCGCAGTGGCAATCCCAACGGCAGCGGCCTGCCCACCTGGCCCAACTACAGCGACGAGGCGCGCTACCTGGAGCTCAACAGCCGCCCGCTGGCATCAGAAGACCTGAGCTGGCTGCAGATTCGCCTGCTGGACCTGCTGCAGGCGGCAATCAACTAGGGCGCCCGGCTAGGGGTACCGGACGAGGGTGGCCGGCTAGGGTGCCCGACTAGGGTGCCCGACTAGAGTGCCGGCTTCAGCCAGATCGGCGAAGAGTAGGCCCGCTCCTGGAGCGTATCGGGATGGTCGCGGGCTGCGGCCTGCCCCAGTGCCAGCGCATCCAGGTAGGAATGCCGGGCCGTGGGAATCTGTAACACGCGTACGTAGTAGAAGGCAGGCTGGCCGGCAACATAGTCCGGGTCGCTCCAGCGCGCGCTGAGCTGCGGCGCACCGATGCTGTTGTCCACCGCGCCGGTCTTCATATCGACGCTGTTGCCCACAGCGGGCAGTTTGCCGTTGGCGTCCGGCTCGCGATCATCGGACCAGCTCACGTCATAGACCCGCTCGCGCTCTTGCCCCTGGGCATCCAGCCAGCCTTTGACGATCTGGATGCGGTCGAGGTTGGCGCCCAGTGGGTCCTTGTCGGCCAGCACGATAAACTCCGGTGCGGTCTCGACTGCCACCAGCTCTCCGCCCATGGCGGTGCCGGCGCTGGTCGCCTCGTCGTAAAGTGTCGCCGAGTCCAGGTTTAGCTCGCCGAAGTCGTTGGCAGCGAAGAACTGCAGGCGAATACGCGGCCCGGTGGTGGCGTACACCTCGCGACGCTGCATGGCGTCCATAATGCTCTCGCGGGTGTTCTCCTGCGCCCACACGGCGGCGAGGCCTGCGGCCGACATGGCCCAGCCGTCCGGAGAAGGCACGCCTTCTTCCCACTCCCGGCTTTTGTTCTCGGGAATCGAATCCGTCGCCATCTTGCCCCAGAAGTTGTCCTCCTCGGCGCTGGCGATGCTGGTGTGCGCATCGGTAGAGCCGATCACGCCGAACTGGTAGGGGTTGGCGCCATACTTTTGCTCCAGGGACAGGCCGCGCATCAGTGCCGTGCGCATGTAGTCACCGGGCCCTGCCTGGTAGGGGCTCTGGTTGACCTGCAGGTAGAACGGGAATTCCTCGAAGTCGGCAAACTCGTCATCCGGTGACAGATCCGGGTGGGTCTCGGAATCGCCCTTCAACTGGGTGACCTCGGTGACCGGTTCCCAGCGCCGCCGCAGCTCGATGTAGGCGCTGTCGAACTCGGTACCCCGCAGTCGGGTGGTATCGAACATGAAGCCCTTGGACAGGTTGGAGTTGTGGGGAATGGAAAGAAAGTCCGCGCCGGTGGCGGCACTGGTCTCCTCCAGCCAGGCCCACAGGTCCTCCGGGTACTGACTGTCGAGCAGCCGATAGGGGTGGAAACTCTGGCCGACCTCGGCATCACCGTCGGTGAATACCACCCGGTGCAGGTTGGCGCCCCCCGGGGTCGAACTCCACTCCCAGCCGATAAAGGTGCTGAACTCACCGGGCCGGTAGTACTCATCCGCCAGCTCCGTCTGCGAGCGCCAGGTATCAATCTGCACCCACATCATCTCCGGCAGGATATTGGTATTGCCACCCACCGTATTGTCTTCGGCGGCCTCCCGCACCGATTTCGGCGGCGGCAGGATATCCCTGAACAGCTGCGCCGCGTCCCGCTCATCCAGCCGCCGGTTCAAGTACCAGGCCGCAAACTCCGCCTTCAGGCTGTCCCACAGCCCCAGCTCACTGGTATCGACCCCCTCCCGGTGAATATGCCGAATCACCCCGAGAAACTCCGCGTGATCCGACACCACCAGAAAATCCAACGGCGTCTCAATCTGCACCCGCGCCCGATTCCCCGGATGCACCACCGGCTCCCCCCGCGCATACCGATAAGCCACATGCGGATCCGCCGTAAAGTTGTTGTTGGTATAAGCATCAAACGAATAACTCGTATGCAAATGCGTATCCCCCCACAACAACTGCTTATCAGCAGCCAGCGAAGCAACAGAAACCAGCGAGAGAACAAAGAGGAGAGCAATGCGCATAGGGCTTGTCCTTATACTTATCCTCAAAGCATAACGGAAAACCCCGGTGCAAAGAAAAACCCAGCCAGCTGCGCGAGAGCGCGAAGCGCTCAAAGCGAAGCAGTTCTTCGCTGCCCCCAGGCATTGCAGCGCGCCAGCGCGCATCAATGCCCCCTCGATCTAGCAGCGACTCCAGCCCCACCACCTAGTGGCACGCCCAGGAGAGGGTGAGCCAAACGTTTACGTTGCGCAGCAACGTGTGCTGGCGAACGCCGGTCAGTCGGGCCGCGCAGGCTGTGCTGAGCGGCTGGATTAGTCCTCTCGGCTCTCCGGTGAGCGCAAAGCGCTCGCCGGAGAGACGTACTCAGATCACCAAAAAAAACGCCGAGTTACGAGTAACTCGGCGTCTTTAATAAATATGGTGCCCAGGAGAGGGTGAGCCAAACGCTTACGTTGCGCAGCAACGTGTGCTGGCGAACGCCAGTCAGCTATGCTGACTGGCCGGATTAGTCCTCTCGGCCCTCCGGTGAGCGCAAAGCGCTCGCCGGAGAGACGTACTCAGATCACCAAAAAAAACGCCGAG
>JANQIO010000148.1 GCA_028282105.1 Halieaceae bacterium | reverse complement strand
CCGTCCTTGCTGACCCGCTTGAACTCGCCGGTGAATGCCTTGCCCTGGCGCAGCTTGTGCCAGAATTCATCGTACTCGGAGGACTCCGCGTAGCTGGGGCTGCAGAAAATACGGTGGTGCTGGCCCACTACCTCGGATTTTTCATAGCCCATCAGATTGAGGAACAGGCTGTTGGCGTCGGTGATGATGCCGTCCAGGCCGAACTCGCACACGGCCTGGGAGCGGTCCAGGGCTTTGACGATGCTGTCGAACTTGGCGCTGGCACGTTTCTCGGTCGTAATGTTGGTGGCGAATTTCACCACCTTGATGGGATTGCCATCGGCGTCAAACACCGGGTTGTAGGAAGCGCGCAGCCAGACCTCGCTGCCGTCCTTGGTAACGCGCTTGAACTCCTCGCAGAAATAATCTCCGCTGCCGAGCTTTTGCCAGAATTCAGCGTACTCATCGGAGGCGGCATAGTCGGGGCGGCAAAAAATCGCATGGGACTTGCCGACGATTTCGGCCAGTTCGTAGCCGAACAGGTCGAGAAAGTTCTGGTTGGCGTTAATGACGGTGCCGTCGAGTTCGAACTCGATAATGGCCTGGACCCGGTTCAGGGCCGTGTAGACGGCTTGCAGGTCGGAGATGTCGGTCAGGTCAGTCGGTGCATTGCCCATGGGTTCCAGCCTTATGCAGACGAAGTTTTAAGCGATCAAGCATATCCTATTTCCCGTGATCTGGCAGACTTGGCCATTCACCATCGCCTTTTACGATCAACGCCCGCAGCACCTTTTCCTTGCGCCTGCGTATACCTTCTGAATAATTTCACACGCCCTGACTCTGTGACCCCGGATATGCCTGCTGACAAAAATATCCTGCTGCTGTTCGCACACCCTTCCCTGGAGCGCTCCGAGGTGAATGCAGACCTGTTGCTCGCATCGCGCCAGGTGGAGGGCATCACCGTGGTTGACCTCTATGCTGAGTACCCCAGTTTCCGCATCGATATCGATCGCGAACAGCGGCGCCTGCGCGAGCACGACGTCGTCGTGTTCATGTTCCCCATGTACTGGTATTCCACCCCGGCCATACTCAAGGAGTGGCAGGACCTGGTGTTGGAACACGGCTTTGCCTATGGCCATGAAGGCACTGAGCTGCGCGGCAAGTGGTTCCTGTGCGCCTTCACCGCCGGCGGCGGCGAGAGCGCCTACCAGGAGCAGGGTTACAACCACTACAGCGTCCGTGAACTGCTGCGGCCGTTGGAGCAAACCGCCACCCTCTGTGGCATGCAGTACCTGCCGCCCTTCGGGCTGTTTGGTTCTCGCACCGCGCTGGAGGAAGGCCGCGTCGATAGTCATGTGCAGGGCTGGCAGCGGTTGCTGAAACAGCTACAGGCGGGCCAGCTTGAGCCACCGCGGGCCCGTGACTTCGACCAGCTTCAGCACTACCTGGCGGACGCGGGCCTGGACCAGGCGGGAGCGGCCCAATGACCGGTTATCTGTTGAGCGCCTTTATCTACCTGTGCGCGGCCTGCATCGCTGTGCCAGTCGCCAAGCGCCTGGGGCTGGGATCGGTGCTGGGCTACCTGGTGGCGGGCGTGGTGATTGGCCCGGTGCTGGGCCTGGTGGGTAGCGAGACCACGGAAATCCAGCACTTTGCGGAATTTGGCGTGGTGATGATGCTGTTCCTGGTCGGTCTCGAGCTCGAACCGCGCATGCTGTGGACCATGCGCAACCGCCTGCTGGGCCTCGGCGGCCTGCAGGTCGCCATCACTGCTTCGGTGTTTGCGGCGGCGGCGCTGGCGCTGGGCCTGGACTGGCGCATGGCGATTGCCGTGGGCCTGCTGCTGTCCCTGTCTTCCACCGCCATCGTTTTGCAGACCTTCAATGAAAAGGGCCTGGGCGCGACGCCTGGTGGCCGTTCGGCGTTCTCGGTGTTGTTGTTCCAGGACATCGCTGTGATCCCCATGCTGGCGCTGATCCCCCTGCTGGCGATCCCCGGCCAGGCGGGTGGCGGTGATCACGGCGGCGGCCACGGCGAGCTGAGCCTGGTGGCGCACCTGAGCGGCTGGGCTTATGCGCTGGTGGTGATTGGCGCGGTGGCCGCGGTGATCGCGGTGGGGCACTTTCTCAGCCGGCCGCTGTTCCGTTTCGTGGCCGAAACCGGCCTGCGCGAGGCCTTTACCGCTACCTCCCTGGCGCTGGTGATCGGCATTGCCGTGCTGATGAGCCTGGTGGGCCTGTCACCGGCGCTGGGCACCTTCCTGGCCGGCGTAGTGCTGGCCACCAGCGAGTTCCGCCACGAGCTGGAAACCGATATCGAGCCCTTCAAGGGGCTACTGCTGGGCCTGTTCTTTATCACCGTGGGTGCGGGTATCCAGTTCCCGGTGCTGCAGGATAACCTCGGCACTGTGCTGGGCCTCACCGCCGGCGTGATGCTGGTGAAAGGCCTGATCCTGTTTGGCCTGGCGCTGCTGTTCAAGACCCGCCGGGGCGACGGCTGGCTGTTCTCACTGAGCCTGGCCCAGGCCGGGGAGTTCGGCTTTGTGCTGTTGAGCTACAGCCAGCAAAACCATGTGCTGGAGGGCGAGCTGGTGTCGATCCTGGCGCTGGTGGTGGCCCTGTCCATGTTCCTGACGCCGCTGCTGTTCATTCTCTACGACGCCCTGGTTTTGCCGCGCTACGAGGACAACAGCGGCCAGCGCGAGCCCGATAGCATCGACAGCCGCGGCCCGGTGATCATTGCCGGCAGCGGGCGCTTCGGCCAGGTGG
>JANQIO010000106.1 GCA_028282105.1 Halieaceae bacterium | reverse complement strand
CCCTCGGCGTGAATCACCTTGGCGCGCCGCTCGCGCTCCGCCTCGGCCTGCTTGGCGATGGCGCGAATCATGCTCTCGTCCAGGTCCACGTGCTTGATCTCCACGTTGATGACCTTGATACCCCAGGACTCGGTCTGCTCGTCCAGCAGCACCTGGATGCCCTGGTTGAGCTTGTCGCGCTGGGCCAGCATGTCGTCGAGCTCGTGCTGGCCGAGAATCGAGCGCAGGGTAGTCTGGGCGAGCTGGGCGGTGGCCTCGAAGAAGTCCTCCACGTTGATGATGGCGCGCTCCGGGTCCACCACCCGGAAGTAGATCACCGCGCTGACTTTCACCGATACGTTGTCCCGAGAGATCACGTCCTGGGTGGGCACGTCGTAGACCAGGGTGCGCAGGTCTACCTTGACCATCTGCTGGATACCGGGCACCACAATAATCAATCCCGGGCCTTTGACCTTCTGGAAGCGGCCCAGAAAGAAGATCACACCGCGCTCGTACTCCCGGAGAATCCGGAAGGTGTAGAACAGAATCCCGATAACAAAAAACAGGATGACCGGCCAGAACATATCCATCAGCTTTGCTCCTTTTCAACAATCAGCGTCAGGCCATCGATGGCGCGAACCACCACCAGGTCGCCCTGGCTGAGGTTCTCGCTGCAGCGGGCCTCCCAGATTTCGCCCCCGGCCCGCACCTGGCCCTGGCCCAGCGCCGTCGCCGCCATGCCCACCATCTGTTCGACGCCGGTGGTCACCGCCTGATGGCGCATGCGCAGGGCGATGGACACGGTGACGATAACAAAGGCAGCGCTGGTCAGGCCAATGCCGGCCAGCAGGGGCCAGCCGACCCGGAAGGCCTCGATATCGGTATCAAACAGGATAACCCCGCCGAACATGAAAGCCGCCAGGCCGCCGATGCCGAGAATGCCGAAGCTGGGCGAGACCGCTTCGGCGACCATCAGCGCAATGCCGAGCAACAGCAGGGCCAGGCCCGCATAGTTCACCGGCAGCAGTTGCAGGGCATAGCCCGCCAACAACAGGCAGATCACGCCGATAACGCCCGGCACCAGCGCCCCCGGGTTGTAGAACTCGAGAATAATGCCGTAGAAACCGATCATGCCGAGGATCAGCACCAGGCTGGGGTTGGTGATGATGCTGAGGAATTCGGTGCGCCAGTCGGGTGCCGCCTGGTGCAGGGGCGCCCCGGTCAGTTCCAGGCTGCGCGTTTCGCCAGCGATCGTCACCTCGCGCCACTCGGCCTGGGTGAGCAGGTCGTTGAGGTTGCGGGCGACGATGTCGATTACGCCTTGTTCCATTGCTTCTTCCGCTGACAGGCTGGCGGCCTCGCGCACCGCCTGTTCCGCCCACTCGGCATTGCGGCCGCGCAGGGTCGCCAGGCCGCGGATATAAGCGGCGGCATCGTTAACCATCTTGCGGTTCATAGCCGTGTCAGGAGAAGCCTCTGCCGCGCCGTCCTCCGGGTCCGGGTCGGTGGGCGGGGAAGCTGGTGTGGGGGCGGCCAGCGGTACCGGCGTCGCTGCTCCCAGGTTGGTGGCGGGCGCCATGGCGGCGATATGGCTGGCGTAGAGGATATAGGTGCCGGCACTGGCCGCCCTCGCGCCCTGGGGTGCAACATACGTGGCCACCGGCACTGGAGACGCGAGAATGGCCTCGATGATGTCGCGCATGGCGCCGTCCAGGCCGCCGGGCGTATTCATGCGAATGACGGCCAGCCTGGCGTCGGCGTCGGTTGCGCGGGCCAGGCCGCGCACCAGGTAGTCGCTGGTGGCGGGTCCCACCGCGCCGTCCAGGTCCAGCACCCAGATGGCATCCAGCGGTGGTGGCTCATCAGCGGCGCTGAAGGCGGGCGACAGAGTCGCTGCAAGCAAAAAACCGCAGGCCAGCAAGACAGACTTCATAGTGTCACTATAGCAGCCTTAGCAGGGCGATATTGTGTCAGGCACGCGCGCGGTCAATGCCTGCGGGGCGGCCGCCGGCTAGCTGAACTCGTCAGTGGTATAGAGCGATACCTGCATCGCGCTGGACCAGCCCTGGCGCGGCAGACCGGCCTTGGCACGCAGTTCGCTGACAAAGCGTTCCGGGTCGGGGATCTTCTCCCATACGCTGGGCAGGTAGGTAGAGCGCTTGTTGCCTTCCTGCAGCACCAGCCCGTGCACACCGGGCCGCAGGACGTCCAGCAGAGCCTGGCGGGATTCGACGTCAATAGCGCGCGGCGGGCTCAGTACCGAGATGTGCAGATCAATCGCCGGGTACTCTGACGCGGTGAGGGGCTTGAAGCGCCGGTCCCGGAAGGCGGCGGCGCCGGCATTGTGTACCACGTCTGCCAACAGCGGGCGGGTGGCGGTCAGGCTGCCGATACAGCCACGCAGGGCCCCGCGCAGATTCAGGGTGACGAAACTGGCGCGCGGCTGGCGCAGCTCGGCATCGTAGTGTTCCAGAGGAATATCGAGATTGCCCTTGCCGTGCAGGCCGTGGCTGATGGCGCTCCGTGCCAGGTGCAACAGTTGCTGGCGGGCGGCCAGCCCGAGCCGGTCCTGGTCAGCGTGCTGCTGGTCGGTGCACTTTGCGGTCTCTGCGTCCACTACCCAGGCGCCGTAGCCCACTACCCTGGTCCGATCGCCAGCGGTATCCCCGGAATTGTTCATGCCGATACGGCGAATTGCCAGCCCGCGCTGCTTCAGTACGCCGAGCAGGCCGTTCAGGGGCCTGGCGCCGCAGGCTTCCTCGCCCTTCAGGTCGGTGACCATGGCCTCGATGCGCTGCGCAGTGTTGCTGTCGCGCGACCGCGCCTGATCGTAGTCCAGGAAGTGGCTGAGATCGGAACTGATGACCAGCAGGGTCTCCGGTCCACCCCACAGCGCCTCTATCACTGCGCCCACCTGCTCCGGGCTGGCGTCGCCGACCACCAGCGGCAGCAGGCGGAAACTGGACAGGCAGCGTTGCAGAAAGGGCAGATGTACCTCGAGGCTGTGCTCCGGTCCGTGGGCGGCGTCGCGCTCATGCACACCGGGGAGTGCGCGGATGCGCTCCAGCCCCTCGGTATCCAGTGGGATATCTCCCAATGGCGTGCGGTAATGGCTGGCGCTGGTGCTGGCGATGCCCCGGAAACCCACCCGATGGGAGGGGCCCAGCAGTATCACCCGGCGGATGTTGTCGCTTTGGCCATCCAGTTGCCGATAGGCGCAGGCGGCCAGTGGCCCCGAGTAGATGTAGCCGGCGTGAGGCGCCACCAGCACCTTGGGTGGTGCGGCTGGCGCCTGGGACCCTGCGGCGGACAGCAGGCTGTCCACGTCCTGTCGTAGCAGCGCGGGGTCAGCCGGGTAAAAGCGACCGGCAACGGCGGGCTGTCTGACCTGGTTCATAAACCCTAGTGTATACTCGCTGCACTATGAACGCCTCCACTGTGCCAACCCGATACTGGCATGACCTGGGGGATGGGCGGGTGCAATGCGACCTCTGCCCCCGGGCCTGCAAGCTGCGCGATGGGCAGCAAGGCTTGTGTTATGTGCGCGCCTGCGAAGACGGCGAAGTCGTGCTGACGACCTACGGACGCTCCAGCGGCTTCTGCATCGACCCCATCGAGAAAAAGCCCCTCAAGCATTTCCTGCCGGGCACGCCGGTGCTGTCCTTCGGTACGGCGGGCTGCAACCTGGCCTGCAAGTTTTGCCAGAACTGGGACATGAGCAAATCCCGGGAGATGGATACACTGGCGGCGGCCGCCAGTCCCGAGACCCTCGCGCGGGCCGCGCGCGACACCGGTTGCCGCTCCATCGCCTACACCTATAACGATCCGGTGATCTTCCACGAGTACGCGATCGACGTGGCCCAGGCGTCACGGGAGCAGGGCATCAAGTCGGTGGCGGTGACCGCCGGCTATATCTGCCCGGAGCCCCGTCGGGAGTTTTTTACGGCCATGGATGCCGCCAATATCGATCTCAAGGCGTTTACCGAGAAATTTTATTACGAGCTGTGCGGCGCGCACCTCAATGAAGTGCTGGACACCATCGCCTACGTCTACCATGAGACCGATGTCTGGCTGGAGCTCACCACGCTACTGATCCCCGGCAAGAACGACTCCAACGCCGAGCTGACGAGGCTCTGCCGCTGGCTGGTGGAAGAGCTGGGTCCGGATGTGCCCCTGCATTTCACGGCCTTTCATCCCGACTGGAAGATGCGCGAGGTACCGAGGACACCGGCGGAGACCCTGTTTCGGGCCCGACGGATTGCCCTGGACTGCGGCGTACAGTACGCGTTCACCGGCAATATCCATGACCCGCAGGGCAACTCGTCCTGGTGCCATGCCTGTGGAGAGCTGTTGATCGAACGCGACTGGCACAGCCTGGGTGCGTGGCAGCTCGCAGTGGATGGCTGCTGCAGTCACTGCGGCACGCAGATACCCGGGGTGTTCGAGTCGGAGCCTGGCACCTGGGGCGCCCAGCGCCGCACGCTGCGGTTCGTGGAGGCGAGCGCCGCGGCCAGATAGGCCGCCAGCTTCTCAAGCCTTGAGCTAAGCTTGTGAAGTTCCCGCAAGCGAGGTTCTCATGCGCAAGAAAGTTGAATTCCCGAGCAATGGCCTGAGCCTTCGCGGCGCCCTCGAGCTGCCCGAGGGTCCGGTGCGCTGCTATGCCTTGTTCGCCCACTGCTTTACCTGCGGCAAGGACGTGGCGGCCGCTTCACGTATCTCGCGCGCCCTCAATGATGATGGTATTGCCGTGCTGCGCTTCGATTTTACCGGGCTGGGCAACAGCGACGGCGATTTCTCCAACACCAACTTCTCCAGCAATATCCAGGATCTGTTGGCGGCCTGCGACTTCCTGCGCAGTGATTTCGAGGCGCCGGCGCTGTTGATCGGTCACAGCCTGGGCGGTGCCGCAGTACTGGCCATGGCGGCGCAGGTGCCCGAAGCAACGGCCGTGGTGACCATCGGCGCCCCGCATCACGCCGAGCACGTGATCCATAATTTCTCCGCCTCCCTGGACGCTATCCGCGAACAGGGGGAAGCGGAGGTCACCCTGGCGGGACGCCGTTTCAATATCAAACGGCAGTTCATCGAAGACCTGGAAAGCCACGAGGGCGCCGGCATCGGCCGCCTGTCCAAGGCGCTGCTGGTGATGCACGCGCCCGGGGACGATACCGTCAGTATTCGTGAAGCGGAGAAGATCTACCTGGAGGCCCGCCATCCCAAGAGTTTTATCAGCCTGGATGACGCCGATCACCTGGTCTCACGCAGGGCGGACTCCGACTACGTGGCTCGCAGCATCGCCGGCTGGGCCAGCCGCTACTTGCCGGAACCCGCCATCCCGGCCTCTGTGACCCTGGACAAAGGGCAGGTGAAAGTCGAGGAGCTGAATCACCGCTTTACCCAGGGGGTGCACAGCGACAACCACCACTGGCAGGCGGATGAGCCAAAGTCGGTGGGCGGTGACGACACCGGCCCCGATCCCTATGAGCACCTGCTGGCAGCCCTGGGTACCTGCACTGCCATGACACTGCGCATGTATGCCAGGCATAAACACATACCGTTACAACATGTGGAAGTGGAACTGGAGCACAGTCGCGACCATTTCGAAGACTGCGCCGACTGCGAGGAAGGCGGTGGGCAGATCGAGGTCATTGATCGCAGTATCACCCTGCGGGGTGAGTTGAGCGCCGAACAGCGTCAGCGGCTCCTGCAGATCGCCGACCGCTGCCCGATACACCGCACCCTGCACGGTGAGCTGGTGGTGTATTCACGACTGGTGGAATAGGTCGCCGCCAGCGCTCAGCTCGCCGGCACCAGCTGGCCCTGGCACAGTCGGCATTGGTAGCGGGCTTCGCCCCGCTGCATGGTGTTGTGACGGCGGGTTGAGACCTCGTGTTCGCGACACAGGCAGCGGTAGCGAAAGCGGCGTTGCCGACGAGTGGGGATACCGGTCAGGTCGAAATCGCCGGTGACACTGGGGTCGGCGCCGAAATCCGCCATCACCGCCAGCCACTCACGACCGTGGGGCTTGACCCGGTGCAGGCCGTGCAGACAGTGCACGATATAGTGCGCCACCTCGTGAGGCACCGTGCCGCCCAGGTTGTCCTCAAAGTACTTGGCGAACAGCCAGGGGTTGTAGCGGATGCGGGCGTCCTCTCGTCTCACCCGGAACATGCCGGCACTGCTGCCCTTCAGATCGAAGTCTATCGGCACCGGCGCGAAGTCTCGGCCGTAGAGATCAGCCGCAAGCCTGACATAGCGCAGGGTTTCCGCTCTCACCAGGTCCTTCTGTGGCTTGTCGATGGGCTCGATCATGGGCAGCATGATAGCGAAGCGCCAGGGGGATTCACCAGCGCCTGAGCGCGACGCCGTACAGCGTGTCACAAGCACGCCTTGTATAAGAAAAAGGAGAACCGCATGCCCGCCACCGTGAAGAGCGACCTGCACATCGCCCGCGACGCCAAGCCCCTGCCCATCGACGAGGTCGCTGCCGGGCTGTCCATCCCCGCTGATGCACTGATCAGCTACGGCACCTCCAAAGCCAAGCTCAGCCACGATTTCTGCGAATCCGTGAGCGACAACGGCAATGGCAAGCTGGTGCTGGTAACGGCGATTTCCCCGACGCCGATGGGGGAGGGCAAAACCGCTACCGCCGTGGGCCTGGCCGATGGCCTGCGCCATATCGGCAAGGACAGCCTGGTGTGCCTGCGAGAGCCCAGCCTGGGACCGGTATTTGGCATGAAGGGCGGTGCGGCCGGTGGCGGTTACGCCCAGGTTCTGCCCATGGAAGACATCAACCTGCATTTCACCGGTGACCTGCACGCCATCGGCGCCGCCCACAACCTGCTGGCGGCGATGCTGGACAACCACCTGCACTGGGGTAACGGCCTGGACTTCGATGTGCGGCGGCGCACCTGGGGGCGGGTGGTGGATATGAACGACCGGGCGCTGCGGCACCTGGTGGCAGGCCTGGGCGGGCCGGGCAACAGCCTGCCGCGCCAGACCGGCTTTGATATCACCGTGGCCTCGGAGGTAATGGCCATCTTCTGCCTGGCCGAGAACCTGGCCGACCTCAAGCAGCGGTTGGGAAAGATCGTGGTGGGCTACAACAATGATGGCGGGCAACTGCGGGCCGCCGAACTGGGCGCCGATGGCGCCATGACCGCACTGTTGCGCGATGCCCTGCAGCCCAACCTGGTGCAGACTCTCGAACACACCCCGGCGATAGTCCACGGCGGTCCCTTTGCCAACATTGCTCATGGCTGCAACTCGGTGATCGCTACTCGCAGCGGTCTCAAGCTGGCCGACTATGTGGTCACCGAAGCTGGCTTTGGCTCCGACCTGGGCGCGGAGAAGTTCTTTAACATCAAATGCCGCCAGGCGGGACTGGCGCCCGCCGCCAGCGTACTGGTGGCGACTGTTAGAGCCCTCAAGTTCAACGGCGGCGCCGCGCAGGCGTCGCTGGAAACCGAGGACCTGGCGGCGCTGGAGGCTGGCCTGGTCAACCTGCAGCGCCACCTGGACAATCTCAAGGCATTCGGTGGTCCGGTGGTGGTAGCCATCAATCGCTTCACAGCGGACAGCGACGCAGAGCTGGCCCTGTTGGCCGACTTCTGTGAGGCGCAGGGTGTACGCGCCTGCCTCGCCAGCCATTGGGCCGAGGGCGGCGCCGGCGCTGCTGAGCTGGCCCGCGCCGTGGTGGAACTGGCCGAGGGCGAAGTGCAGCCGGCCTTCAGCTACCCATCGAATCTGTCACTGCTGGATAAGATCGAGACCGTGGCCCGCTCGGTTTACGGTGCCGCTGAAGTCGTCGCCGAAAAGAAGAGCCGCCGTCACCTGCAGGCTCTGGAAGAGGCCGGCTACGGCGACCTGCCGGTATGTATGGCCAAGACCCCCTACAGCTTTACCGCCGATCCCTCGGTGAAAGGCGCCCCCAGCGGTTTTGAACTGCCCGTTCGCGAGGTCCGCCTGTCGGCCGGCGCCGGCTTCGTCGTGGTGCTGTGTGGCGACCTGTTCACGATGCCCGGCCTGCCTCGATCACCTGCCGCTGAGCGTATTACAGTCAACGGTAACGGTGAGATCGAGGGGCTCTTTTAGGATCGCTCCGTAGGCCGGTTGTGAACTGGGCAGGCCTCTTCCAGGACACGCTACAAGCATGACGTCCATGTCCCGCTCGGGAACGCGGACGCCGCGCGGGCCGTCCTGGCCGTTCACGGTCCTGGAAGAGGCCTGCCCAGCTCACACCCTCTGTCACAGCGACACCTCAGCTTGCCATCGGCGAAGCTCAGCTTCTGAAATTCTTTCGATGGAGCACGCACAGGCCTGGGGGCCCTTCCGGGACTAGCCGTCCGCGACCGTATGCGGCCAGGGACGGCCGCATCCGAGCGAGACAGGGATGTCATGCTTGTAGCGTGTCCAGGAAGGCTCCCACATGCCGCGCGTGCGGCTTCAGGGCTATGAAAGTAGAGAACTCAGTGCTCGGGGAAAAGCTCAAGCGTTACCGGCGGCACCGGAGGGTGCCTACCCGAGCCGGGATTCGAGGGCGTCGCAGAAGGCCTTGAGGATTTCAATGCGGGCGTAGCGCTTGTTGTTGCCGGCTACCAGGGTCCAGGGCGTGCGGGCCGTGCTGGTGTGGGCCACCATGTCGTGTACCGCGAGTTCGTAGTCGTGCCATTTGTCGCGGTTACGCCAGTCTTCCTCGGTGATTTTGTGCTGTTTGTGAGGGGTTTGCTCGCGTAGCTGGAAGCGCGCCAGCTGTTCTTCCTGGGAAATGTGCAGCCAGAACTTCAGCAGCACCGAGCCGTGGTCCACCAACTGCTCCTCAAATCGGTTGATCTCGGAATAGGCGCGCTGCCATTCGTGGTCTGCAGCAAAGCCTTCCACCCGCTCGACCAGCACCCGGCCATACCAGGAGCGATCGAAGAAAGTGAATTTGCCGTCCCGGCCGAGCTGGCGCCAGAAGCGCCAGAGGTAGTGATGGGAGGCCTCCTCATCGGTGGGGGCGGCGTACTGCAGGAGGTGATACAGGCGTGGGTCAATGGATTGGGTAACCCGGCGGATGGCGCTGCCCTTGCCCGCGGCATCCCAGCCTTCGAACACGGCGACACAGGCGAGCTTCTCCCGGCGCGCCTGCCAGGCCAGGGTTTCCAGGCGCTGCTGGTAGTGCGCAAGCTGTTGCTTGTAGTCATCGGTTTCCAGGGCGGCATCCAGCGGTACCTTGTCCAGCACCGTCGGCTGCTTGCCGTTGGTGGGCGCAACCGGCGCCATGACGTTGGGCGCAGGGGGCGGCTCCGCGAGGCGGGCCGCCAGCCGCTGCTGTACCACCTGGCCGGCAGAGAGTTCCCGGTAGTTGTCGTCGGTGGCTTCCACCAGGTGCCAGGGGCTGGGGCCGGTGTCGGTGGCGCGGATGGCCAGTTCGCTGACGCGCACCAGGTTGGCGTAGCCCTGCTCAAACTGCTCGGTGGAGTTTTCCGGCAGTTCTATGCGCGTCAGCTCCCGGAGCTGGTCTGCCTGCAGCCGTTCCCTGGCGATGTCCGCCGGCAGGTGAAACCACAGCTTGATGACCAGCGCGCCATCGGCGCAGAGCATGCGCTCCAGATCCTCGACGCGCTGCATCTCGACATTGAGCTGCGCCTCGGTAATCGCGCCACTGGCAGCATTGATGATGGGGCGGGTATACCAGGAGCCGAAAAAGATACCGATACGGCCATTGGCGGGCAGGGCGCGCCAGAAGCGCCACAGGTAGGGGCGTTGCTCTTCTTCGTCAGAGTGGTCCCAGAAGGCGTGGGTTTCAATCAGCCGCGGGTCCATCCATTCGTTGAGGCGATGAACCACCGAGCCTTTGCCGGCGCCCTCCACCCCGGACACGATGATGATGACCGGGAAATTCGCCTTTTCGAGCTGGAACTGCAGGGCCAGCAGTTGCTCGCGCAGGGTCAGCACGGCGGCGTTGAAATCCTTGCGCTTGAGCTTGCGGCCCAGCTCCAGGGTTTCAAACACGCGTGGACAACTCCTGCGGCCGCCCGGCGTAAGCGCCGGGGCGCAGGCCCGGGCCCGGTATCAACCGGGCCACGGCGCTTGCGATCAGTTGAACAGTTCCGGCTGTTCGGTGCTGATCACGTCGTAGAGCGGCTGGAAGCTGAACCAGCCGGCCAGATGGCTGCCCACGGTTTCGCGGGTCTTCACGGCGGATTCATGCGCTATCTTCACCGGCGTGCCGGCGGCTTCTGCCATCAGCTGGGCCTGGCAGCTGCGCTCCATGGTGATAAACCACCAGGCGGCTTCGTCGACGCTTTCGCCCACCGTCAGCAGGCCGTGGTTCTGGAGGATGGCGGCCTTGCAGTCGCCCAGCGCCGCGGCGATGCGCTCGCCTTCGGAGTTGTCCAGCACCACGCCGGTGAAGTCGTCGAACAGGGCGTGGTCCTCATAGAATGCGCAGGCATCCTGGGTCAAGGGATCCAGCAGACGGCCCAGGGATGACCAGCTCTTGCCGTATACCGAGTGAGAGTGGGCAGCGGCGGTGACATTGGGTTTGGCCATATGGATCTGGGAGTGAATCGTGAAGGCGGCGCCGTTTAGCAGGCCCTGGCCCTCGACGATATTGCCTTTGTGATCGACGCACAGCAGGTCGGACACGGTCATAAGCTTGAAAGACTTGCCCATCGGGTTCACCCAGAAGTGGTCTTCGTGTTCCGGGTCGCGCACGGTGATGTGACCGGCGACACCTTCATCGAAACCGAACTTGCCAAACAGGCGCAGTGCGGCGGCCAGTTTCTGTTTACGCTCGGTGCGTACGTCCTCGACGGACTGGGGTTGCTCGCTTACCATCTCCTCGGCGAGATCACTGTTCATCACAATCTTGTTGGCGGCTTCGCTCATGGGTGTCCTCTCTAGCTTAAGTTCCGTACCGTGAGTATAGAAAATTTGTTGCAGCCCTGGTTACAGCAATGGGGCATTAGCGATTCCAGCGTACTGGGCGAGTGGCTCGCCGGCATGCAGCCGCTGGAGCTGCCCCGTGACCAGCACCTGGTGCACGCCGGTGATCGCGGCCGCGCCATTTACCTGGTGCGGCAGGGCCTGCTGCGGCTTTACTACACCGACAGCGAGGGCCGCGAACGCAACAAGGCCTTCTATGGCGCCGGCGATATCACCGGCCCAGTCAGCGCCATCATAAGCGACCGCCCGGCGAGTTTCTCCATCCAGGCCCTGGAACCCTGTGCGCTGATCGCTGCCGATCTCGCCCAGCTGCTGGCTTTGGCGCCTTCACACCCGCAGGTGTCGAGCCTGGTCATTCGCCTGCTCGCAGAGGCGTTCATGCGCAATGAACAGCGCGAGGCGCTGTTGCTGACCTGCAACGCCGAACAGCGCTACCGCTGGCTGCTGGACCACCAGCCGGAGCTGGTGGAGCGCATTCCCCAATATCATATCGCGGCCTACCTGGGTGTTGATGCGGTATCGCTGTCCCGCATCAAGCGCAAGCTGAATACTGCCAGCAGCGGCGAGTCAGCGCCTTAACATTTGCTAAGCGGCAACGCTTTGCCGGCACAGCTCCAGCCAGGCCTCAAGGCCTGCCGAGCGGTATTTCTGGCGGTGCAGCACAATGGATAGCTGGCGCCGGAAATCCCGCTCCGGCACCGCTACCGGCACCAGGGAGCCACGCCGGAAGGCATCGCTGAGGCAGATACGCGACAGGCAGCCGAGCCCAAGCCCGGCTTCCACCGCGCGCTTTATGGCCTCGGTATGCTGCAGTTCCAGGCTGATATCCAGCTCCGGCAGGATGCCGGCCATGGCACGGTCAAAAGCCTGGCGAGTGCCCGAGCCGGGTTCCCGTACCACCCAGGGTGTATTGCGAAGCTGGGTATCTGTCAGCGCAGCCAGCTGGGCATAGGGGTGGCCGGGCGGTGCAAATACCACCAGTTCGTCAGCGCGCCAGGGTGTGATGTCCAGGTCGGGGTGGCTGAGTTCGCCCTCTATCATGCCCACGTCAAGCTCGAAGTGGGCGAGCTGTTCGGCAATGCTGCGGGTGTTCGCCACGTGCAGGCTGACGGCAGAACGCGGGAAGGTCTCGCGAAACTGTGCCAGCAGGCCCACCGCCAGGTAGTTGCCAATGGTCAGAGTAGCGCCGACCCGCAGGTGACCCGGGGCGCCGCCCTGGGCGAGGCTGTCCTCGAGCTCTCCGGCGCGCTCCAGCAGGGCCTCCGCCTGGGGCTGAAGATGCTGTCCTAACTCATTGATTTTTAAACGCTTGCCGACTCTTTCAAAGAGCTGTACATCGAATTGGGATTCGAGGTCGCGGAGGGCGCTGCTGGCGGCGGACTGGGACATGGCGAGGGAGTCCGCGGCGCGGCTGAGCTTGCCATGGCGGGCGGTGGCCAGGAACACTTCCAGCTGTCGGAGGGTGTAGCGCATGGGCGTCGCCCTTATATCTAAAAAACCGAATAATAATATGGATAATACCCGTTTCACCAATATAAGGGTCAGCCGTATCCTCTTTGACATTCACTGGAGGAAACCCCAATGGCAAGCCTGTTGAAAGAGACAGTCACCGACGTGCACCACTGGACAGACACCCTGTTCAGTTTCAAAACCACCCGCGACCCGGGCTTCCGCTTCAAAAGCGGCTACTTCACCATGATCGGCCTGGAAGACGAAGGCAGGCCACTGATGCGTGCCTACAGCATGGCCAGCGCCCACTATGAGGAAGAGCTGGAGTTCTTCAGCATCAAGGTGCAGGACGGCCCGCTGACCTCAAAACTGCAGCATATCCGGCCGGGGGATGAAATCCTGGTCAACAGCAAGGCCACCGGCACGCTGGTGGAAGACAACCTGCTGCCGGGCAGGCATCTGTACCTGATCGCTACCGGTACCGGCCTGGCGCCGTTCCTGAGCATTATTCGCGACCCGGAAATCTACGAGAATTTCGACAAGGTGATTCTCACGCATGGCTGTCGCTACGTGGATGAGCTGGCCTACAAGGACATCATTACCGAGCACCTGCCCAACAACGAGTACTTCGGCGAACTGGTGCAGGAGAAGCTGGTCTACTACCCGACCGTTACCCGTGAAGAGTTCCGCACCATGGGCCGGCTGACGGACCTGATGGCCGAGGACCGGGTGTCAGCGGATGTCGGCCTGCCGGCGATTTCGCCGCAGCACGACCGCTTTATGATTTGTGGCAGCCCCAGCATGCTCAAGGATTTCACCGCCATGCTGGATGCGCGCGGTTTCAAGGAGACCCGCAACGGCGAGCTTGGCCACTACGTGGTCGAGCGCGCGTTCGTCGAGCAGTAAGCCGTTCTGGCGGCTAGTCGAGCCCGCCGGTCGCCGGGGCGGGGCGGGCCCGCTGGTTGTAGAGCAGCGCCTTGAGGCGCGCGATGTCGTCTTCGCTGAGCTTTGAGAAATCCTGGCTCTGATCGCTACCGACGTCCATGCCGCGCTGCAGGGCAGGGCGCTGCGCCAGTTCTGTAAACCAGCGCTTCACGTACTTGAACTCGTCCAGGTCGATGCCGGCCTGTTCGTAGTAGGCAGCCCAGGGGTAGCAGGCCATATCGGCAATTGAGTAGCTGTCACCCGCCAGGTAGCGGCGATCGTAGAGCCGGTTGTTCATTACCCCGTAGAGCCGATGGGTCTCGTCCATGAAGCGGGTCAGGGCGTAACTCTGGTCACCCTCGCGATCCTTGAGGCGGGCAAAGTGCCCGCGTTCGCCCATCTTCGGGCCCTGGTTGGCCATCTGCCACATCAACCACTGATTCACTTCCCAGCGCTCCCGCGGGTGGTCACCGCCGAAGGCCTGGTACTTGTCGGCCAGATAGAGCATGCAGGCGCCGGACTCAAAGACCGACAGCGGCTCGCCGCCGTCGGCGGGCTCGTCGTCGACGATGGCGGGCATGCGATTGTTGGGGCTGATCGTCAGGAAATCGTCGGTAAACTGGTCGCCCATGCCGATATTGCAGTACACCACCCGGTAGGGAATGCCTGCCTCTTCCAGCAGTATGCTCACTTTTTTACCGTTGGGGGTCGGCCAGTAGTGCAGGTCGATCATTGCGAAGCTCCGTAGCTGGGAAGGGTTTAAGGTTCAGGGTAGCCCGGCGTGTGGGGTCGCGACCCGCAGCATCTCGATTTTGCCGGTGCGGGCTGCGGCGGCGGCGCGGTGGTCTGAGCTGGCGGCGGTAACGGCAAACAGGGTGCTGCCGTCCTCGCCGCCCAGCATGCAGGCGTAGCAGAACTGGCTGGTTTCCACCCGCCGGACGATGGTGCCGCCTTCCGCCACACAGATCACTTCCGGCGCCAGTGCATTGGCCACCCACACCTGGCGTTTCTCATTCAGGCAGATGCCGTCCGGCGCCACCCCTTCCAGTGGGGCCCAGATGCGGCGATTCTCAAGCTTGCCGCCGCTGCCGATGTCGAAGGCGGTCAGGCAGCCGCCCAGGGTCTCAGCGACGATCAGGGTAGCGCCGTCCGGGGTGACCACAGTGCCGTTGGGGAAATGCATGTCTGCGGCGGCGACCGCGACGCTGCCGTCAGGGTCCACCCGCACCAGGTTGGTGGTGGGATGATCGAGGATAACGTCGGTGCCCCGGGCCTCCAACTCGGCGTCCAGGTCGAAGCCGAAGTTACCCACCCAGGCGCGCCCCTGGCCGTCGACCACCATATCGTTGCATAGATGGGCCGTGTGCTCGCGCAGGTCGGCATAGTGCTCGAGGCTGCCGCCCGCTTCGCGTACCAGCAAGGTGCGGGCCTTCATGGCAACGACCAACAGTCGGCCGTCCGGCAGCCAGCCGAGGCCCGAGGGCTGGTCATCAAGCTCAAACTCCGTGCGCAGATCGCCGGCGCCGCTTACGGACTTCACCGCGTGGTCATAGAAGTCGCTGAACCAGAGTCGGCCCTCGCGCCAGCGCGGGCCTTCGCCAAAGTGCAGTCCTTCTACCAGGGTGGTGGTATCTGCCATGCCGGATTCCCCTTGTCCTCAGTGCTGGGTCGGCTCAGCGCGGGTCGAGGTGGTCGGCCTCGCTGAACTCTTTCTCGATGCGGGTCTGCAGTTCCACCCGGGCGCTGCCCTTGAGCTGCTGGGCATCCTTGAGGCGCTGGTTGCGCCGGTGCTTGCGGTAGTAGGTGACCAACTCGGTGAAGGCGGCTTGGTGCATCTCTCCCGCTATCAGCTTTTCGATCAGGTCGATATCAATACCCATCCGGTAGGCGATGCGGCTGGGGCGAATATTGTGAGCGTAGAACTCTGCCACGATGCGAATCTGCTGCTCCAGCGGGTAATGGCATTCACGTGAGTAGCCATACGGCGGTGACGGCGTGCGGCTGTCCGGCTTGGGTTCGCTCATGGGCCGCATACTAGACGCTGGGGCAGCGCTTCGCCAACCCCTGGCGGCGACTTAACGGCTGCGAAACGGAATCTGGCAATAGCTGACGCCGCGGCGCGGTCGCGCGCGCATGCGCTCGAGGTAGAGTTCCAGAGAATTCATCGACAGCTCGACGTTGTTGGTGGGGCCGAGGTAAACGTGGTCCAACTGCATCGGGTTGCCCGGGTCGCTGGCCAGCGAGAAGCGGTAGAAGGGCACCATCATCGCCGCGCCCTCGCGGAAATCAACGCGCTCATCGCAGGAGTCCGAGATCATCGGAGAGACGATGCGCCATTCCTGTTCCTCCTCGAAGGACGGGTGTTTAAGTATTGCGGCAATGCGCAGCAGGTCGCCCTCGATGTGTTCGAATACGTCATAGTAGGACTGGGTGGGGTGCCGGCTGCTGGGGTTGTCGTTCTCACCCAGCCTGCAGGCTGTCACCTCAATGGCATCCACTACCTCGCGTATCAGTCGCCGCTGTCTCTCTGGCGAGTACAGACATCGCGCCACCTGGAATTGCTGGTTTTCGGCGCAGCGCTGGATGTGCTCCGGGGCAAATCCCAGGCTTACGCCCTTGCCGTGGGCACTGTAGCCGCGCCACTGGGACAGCAGGTTGCCATTGGCCCGGAAAGAGGCGCCAAACAGCATGGGTCCGCTCACCACCCGGTGGGAGAGCCACTCCAGCAGCTGGTTGAGAAGGCGAGGGTGGTCCGTGCCGTCGATGACGCGCTGGGTGATGTCGGTGTTCAGCAGCTCGAGGGTATGCCGCAGCTCCGCGGAATCGTTCATATAGCGAATGTCGCTGGAACGCAGCTCGCGGGAGCCGACAATACCGGTCATGCCGCTGAAGGAGGTGTAGTGGTAAAGCGTGTCGGCGGGGGCGTCGTCAAATAGCTGACGGCTGATGGTTTCTAACATGTCGCTCTGCGGGTTGCGGCTGTGGGGCAGGTGATAGCACGGCAACAAAACAACTTTGTTACAAGACGCTCAAGCGCTCATGAGCTGTGAACCGCATCGCGCCGGGCGCCTTTCAGGCGCTGCCACAGCCGCGCCAGCGTGGCGCGTATGTCTTCGCCGATACAGTACAGGGCCGGCACCATGAACAGGGTGACAAACAACGCGAACATCACGCCGAAGGCCAGCGCCAGTACCGCCGGCTTCAGGAACTGGGCATCGATGGAGCGTTCGGCCATGATGGGCATCAGGCCGATAAACGTTGTGAGCGTGGTCAGCAGGATGGGGCGGAAGCGGTGTACAGCGGCGTTTTCGACAGCCTTGAAAACACCTTCGCCGCGTTCACGCAGGCGCCCGATGTAGTCCACCAGCACCAGGTTGTCGTTCACCACCACCCCGGCGGCAGCACCGATGCCAAAGTAGGAGAACATCGCCATGGATACGCCGAACAGCAGGTGACCGTACACGGCCCCCATAAAGCCAAAGGGAATGGCGGTCATGATTAGCAGCGGTAGCCAGTAGGAGCGGAAGGCCACGGCGATCAGCGCGTACATGACAAACAGGGCGATGGTATACAGCGACAGTATCTCAGTGAGGAAGAACTCCTCGTTCTCCGCCTGGCCCGCTTTCAGCACGACCAGCCCCGCATGGCGTTCCTGGAAGCCTGGCAGGAAGTTGTCGCTCATGTCGCTGCTGATGTCGCTCATGAGCTCTGCGGACAGGTCGGCGCTGATCTGCACCATACGCTCTCCGTCCCGGCGCTGGATGCGCCTGAGGCCGGTGGTCAGCTCAACATCCACCACAGAGAACAGCGGTACCTCACGGCCATCGCCGGTGCGCACCCGGAAGTCGCGCAGGCTGTCGAGATTGCGGCGCTGTTCCTGTGGGTAGCGCACCATCACCTTGACGTCGCCATTTTCCCGCGGCAGCCGCTGTACTTCCTCTCCGTAGTAGGCCTGTCGCACCTGGCGCGAAATCTCCGCCAGGTTGAGGCCGAGTTTCTCAGTGCCGGGCAGCAGGCTCATATGCAGCTCTTCGCTTTGTCCCTGCAGGTTGTCGCGCACGAAATAGGTGCCATCGTAAGACTGCAACTGGGCCTTTAGCTCCTGGCTGGCCAGCGCCAGCACGTCGCTGTCCCGATGGCGCAGCACATAGGAAACCCCCGGTGTCTCCCGGTCGATGGTGTAGTTGATCTCGATTTCGTCGGCATCGGGGACGTCACCTACCAGGTCCCGCAGGCGAGCGGCTGTTTCCTTGGCGGTCATGTCCCTGAGCTCTGGCGGCACCAGTTCGATGATAGCCAGCACGCTGTCGCGCCGGGCACGGGTATACCAGCCGTGGATCAGCTCACCGGTGCCGCCTTCCTCCGCCCGGGCTTCGACCTCGGTGATCAGCTTGCGCTGGGCCACCTGGAACTGGTCGAGTATTTCCATGGAGCGGGAGTAGGGGTTGCCGGTGGGCATCTGCGCCTGCACGAACACCTGGGTGCCCTGCACCTCCGGCATGAAGGCGAACTTCACCCAGCCGCTGGTAAACACGCCGACGCTGATGAGGAATGCGCCCATGAACAGACTGACGGTCAGATAGCGGCGTTCGATGGCCAGCACCAGGCAGCGTCGGAAACGGCCGTTGGCAAAGTTGATAATGCCTTCTTCCAGCTTGCGCTGCCTGCGCCTGAGGCCTGACAGCCTCTCGCGGTGATCGAGCTTGCGCAGGTGGGCGGGGAGAATAAAAAACGCCTCGATGATCGAGATCAGCAGGGCCACGGTGATGACGACCGAGAGCTGCCGGGTAATCTGCGCTTCGGCGAGGGAGACAAAGAACCACGGTGCGAAGGCGATGACGGTGGTCAGCACGGCGAAGATGACCGGCTTGGAGACGGCATATGCACCTTCGATGGCGCTGTCCGCTCCGCCGCCCTCGTGACTGTAACGGTGGATGCTCTCGCCGACCACGATGGCGTCGTCGACCACGATGCCCAGTACCAGCAGAAAAGCGAAGGTGGATGTAACGTTGAGTGAGACGCCGTTGGCCGGCAGCAGTGAGAAGGTGCCGAGGAAGGCCACGGCGATGCCGGCGGTGACCCAGAGCGCGACCTTGGGTCGCAAAGACAGGATCAGCACCAGGAATACCAGCAGCAGCCCGAGGTAGGCGGACTGCATGATTGTGCCCATGGTGCCGCGGTAGATGTCGGCCGAGTCGCCCCACAAGGTCAGTTTCACACCCTGCGGCAGGCTTTGCTGGCGCTCTTCGATCCAGGCGCGCATGGTGTCGCTGCTCTTGACGACCTGCATGTACTCCTGGCTCATCACCATCAACAGCACCGTCGGCTCGCCATTGAGGGTGGCGAGAATATCCTCGTCCTCAAAGCCATCGATGATCGTTGCCACGTCACCCAGTGTGACTATGCCGCCGTCACTGCTCTGGCGCACGACAATACGCGAAAAATCCTGCTCGGTATCGGCGAGGTTGCGGGCCCGCAGCCGCACGTCGCCGGTGGCGGTCCTCACCTGGCCGGAGGACAGATTGATGGAGCTGGCTCGCACCGCGTTGGCGACCTGGTCGAAGCTCAGGCCGTAGCGGCGCATGTCCCGCTCGGAGAGTTCGATGGACACCTCTTCCTTACGCGCCCCGAACAGGTTGACGATGGAGATATAGGGCAGCCGCGCCAGTTCGTCGCGCAGGTCCTCGGCGAGACGCACCAGTTGCCGCTCGGTCAGTACGTCGCTGTGCACCGCGATGCGTGCCATTTCGTCCCGGAACACGGTGCGGCGCACCTGGGTATTCTCCACATCCCGGGGCAGTGAGGTCACTGAGTCGACCGCGTTCTTGACCTCGTTGAGGAAATTGTCGAGGTCGACGCCGGCGTAGGTTTGCACCTCGATACGAGCCAGGTTTTCCGCCGCGGTGGAGTAGACCCGGTAGACGTTGTCCACGCCTTTCAGGGCTTCCTCCATGCGCAGAATGATCTGTTCTTCCACCTCCTGGGGTGCAGCCCCCGGCCAGGTTGCCTCAATTTCTACCTGGTTGGGTTTGAAGACCGGAAAGGCTTCCCGCTCCATGGCGTTGAAGCCCAGGAACCCCGCCAGCAAGATACCCACCATTAACAGGTTGGCGGCGACCGGGTTGTGCACCCACCAGGCTATCAGGCGCTTCATGTCGGGCGGGTCCGCTTAGCCGGGCCCGCTGCCCGCCGGGTTGGCGCTGACCAATGCCTCGCTGTCGGCATTGGCTTTGAGTGCCATGCCGGGAATGGGGTTGCGGATCGTTGAAGTGATCAGGCGGTCCCCGGCTTTTACGCCGTGTTCGATAATGGCGTGGTGAGGCGAGCTATGGCTGACGCGGACGGCACGAATCTCCAGCTCGTTTTCGGCGTTGATAACGTAGACGGTGTCGCCCGCGCGCAGGGCCTTGCGC
>JANQIO010000007.1 GCA_028282105.1 Halieaceae bacterium | reverse complement strand
TACGGTTTTCTCGCGCTGGGCCTGGGCGATGTCGCCGTTCAGCGCGGCCGCCGCATAACCGCGGGCGTTGAGCTTCTCGGCCAGCTCGGTGGTGGCAATTCGCGTGCGCACGAAGATGATCATGCCGTCGAACTCTTCCACCTCAAGAATGCGGGTGAGCGCATCCAGCTTGTGCAGGCCGGAGACCATCCATACCCGCTGGCGGATGGTTTCCGCCGTGGTCTGTTTGACCTTGATGATGACCTCGGCGGGATCCTTCAGGTAACGCCGGGTGATGCGCTTGATGGCCTCCGGCATGGTGGCGGAGAACAGGGCCAGCTGGCGGGCCTCTGGCGTCTGCTCGAGAATCCACTCCACGTCATCGATAAAGCCCATGCGCAGCATCTCGTCGGCTTCATCCAGCACCAGGCACTGCAGGGCATCCAGCTTCAGCGAACCACGATTCATGTGGTCCATGATGCGCCCGGGCGTACCCACCACCACCTGGGGGCCGCGCTTGAGGCCGCGCAGTTGGGTGCGGTAATCCTGCCCGCCGTAGATGGGCAGCACATGAAAACCCTCGAGATGGGCCGCATAGCGTTGAAAGGCCTCGGCCACCTGGATCGCCAGCTCCCGGGTGGGGGCCAGCACCAGCACCTGGGGGGCGTTCTGCTGCAAGTCCAGCCGTGCCAGCAGCGGCAGGGCGAAAGCGGCCGTCTTGCCGGTGCCGGTCTGGGCCTGACCCAGCAGGTCTCGGCCTTCCAGCAGGTGGGGGATGGTCATGGCCTGGATGGCGGACGGCGTTTCGTAGCCGACTTCTTCCAGGGCGCGCATCAGGGGGGCCGGCAATCCCAGCTCGTCAAAGCGGCTTACCGTGGGTTCAGATGACATGGGTGTTCCCGGGCCAGTTGGCCCTGATTGGGGTAAGGGTGGCCCCGATCGGGGTGAGTGTAGCCCCGATCAGGATGAGAAAGCCGCGCATCATACAGCAATAATGGCCGCGCAGCTTGGCTGCCCGGCGGGAAACTACCTGGGTGCCGGCGGGCTTCGCAGCGCTAGATGACCTGCTCCGCAAAGGCCTGCATACGATCCATGCCATCCGGCCCGGCAAAGAAGAAGGCCGGCACCATAATGCGGCCCACACCCAGCTCCTGCATCTGTTCGAGGCCGGCTTTCGGGTCGGCCATCTGGGCGCCGAACATGGCATTGATCTCGATGCTGTCAGGGTCGCGGCCGGCGTCTTCGCAGCCCTGGCGCAGTTTGGCGATCAGGCCCGCCAGGCGCTCGGCGTCACCTTCCCCGGGGAAGTAGCCCTGGGCAATTTTTACGGCGCGACGGATGGCGGCATCGCTGTCGCCGCCCACCAGCACCGGAATGTCGCCGTTGACCGGCCGTGGGCTGCAGGTGGCTGGCTCAAAATCCACAAACTCGCCGTGAAACTCCGCGTGGGGCCCGGCCCACAGGGCGCGCATGGCGGCTACGTATTCATCGTTGCGGGCGCCGCGCCGCTCCCAGGCCACGCCCAGGGCATCAAACTCCTCCTTCATCCAGCCCACACCCAGGCCCAGTTCCACCCGGCCGCCGGACAGGGCATCCAGGGTGGCCAGCTCCTTGGCGAGAATCAGCGGGTTGCGCTGGGGCACGATCAGGATGCAGGTGCCCAGCCGCAGGGTAGGCGCGGCGGCCGCCGCAAAGGCCAGCCAGATCAGCGGGTCGGGAATGGGGGTGTCGGGCTCGGCGGGAATCTTGCCGTCGGCGGTGTAGGGGTATTTGGAGTGAATGGAATCCGGCGGGATCACGTGCTCCCCACCCCACACCGATTCGAAGCCCGCCGCCTCGGCGGCGCGGCAGAGGTCCAGCGCGGTATTGCCGTCGATGGCAATACTGCTGGCGAAGGCCAGTGCGACTTTCATGGATGACTCTCCTTATTATTGTGGGTGTTGCTCCTGCCGTTACTGCTGGCTCTGTTGTGCCGCCTGGGCCTCCTGCAGTTGCGAAGTGAGGGTGGCCAGGTCGAAGTAGTCCCGCCAGGCGCGGATCATGCCGTTCTCAATCTCGAAGGTGCCCATCACCGGCATTACCAGCTTGTAGTCGCCCGGTAGCGTGAAGTTGTCGATGCGCTCGGTGAGCACCCGGTCGCCGTTCTCGGCGATGCTCAGCACCTCCCAGTCCACCCCGGTCAGCTCCATGCCGTGGCGCAGAGCGGGCTCAACCACGGCCTTGCCTTCCAGCCGCTCCATGGGGATGTTGTCGTAGACGATGTCCTCGGTGAGGGCGTCGATCACCGCGTCCATATCCATGCGGTTCCAGGCGTCGATAAAGTCCAGCACAATCTGGGTATTGCTCATGAGGCGCTCCGGAATTCGATATGCAGGGCCTTCAGTGACCGCAGCAGGTAGTGGGGGTGGTAGCTGAAATCATTCTTACCCTCGGCAAACCACATCTCGTCGATGCGATCGACCACCGCTTTGAAGGTCCAGTACAGTTCACGCCGGGCCAGGGGCGCGCCCAGGCAGTGGTGCTTGCCGGAGCCAAAGGCCATATGGGCGCCGGGTTTTTCGCGGTCCAGGTCGATCTCATCCGGCAGCTCGAAGCGGCGCTCGTCGCGGTTGGCGGCGGCGTAGCGCACGTTTACCAGGCTGCCGGCGGGAATGGTGGTGCCGCCAATCTCCACGTCTTTGGCGGTGGCGCGCATCAGGCTCTGCACCGGAGACTCCAGCCGCAGTACCTCTTCGATAAAGGGCTTCAGGTAGCGCTCCGGGTCGCTCTTCAGTTGCTGCCACACGTCCGGGTTCTCTATCAGCAGCTTGATGCCGGAGGAGATGGCATTGGTGGTGGTCTCTGAACCACCCACGAAGGTATCCGCCATCATCTCCGCGTGCAGCTCGTTGTCGGTCATGGGCCGGCCCCATTCCTCGATCACCGTGTTCACCAGGCTGCTCAGCAGGGAGTCGTCCGGGTGTTCCCGCAGGTGCTCAAAGATGGGCTGGAAGTAGTGCTGGGCCTCGATTTCCTTTCTTACCGACGCCAGTTCCTCGTCCTCGCTCTGCATCAGGCTGATACGGTGGAAGAAGGCCTCGGTCCACTCCTTGATCTGCCAGATATCGTCCGGGTTGGCGCCCATCTGGCGGCCGATGATCAGCAGTGGCAGCGGTATGGCGAACTGGCGCACCCAGTCG
>JANQIO010000068.1 GCA_028282105.1 Halieaceae bacterium | reverse complement strand
AGTCGCGGCATACCACGGCCATCTTCTCGCCTTCCAGCAAGCGGGCCACGAAACGAACACGTTCATCCATAGCGCTACACTCCTTCCAAGGCATCCGGGGACCCTCCCAAATGCCTCAATTGTGTAACCTATGTGTCCGGTATGAAGTGTTACCTATGTCTCGGGAAGCTCACAAATAGGGCCACCCATTGGGTGGCCCTATTTGTTTGTGCGGAGCACGCGGGAGTTGTGCCCGCGCCGGAAGGCGCGGGTGCCCCACAGGATGTGGGGCGATCGCGTAGCGCATGGAGGGCCTGCCCCGCTTCACCGGGTATGCGCGTGAGCGATCACAACTCCAGTCGCCCGTCGGGCGACCTCGATGCGCCAACTCCAGTACCTATCACAGGTTAAGCCCTGGAAGGGCGCGGGTGGCCGAGCGCAGCGAGGTCTGTCGAGCTGGCCCGCAGGGCCAGTGAAGACTCAAACTCAGCCGCCCACAGGGCGGCCTCTACCCGCCAACTCCAATACCTACCACAGCTTAAGCGCCGGAGCTGCGCGTTCAGAAGCCGTACTTAACCGACAGCAGGAGACGGTTGAGGTCGCCGGTGTCGCCCGACTCAAGACGCCTCTGGCCATAGTAGTACTCCGCTCCATAAGTGAATTGCTTGCTCGGCGAGTACAGCAGGTTGGCGCTGGCCGAATAAACGCGATCCGTCACGCCCGCGCCGGTCTGTTCAACCGGATGGTCCGCACGAAAGTAACCTGCCGTGAAGGTGGAGCGGAATCGATCATTCCAGAAGTGACGATAGGCGACGTATCCCGAATAGATGAGAATCGGATCCAGTTCACCATCCTCGTCGATTGAGGCGCCATTGGTCAGCGCGACACCCATATAGCGTCCCAGGCCCTCGCCTACGTTCGCCGAGAAACGGAAATCGTCACGATCACCCACCCCGAGACGACCAGACAGTGACAGGCCGATACCCAGCGCGGTCTCATCATCCGCCAGGGGATCATCCAGACCTGAAATCTCCGTGCCCTCGCTAACCCGGAGCTGACGCGCGATGCCTGCGAGCTTTATGGCCCCCGTTGGCAGAACATAGGTATAACGCGCAGTGAGGTCCGGCAGCAGATCGTCGTCGGGCACAAGGCGGGACCCTGTAGGCGTGGTGATGGTTGTCTCGGGGTTTTCCAGCGCGATCTCGAAGGGGCCGCTCGTATAGCGGATCATGGGCTGCCGATTGAACACAGTGCCTTCGGTAGGGCCGATGAACTGTACGGTATCGGGGAGCGCAGACACATTCTGGAATGTTGTCCATGCCTGACCTGCAAGCAGATTCCGATAGGTCAGAAATGCCTGGCGCATACGCGGCGTGAAACTGTTGGACACCAGTTCGTTGTCGTTGAAGGTGACCAGGAAGTCGAGCTCGATATGTGCCTTGAGGTCATGCCCGCGCACCGGGGTGTTCGCGGTAAACAGAAAACGCGATTCGCGCGGATTGAAGTCGAGTACCGTTTCACTGTCTCCCAGGGGATCAACGGTGATATCGCTGGGAATCGCAAAATCGCGACCGACACTGGACGAGGGCGGCGCACCATCCGAGTAAGAGCTCAGCAATGTCTGCGCCTTCAGGTAACCGCCAAAGCCAATGCGGCTGCTGCCGATATCGAAGCCAAGCGTCGGCTCCTCCTCCAGATAGCGCGACACTTCATGCATTCGCTGGTCAAACTCACCCCATTTGTCCTCGGCAGCGGTTATCTCCTGCTCTACCAGTGTCAGGCGTTCGTCCTGCTTGACAAGCTGTTGCTGGCCCTCGCTCAGCTCAACTTCATCATCGTCCAGACGGGCGACAACATTCAGCAACAGTGCCTCAAGCTCGTTGACGCGAGCGCGCAGTGCCTCCACTTCGGAAGACTCCGCGTTGGCAAGGGGCACAGATAACAATACCGACAAGGTGACAGGAAGAATGACTCTCGTAGCGCGTCGCATAAGCAACTCCAGAATCCACGTAAACAGCGGTAACAAACACTATAAATTCGGCAGCGGGACGTTCAATTAGACAAAGGTCGAAGGCTCACAGATGGACGATCTGGCCGACACCGCAACGAGCGGTCTACAGGAATACGCCCTTATCGCACTACTGACCGTCGCCTGGAACTGGATCGCAGCAAGGCTTGCCCGGGGCTGCGCTGTTAGATCGTTACCGAAATCGCCAACCACGTTCTGCCCGTCGCGCTGGGTGCGCTCAGTGCATGCACGGAATCCAGGCATGTAGGACGGAAGGCTCATTACTGGCTGACACGGGTGCTACAAGGGTGTGGGGCGGCCGCCCCGCCCCACCCAAGCTACCCGAGAACATGTATGGCCCCGCCCCACCCGGCTCGCCATACTGGGCGTGGATTCTCAGGGATGTCGAGCCAGAATGAAGCAGAATGACAAGCGTTTGGGAATGAGCCGCCCTATCACCCGCCGCGACTTCGTACAGGGAATCAGCCTCGCGGCCGGCGCATCGTTGCTGCCACCCTTCCCCCGAAACGTCGCCGCCGCCGGCAAGTCAACGGCTTACTATCCGCCGGCACAGATCGGCATGCGCGGCGCCCATCCAGGGTCTTTCGAAACTGCCCATGCCACCGTGCAGGGAAAGCGTTGGCAGGCCCAGTCATCGGACGAGCACTATAATCTGGTGGTCGTGGGTGCGGGCATCAGCGGCCTCGCCGCCGCCCACATCTACCTGCGCGACGTAAAGCCGGACGCGCGCATTCTGATTCTCGACAACCACGACGATTTCGGCGGCCATGCCAAGCGCAACGAATTCAGCGTCGGTGATCGCAGCCTGATCTGCTTCGGCGGCACCATGCTGATCGAGGCACCGCGCAGCTATCCGGCGGTAGCAAAGCAGGTGCTGGCCGACCTGGGACTGGATGCTGAGCGCTACCAGGACTACTACCACCAGGATCAGCTCGACAAACACGGACTGGGGTTCTGCAGCTTTTTTGACCGGGAAACCTTCGGCGTCAACTACCTGGCACAGGGCAGCTATGACAGCCCGGCGAGCATCCAGCGCGCGCCACTGCCGAAACAGACTCGCGATGACCTGACCCGTCTGATCGAAGATGACACCGACTACCTGGCCGGCAAGAGCACTGCAGAGCGGCGCGCCATTCTCGACCGGCTGAGCTGGCGCGACTACATGCGGGAATACGGCCAGTTCGGCGACGCCGCCCTGGCCTACATCCAGAAGTGGCCCCACGGGGTGTGGTCTATCGGCGCCGATGGCCTGCCGGCCTGGATGGCCTGGGAACAGGGCTACCCTGGCTTTGCGGGTATGGACCTGGGTTACGACGACGAGGATGACAGTGAAGACGAGTCCATCTTCCAGTTCCCGGATGGCAACGCGTCCATCGCCAGACTGCTGGTACGCCGCCTGGTGCCGGGCGCGGCGCCGGGCAAGACCATGGACGATATCGTTATGGCGCCCTTCGACTACGGCCAGCTGGACCAGCCGGGTCAACAGACCCGCATCCGCCTCAACAGCACCGTCGTCGACCTGCGCCACGAGGGCGGCGACCTGGACGCTGACGTGAAGATCACCTACGTCAGCCAGGACACCGCGCATAAAGTCAGTGCATCACAGGTAATCTGGGCCGGCTACCACGCCATGGTCCCGCATATCTGCCCGGACATCCCGGAGCCCCAGCGGGTGGCGCAAAGCCACTGCATACGCTCGCCGCTGGTCTACACCAGCGTGCTGATCCGCAACTGGACCAGCCTGGCAGAGCTGGGCATCTGGCGCGCCTACTGCCCGGGCAGTTTCTTCCAGACGATCCTGTTGAGCCGCCCGGCGAGCTTCGAAGGCTATGCCTATCCGCTGTCGCCGCAAGAGCCGATGGTGATGCATATGCAGCACATTCCGCTGGAACCCGGTCTGCCGGCGGCGGAGCAGTTCCGCGCCGGGCGCAACAAGCTGTTCGGGCTGCCCTTTGAGACCTTTGAGCGAAACGCGAGGGAGCAACTGGGGCGCATGCTGGGCCCGGCCGGTTTCGATCCGGCGGAGGACATTCTCGCCATCACTGTCAACCGCTGGCCCCATGGCTACGCCTACTCGGTGGATCCGGCCTCAGGTGACGTCGCCTGGTGGCCGGAGGCCTGGGATCACGCGCAGCGCCCCTGGGTCAACGCAAGGCAACGCGTGGGCAACATCGCCTTTGCCGGTACCGACTCCGCCAGCAACGCCATGAGCGAAGCCGCTATCGAGGAGGCCTGGCGCTCGGTACAGAGCCTGGCGCAGCGCTAGAACCAGGAGGCGCCACAGGCGCTTAGCTTCCCACCCCCAGCTCCTGCAGCAGAACATCGGCACCGTCGATGTTCTCCATGATCCACAGGATGTAGGCGACATCCACGTGGATAGAGCGCGTGCTGGCGCTGAAATCCCAGTCGGAGTTGATGCTTTCATAGGTGGTATCAAACACGATACCGACGAACTCGCCCTTGCCATTCATGGTGGCTGAACCCGAGTTGCCGCCGGTGATATCCAGTGTGCTCAGGAAGTTCACGGGGACCGAGTCCAGCGTCTCATCGCGGTAAGCACCGAAGGACTGGTCCTGGATGAGCTGCAACTGCCTGGCGGGGGAATCAAACGGATCCTCACCAGTGTACTTGGCTTCAATACCGCGCAGAGTGGTGAACGCCACGTAGCCATCCTTGCCATCATTGCCGTCGGCGGGGCCCTCGATAGTGCCGGCAGGGGGCGTGTAGCCCTGCACCGTACCGTAGGTCACCCGCAGTGAGGAATTGGCATCGGGGTAGACAGGCTTACCCAGCTCGCCGTAGTAGGCAATCAACAACTCCATGAACTTCGGGCGCAGCTCGAGGAACAGGCCGTCCATTTCCTTGTTCTTGTCCTCGATAGCCTTCATGTCGTCGAAGATGGCAACGGCGAGCTGTATAAAGGGATCAGCGCTCTCGTCGAACACCGAGCGTTCTTCGCCGATCAGCGCCAGCCGGGCGTCTGTGTCGCCCAGCGCAGTCGCCGCGTACATGGCGGACAGCTTCTGCTCCAGCGCGTCGTCATTGCTGACATCACCAAGGAAATCGTCAAAGGAGGCAATGCGCTGGTCTGCAGGTAAGGCCAGGTAACGCTTCAGGAAGTAGGTCCAGATCGCCTTGTCGACACCGGGCTCAAAGTTGCGCTCAATGCTCTGCATGCTCTGGGTGAAGCGTGTGAGATCGCGTTCCTGGTAGCCAGGCTCGCGCTCGGCGTCGGGCTTTTGGTTCTCGACGCTGAGACGGTACAGGCGCCGCGCGGTGGAGAGCATGGCGGAGCGACCCATGTAGCGCAGCACCAGATCGCGCTCCTGGGTCACTTGCTTCTCATTGATCAGGGCCTGCAAATCCGCCAGCGTGGACGCGTATCGCGCGTCGCGGCCAGGGTCGCTGCCAATCCATGCCTGCAACTCCTGCTCAAGCGTGCGCTTGCGTTCCAGCAGGTCGGTGCGGGCATAGCCGGCCAGCATGCCGCCAAAGTTCTTGGAGTAGTTGTTGAGGTTTGCCGCGAGGCTCGCGTACTTCAGCTCGGCATCCTTGTTGTTGGCCGTAGCGTCGGCGATGGTAGCGGACCACTCGGCCAGCAGGGTTTGCATGGTGGGGTAATACCAGGCAAAGGTATTCTCCACCTCGGACGCCAGCCGGTAACGATTTGTAGTCCCCGGATAGCCCGCAAGCATGACAAATTCGCCCTCTTTCGGGCCCCGCTTCGCCACCGTCAGGTGATGCTTCGGCGCGAACGGCACGTTGTCTTCCGAATAGTCGGCGGGCTTGCCGTCCTTGTCCACGTAGGCCCGGTAGAACGCGAAATCACCGGTGTGGCGCGGCCACATCCAGTTGTCGATATCGCCGCCGAACTTGCCGATGCTCTCGGGCGGCGTATAGGCGATGCGCACATCGCGAATCGCCAGTTGCTTGATCAGGTAGTAGTTAAGGCCGCCATAGAAGCTGTAGACCTCGCAGCGATGGCCTTCATCTTTCTCGCACTCGGCCACCAGTGATTTCTCGGCGTCTTCGATGGCCTTGTAGCGCTCGGCGCCGCTCATCTCATCTGTCAGCCCGGCCTTCACCTGCTCGCTGACTTCGTCCATGGCCACGGTGACATAAACCCGGGAACCCGGCCGGGCCGGCAACTCCTCGGAGCGATCGCGGGCAATAAAACCGTTGGCGAGAATATTGTTCTCCTCACTGGAGTTGTAGGAAATCGAGCCGTAGGCACAGTGGTGATTGGTGATCACCAGGCCCTCCGGCGAGACGAAAGACGCGGAACAGTTACCCAGGCTGACGATCGCATTGAGAGGAAACTCGGTGAGCCGGGTCATGCTGGCGGGATCAAGCTCCAGGCCCAGGTTCTTCAGCGAATCGGCGATGTCTGGCAGCTGATGGGGTTGCCACATACCCTCGGTCACCACCGGGGCGGCCTCGCTGGTCGCCGCAACCGGCGGTTCACTTGTTGCCGCAGGCCCACCTGACTCACTGCATCCCGCCAGTACCGCCGCCTGCGTCAGAACAGCAGCGATGCCCTTGAAAGTATTGTTCATGCTCACCTCTCCTGAATTCGTGAATGCCGCTGTGAACCTGGTGGAAAAAACCCACGATACCGGTGCCACCTGCGCGCGTGCTGCTTGCGAGGCGTGCGGCAAAACCCGCAAGTATAAGACAGTACGGGGCGTACTTTGTGCATGTCCAGCACAAGCTATCGTGTTGGAGTCTCGATTTAACGCATTTCTTGCCGATACGCGGGAGTGCGGTCAGCGACGCAAACTTCCCGCGCGTCCGCCGCAGGGTGTACTGCAGGGCCAGTCGCTGCAAGTCCGGCGAGCGAGGTTAGGCAGCGAGCCGGAGCTGCCTAGCCTGAGTCGGCGGAGGCTTCTGGTTTCAGCACAAGCAGGTTACCAATTTCTTGTCCCGTGAACCCGAAATCCGCCACCTCGGACAACAACTGCGCAGCCGATACCGTCCAGCACAGGTACTCGGTGTGCTCGCGCGCGATTTCAACGCCGTCAAAAATGGCCACGTAACGCATGCGCCACAGCTGTTGCTGCTCATTGAGCCGGCGGGCAGACGCCAGTGCCTCGTATCTGACCTGGCCTACCATTGCGGTGGCAACACTGCGTTCCTCCACATCCTCTGCCACCGGGCACTGAATCTCGATGAGGACGCGGCCACCAGGCAGCAAGCGGCTCGCAAGCAGCGCCCACATCTCCTGCCGCTGTTGAAAGTCGAAGTGAACCAGCGAGGCGCTCGCCACCGCAGCGGAAATCACCGGGGGTAGCGGCGCGGACAGTAAGGGCTGGGGGAGGATGCTGACATACTCACGAAGCGATGACTCCGAGCAAACACGTGTCATCAATGCGGCACGCATGACCGGGTCCGGCTCGATAGCCAGGATGTGCGTATGCGGGCAGATCCGCGCAATGGCCCTGGTGGTCAATCCCGTGCCGGCGCCGATATCGACAATGGGTGCACCCCCGGTTTCGATCCCCTGGAGGCAGTGTTCAAATTCTCGATCAACGGCAGCGCGCTGCTCGCTCGCCACAGCATCGTAAAACTGAGCCGTGACAGCGTAGGTACTGGTCAAAACGACGATGTCAGTCCGACACCCACTATCCTCGGCTGGGCCAGAGACGCGCCCTCCACCCCGGGGCCGAAGAGCACGCCATTCAGCTCCTGCTCTTCATCCAGGAGGTTCCTGGAGAACGCAAACAGCTCAAATCTTCGAAAAGCTGCACCCAGACGCAGATCGACGTTGTGGTAGGAGTCGAGATCAAAGCTGTCCGCTACGTCAGCCGCCCGATCATCGACATACTGGTGTGTAAGCGTCATGAACGGGGTCAAGCGGACACCCGACCACGCCAGGCTGTCGCCCCGGTAATCCAGTGTCAGCGTAGTGCTAAATTCAGGAACGTTGGGAATGGGGTTGCCGGACTCTGAGCCGGAGAATGCGTCGTTATCCCGCATCTCCCCGTCCGTCCAGGCCAGGCCGCCACTCAGCGTCCACGCACGGTTGAGGACGATGCTGCCCTGTGCCTCGAGGCCGATAGACCGCGTATCCAGGTTGACGGGCACGAACTGGAATGCCACCAGGTCCAGCACAAACAGTTGTTCATCATCAACATCGTTGTAAAAGGCAGACACATCGAGGCTCGCTCGGCCGTCCAGCAGCAGGGCCTTCATTCCCGCTTCATAGGTCCAGGACGTGGATTCATCGTAGGCAGGACTATCAACGCCGAACGCTGCATTCAGCGTCAGGCGAGGAAAGCCGCCACTCTTCGCACCTCTTCCCACAGTGGTGTACAGGTTGACGTTGTCGCTTGCCGCGTAGGTGAGCCCGAGCCGCCCGGTGAAAAAATCGAAGTCTTCCTGGCTGTCCTCCTCATGAAAATCGACCGAGCCAGGGAAGCCAACCCCGGTAAAGGTCGCCTCCAGGGATTTTTCATCCCGTGTGTAGCGCAGCCCCGCGGTGGCGCTCAGGCGCGGACCAGCAATCGGCAGGGTGACTTCCGCATAAGCCGCATAGGAGTCAATCTCCTGCGTTGCATCCCTGTCGCCATTGAGCACCGGCGAAAACGTGGATCGGTTGTCGAGTTCCACATCCAGGTCTGAGGTGAAGTAGACAACACCTGCTGACCAGGCAACATCACCGCCCTCAACGCTGCTGAGCCGAAACTCCTGGTACAGGCGATCTTCCTCTTCTTCCCAGTCAGAGAAATCCAGCGGGGCCAGGAAATCGGATGCAGGCTGCCCAAACAGCGGCCCATAGATCAAGCCGTTGGTATCGTCCAGCAGTTGTTCGGTGCGAAAGCCATTACCCGCAGTAATCGAGGTGAAATCAGCGAACCCCAGCGACTTTTCAAGCTTGAGGCTCACACCCCAGGCCGTTCGCTCCACCTCGTTTTCCGGATTGACTTCTACCAGGGGGTCGGACGCGCCGCGCAGCACATAAAAGTAGGGCTCGGAATCGCGTCTGTCGGCATTGGCGGACAGCGTGATGCGCCAGCCATCTTCTTCCTCCGGTCGGAAGACCACGACGCCGCGGCCAGCATAATCTGTTCTACCACCAAGACTGTCACCGCCGGGAGCGGTGTTGTCGACAAAGCCGTCCACCGTCGATGCGCGCAGCGATAGGCGCCCCAGCACGCGCTGCCCCGCCAACGGCCCCGAGATCGAGACTTCGCCCAGGCCGTATTCCTGCTCACCACCTTCCAGCCGCACACGGCCCTCAAACTCCTCCGTGGGTGCTCGCGTCGAAATATTGATAGCCCCGCCCTGGGTGTTGCGGCCAAACAGGGTACCCTGCGGACCTCGCAGCACCTCCATTCGCTCCAGGTCGAGGTAGGCGAACTCCGAGGCAAACACTGGCTGTGGAATGCCGTCCACATAAGTGACCACGGAACCGTCGTCAGGACCGATGGCCTGGGACAGCGGCCCGATACCGCGCAACTGGAAATAGGCGAAGCGGCCATCATCAAAGCTGGTCAGGGACAGGCCGGGCGCCTGCCTGAAGAAACTGTGCGTGTCGTCTACCCGGCGGGCCTGCAACGCTCCGGCATCCAGCACCGTCAGCGCAAAAGGTATATTGCGTGCATCCTCTTCGCGTTGTCGGGCGGTGACCACGACGACTTCCAGGTTTTCCGCCTGATCACGCTCCTGGCTAAACGCATCCTGCGGTGCCGCCGCGAAGATCGAAGCGGTCGCTGCACAAATAACAGTTGGGTATCGCACCGTGCTCTCCGCGAACCTGGACAGATGTCGCAAACTAGCATGGGCAAAAACCGCAGCACTGCACCCAGCGGGAGAAAAAGGGTCGGCAATCGGGAGGAATCTATCGCGCTGCCCGGCGCACGGCGCTCGGCGTCTTGCCCAACTGGCGGCGAAAGGCCGCAGAGAACGAGCGCGGGCAATCGTAGCCCACCTCTTCCGCAGCGCCGGCGACGGTCGTGCCCTGGAGCAGAAGCAACTCGGCGTGCTCCATCCTGCGTTTCAGGACATAACCAAACAAAGTCACCCCGAATGCCGCCTTAAAGGCGCGCTTCAGGGTGAATTCATTGGTGCCGACTATTTTCGCCAGCTCGGGAATGGTCGGCGGATCGCGAAAGTGCCGATCCAGGTAATCACGCGCCGCGACTACCCGCTCGCGATGGTGAGGCTGCAGCGCTCCGGAATCGCTCTCTTGCCGCACCAGGCTACCAATCTGGTCCGCGAGGAGATCCAGAGCGCAAGACTGCAGGTAAAGCCTGCGCGCCGCGCCACCATAGCTCGTGGTGAACATGGATTGAAGGCGTGCCGCGGCCGCGGGCTCCATGCGGGCCACGCGAGCCGCGCCGGTACGCGTGCGGGCGCACTTCAGAATGTCACGCGCCTGGGCAGGCAGCGCGAGCCCCTCGTCGAAATACTCTTCCGCGACCTCCGGGTCGAACCGAATCGATACGGTGCGAAACCCTTTGGCCGGCAGCACAAACTGAGACGGCGCTCCACGCGGCGCGGCGCAGACCCAGACATCCAGTGCTCGCGTGGCAAAGTCGAAGCCATCGAAACAGAAGCGCGCTCCATCCTGCAGGTGAAAGCCAAAACCAAACATGTCCTCAGGTTCAGTGAACCTGAACACACGGGCTTCACCCGCTTCAAACTCGCTCAGTATCAGGCTAGCCCCACTACGCAACTCAACGGTTTCGACTGCCTGGCCATCACTGCGGGCGCTATGCTGCCAGTTTCTGGCCCCGGAAAGGTCGAAGTCGGCATTGGCACTGTTTAGGGGAGGACAGGATTGACGCACGGCCCGGTACTTCGCTTTCGCCAAAAAGATACTATGTATCATTAATCGACAGCCTCTACCACCGCCATACCCTATCGCGTGGTGCCAGTGGCCTGCGTCCCGCCGGCGACCGACGAGGGCCACCGGACGTCGTGCGTTCCTCCGACGCAAAGAACGGAAGTCGGCCAGCAGGCGTAGTATAAGAAGAGGCACTAATCGCCGGAGTTGCGGTCTACTCACTGCGAAGAGAACAGACTGGAGATCACCTTGAAACGACGCGACTTACTGCTGGGCGGGCTACTTGCCGTTCCCGCCCTGTATAGCCTGAGACCGATGACCACGGAGGCCAGCATGAGCGTTTCTGAATTACAGGGCAGTTGGCGTGACTACCTGCCGGCGGGGTCCGAGCCGCCCAGCGCCGATGACAAGCTGGAACTCAGTGAGGCCGAGTGGCGCGAGCGACTGTCACCGCAGGCCTTCGACGTGCTGCGCAAGGAAGCCACCGAGCGCCCCGGCACCAGCCCCCTGAACGGGGAAAAACGTCGCGGCGTGTTTGCCTGTGCCGGCTGTGGCCTGCCCCTGTTCACCTCAGACATGAAATACGAATCCGGAACCGGCTGGCCCAGCTTTTTCACCCATATCCCGGGCGCCTTCGACACCAAGAAGGACTACAAGCTGGTGTGGCCCCGCACCGAGTATCACTGCGCCCGCTGCGGCGGCCACCACGGCCACGTGTTCAGCGATGGCCCGCGTCCCACCGGCCAGCGCTGGTGCAACAACGGGGTGGCGCTGAAGTTCCTCTACGCCGGAGCCGAGGCCGCGGCCTAGTCGAACCACCCCTCGGCGGCGAGCTGCTGCCAGATTTCCCGAACCGCAGCGCCGCCTTCCGCGGCCACGCGGCTGGCGTCGTCAGCGACGAAGCGCCCGTCAAACACCTGGAACATGCCGTCGGTCATCACCAGGCGGGTGGATAGGCCGTTGGCATACAACAGGTTGTTAAGCGGCTCAGGCGGCAAGGCGCCGGTGCCCACCAGCGGCCCGCTGACATCGATACCGACCAGGTCGGCTTTGGCGCCAGGGGCGATACGCCCGATGTCCTCGCGGCCCAGGCCCTGGGCGGCCACCAGTGTTGCGCCGCGCACCGCATCCCAGATGGTGGGTTTTTGCAGCGGCAGCGGGCTATCTGTCAGCAGCGATTCCCGCGCCTGGCCGTAGAGCACCGCCAGCTTGAGGTTCTCGATGTAATCGTTGGAGTGGGTATCGATGCCGATATTCACATTCATGCCCGCCGCCAGTGCTTCCGGGTAGGGCTGGGTATCGCCACCGGCGCCACCGCCTGACGGGCAGTGGGCATACACCGCGCCGGCGGCATTGAGGATGGGTGGGTCCACCTCGAAGTCCAGCCCCACCATATGCGCGCCGAAGAAGGGACCGTCGTAGAAACCGAACTGCCCGCACCAGGCTGCTGGTGTCACGCCCCACAGCCGCTTCACAGTCGCGGTTTCCCGCGCCGATTGCGACAGGTGGATATGGATGCCGTTACCCAATACCTTCGCGGCGGCGGCATGGGCGCGCATGGTCTCCGGGGTCTGGGTGTCGGTGGCATGCGGGGTAACCTGCGGCAGGATGCGGCCGTTGTCCACGCCGTTGATGCTGCGGGCAAAGGCGAGGTTGGCCTCGATTTCGGCCAGCGTGCTCTCGACAGAGTCCATTAACACCTGGTCGTCGCCGCGAAACCAGATAGGGAACAGGCGGGCAATGCCGGGCACCATACCGCCGGGATAACCCCGCACCCCCCAGCGCCGCGCAACGCGAACATAGGATTGCGCCTGCCGCAGGCTCAGCGACATTTCCAGGTGCGTGGTGGAACCGCCCAACAACAGCTCCATCACATTGAATGCCGTCAGCGCATCGAGTTCGTCATCGCTGAGGGTCTCCACCAGTTCCAGCGGCCGCGCAAAAGAGCGACCCATCTCGATAATGCCGCGGGTCGGCGTGGCGCTGGCGGCGTGGGTGTGGCCGCTGATAAAACCGGGCACCAGTAGCTGGTCACGGGCATCGATGACATCAAAGCCGCGTATCGGTTTGGCTTCCACCGCCTCGATCAGCCCCTTGCGCACCAGGATCGACACATCGCGATCCACGGCAATGTCACCGTCGCGCAGCACCAGTGCCTGGCCCGCCCTGATCACAAAGGCTTCGCCCCGGGGGCGCTTCGCTGCCGCACCCTGGCCGGCCATCGCCAGGCCGGGAGTGAGGGCCAGCGGCGCCGCCAGCGAGGCCTTGAGAAACTGGCGCCGCTCCATCGCCGCGGGCGAGTCTTCCACCGCTCGGGCACCGGCGCAGACAAAACAACCGCTGGCCGGGTGGTGGTGATCACAGTTCAGGGACATAAACGGCTCCAGCAAGAAACAAGAGGCAGCTTGGCATTGCCGCAACAAAGTTGGCACACTGCGCTCGCCCACCCGAAGAATAACAAGGAGATCGCCGTGTCCCCATGGTCGAGGTTTGCACTTTTTACTGCTGTACTGGCGCTGGCCGCCTGTTCCGACAGCGACAATACCTTTGTCGAGGTCGAACCGCTGGCACCCCTGGGCACGGCTGTCAGCCTCGACAGCGGACCGATCGAGGGCCAGGCCAGCACGCGTGCCACCGCCTGGGAGTACCTGGGTATACCTTTCGCCGCGCCGCCGGTGGGCGAGCTGCGCTGGCGCGCGCCACAGCCACCTGCTGCCTGGTCGGAAACGCGGTCAGCCACGGCACTGGCGGATTTCTGCCCGCAGTTTTTGTACTTCACCAATGAGTTTGCCGGTGACGAGGACTGCCTGTACCTGAACGTCTTTCGGCCCCAGACCCAGGAGCGCGACCTGCCGGTATTCGTGTGGATTCACGGCGGCGGTAACAACAACGGCGACACCGGCCAGGAGACCCCGGCCTACGATGGCGCGCGACTGGCGGAGCGCGGCAATATGGTGGTGGTCACGGTGCAATACCGCCTCGGCGCCCTGGGCTGGCTCTACCACCCCTCGCTGGCCGGCGAGAATGCGCTCGACGCGTCCGGCAACTACGGCACCCTGGACCTGGTACGCGCCCTGGAGTGGATCCAGGGCAATGCCGAGGTCTTCGGCGGTGATCCCGGCAATGTCACCATTGCCGGTGAGTCTGCCGGCGGCGCCAACGTGCTGTCGCTGGTGATCAGTGACGAGGCCACCGGGCTTTACCACAAGGGCATTATCCAGAGCCTTGGGGGCAGCGTGAGCTCAACAGCAAGAGCACTGGATGCCGCCAATGCGCTGATCGATGACCTCTATGCCTTTGCGGGCATTCCGGATATGGCGCTGAGCGACGAAGAACTTGCCGAGTTCCTGCGCGACACGGACGTGCTGACCCTGCTGTCACTGGCCAACACGCCGGAGATCATCGGCGACGGCACGGTGCTGCCCACCGCGGGTTATGACCTGATCGACAGCGGTGACTTCCCCGGGAAAGTCCCGCTACTGTTTGGCACCAACCGGGATGAATACAAGCTCTACACCAATGTGCTGGGCTTCAACGAATACCCGGACGGACCGGAAGAGCTGCGCCTGGCGGTAGGCACTTACCTGAGCCAGGCCTGGCGGGTCACCGGCGCCGACGACCTGGCCCGTCGCCTGCGCAGCAATGACGATATGCCGGAGCTATACGTCTACCGCTTCAACTGGGGCTCCACGGACGAGGACGGCAACAGCCCCCTGCCCGGCAACTTCGGCGACACCGGGGGCGCGTTCCACAGCGCCGAGATTCCTTTCATGATGGGCAACGAAGACACTTTCATCTTTGCCGACTTCACGCCGATTTTCTTCAGCGAGGCCAACGCGGCGAGCCGCACGAGCATGGCGGATATTATGGTGAGCTACTGGTCCAGCTTCGCTCGCACCGGCGACCCCAACGGCAACAGCCTGCCGATCTGGGAACCCTGGAGCAATACCGATGGAGGCTCCAAAGCTGTCACCCTGGACGTGAGCTTTGCCGACAACAGCCCGCGGGTGGAGCCGGACACCACGGTACTGACCGAGGCCGAGGTCTATGCCGGCGCCAATGCCAACCTGGAGGGGGAGATTCTCGCCGAGACCCTGCGCCGTCTGGATGGCTGGTTTGGCAGGCAGTAGGGCCTAGGTAATCGCCGGGTAGTCTTCCCAGTAGTACTGCAGGCGCTCATCGCGCCAGCCGCGATAGATGGCGGCCCAGTCCAGCCCCGGGATGCGCCAGCCGTGGTGCGGCTCGATGTTGGTGCGAAACACGGGGGCGCCGTAATCACAGTAGCGGGTATCGACTGACACTCGCACCGCATCCTGGCTGAGGTTGGGTTCGGCCTTGTGGACCGTGCAGGAGTGGAAAATCACCACATCGCCGCGGCCGTAGTCGGAGACGTGCCACTCGGTTTCATCCGGGTAGATCTCGCACTGGATTCCCCCCACCCCGTCGGCCTGGCACACCGGGCGCACGCCGCGCATATGGGAGCGCGCCAGTAGCTTGAGACGGCCCAGCTCCGCGGGCACGTCGTGCAGGGCCACCCACAGCCCTGCCATGGTCGGGCCGGCCTGGTGGGAATGGGCATCCTGGTGGGGCGGAGTTTCATAGCCAAGCTTGCGCGGCGTGGAGATACGCGCCATTTTCATCGGGTAAACAAAGGGCTCCGCATCCAGCAGTCGGGACTGCAGCTCACGCATGGCAGGCGTATGGAAGAAACCGTGGAAGGCTTCCAGGGACTGGATGCGCGGATAAATCGCATCCCAGGCCGGGTCGGTTTCAAAAAACGGCTCACTGGTGAGTTGCGGCGCGCCATCGACAATGCCCACGTGCGGGCGGGCCTCGGTGACAATATCTGCCAGCAGGGCCTCGCAGGCCCCGGCGGCGACCAGCGCGGGGAAATACAGGTAACCGTACTCCGCGAAGCGCTCACGCAGCACCGCATCGGATTCGCCGGGCTTTGAGGCCACCAGGTTCCGGTTGTGCTCAGCGGTGGTGTCGTTGCTGCTCAATCCTCTATTCCTCTGCTGGCGGCTAGACCCGCTCATTGGTGCCGACCATCTTGGTACTGGCTTTGAAGGGCAAACCCTCCTCCTGGCCCGGCAACAGCGGCAGATCGGCCTGTTCCCACAGCGGCGCCCAGCAACCGTGCTGTTCCAGCAGGCGCTGCGCCGCCTCGCGGGCGGGCTCCGGCAACTGTTCGACATGCCGGCGCAGTTCCGCCAGGCACCAGACCCGGTAGCGCGAGTAACGCGCGCCTCGGTAGGCCACGCCGCCGATCTCCACGTCAAAACGCTTCTTGCCGGCGGCCACCGCCGCCGCGTTGGCGTTCAGGTAGGGCAGATATTCGCGGCCAATCGCCGCCAGCAGCGGGCCGAGGTCGTCCGGCACCGGGCCATAAACCGGAGCGGGGCAATCGGCGAGGCGAGTATTCCACAGCCGCGCCACCCACTCCAGCACCGCGGGGGCTCGCTGGCGGATGATTTCCAGCGGCACCGGGTCGAGCGCGAAGTGGCGGAAGAAGGGGCCGGAGAAACCAATGTCCGCCAGCGTGGGCCGCTGCCCGAGCAGGAACGGGCGGCGACTGAAAATAGCCTCCAGTTGTTGCAGCAACGCCAGGAAGATGGCCTCCACGCCTGCGACATTTTCAGCGGTGATCCCATCGCCGCGGGTGTAGCCGCTGCGCTGGCGGTGGCGCATGAATACCCGCTTGAGGCCGGCGGGCGCCGGTACCCCACCCAGGTGCTCGTCCACCAGGTGGCGACTGGCGAAGTGAGCGCCTTCGGGGTAGTGCCAGCGGTAGTGCATGGCCGGGCGCCACAGCCACTCGTCGGCGTAGTCCTCGAGCAGGTAGCAGATGAACGCCATGACCGGGTCGTCGGGCAGCAGTGCGGGCGCAGGCTGCTCCCGCTCAAACCACTGGATGATCTTGGTGGTGTCGGTGAGCCAGCGGCCGTCCGCCAACTGCACCACCGGCATCTGGTACACCCCCAGGTCGCGCTCGATGCGCTTTGCATCGCCGGGAAACTGCATCGCATGCAGTCGATAGTTCAGCCCCTTCACCCGGAAGTAGTTCTCCAGCTTGCCGGTAAAGTAGGAGATGTTGGACCCGTACAGGCCCAGCGGCTCGCTCACGCCGGCGCCTCCGGCAGCAGGTTTTCACAGCCGGTGCCGGCCAGCCAGCTATCGACCCGCTCTCGGTCGCCCCCGGCCAGGCCCTGGTATTGCTCGCGAATCCAGTTGAGGCACTTGCCCTGGTAGGGGAAGGTCTGCTGCTCCCAGGTCGCGCCATCGATGTCTGTACGCCAGGTCTTCTCGCCGGCCGCGAGTGCCCGGGCATTGGCCAGCAGCGCCGGCGCGTAGACCCGGCCAACTTCGCCCAGCAACTCCCGCAGGGCGTCACCGAAGTGCCAGCCATCGTCGGGGGCGGGCTGCCCGCTGAGATCTTCCAGGCGATCCACCCAGGCCACGGTGCGGGGCGACACCTCGTGGGTAATTGCGCGCGGCGTCGGGTCAAAACCCACCAACTGGGTCAACTGGCCGTAGAGGGCAAAATCTCCCGACCCCGGGCGCTGGCCCAGCAGGAAGGGCTGTTCCGCCAGCAGCTGTTGCATGGCAGCCAGGAAACGCCGGTAGCTGGCAGCGATCACCGGTGCGGTGGTGTCGTTGGAGCCCACCACATAGAGGCGGCCAATCTGGCGTTCGGCGAAGGCTTTCGCCGCCATCACATGCACATCATCCGGCAGGGTGATGTTCGTGGTCAGCGGTAGCAGTGTGCCGGCATTGTCGGCGTCGACCTCGGCATGCCAGCGATAGTGGAACATGTACTTGGTGCACCACTCATCGCCGAAGTCTTCCAACAGGTAATCGATAAAGGCCAGGGCCGGGTCGTCGGGAATCACCGAGCGCCCGGGGTGGCTCAGCTCAAGCTGACGAATAATCGGCGAGGAGTCACAGCGCGCCACTGTTTGCCCCTGTTCTTCAAACAGGTAGGTGGGCTGCAGTGTCGGCCGTGGTGCTGCCACGCCCAGGTCTGCCAGTACTTCGGCAGGTTGGCCCCAGGTAATCGCGTAGGGGATATGCCGATAGCGCATCAGCGCCAGCATCTTGCGGGTATAGGGTGAGGCAGTGCTGCCGATCAGGCGCAGAGGTTCGCGGGTCGCCATTTATTGTGATTCCGGGTTGACGTGGCGCTAGTATGCCACGGGATCAACCGAGGGAACCCCGGCAACTACTCCGGCAGGAAAATCCCGTGCTCCCGGTACCACTGCTGGTCGAGCTGCCAGCGCACCCGCTCGACATCCGCTTCGGCCAGCACCAGGGCCTCCGCCTCCACCTGCACCTCCGCCAGCTGCTGCTGGGCGGCCATCATGTCCGGATGCAGCACATCCTTGTCGTTGAGAGAGGCGTCCAGCACACGCAGGAAGTGCATAGGACCCATCTCCGGCGAGCGCGGGCTGGTCACCACTGCGACGCCGTTGTCCAGTGACAGCACCCGAAAGCGATAGGGATAGTCCACCAGCGCCGGCGCGGTGGCCAGGCGCTCGTTAATCGCCACCACTCGCTCATCCTGCTGCAGCAGGAACCAGGCGATACCGCCCACCAGCACAATGGCGAGGCCAACCAGGTAACGCTTAACGAAGGGGTCCATCCCCGGTGGCGGCGCGTTCTGGTCTACGGGGTCTTCTCGCACGCTGTTCTCCTTGCCGAATGCTGCACAGTGTAACGACCCGAGTGTAAAGATGCCCAGGCGCTATTGCCGCACTCAGGCGTTGCTGTATCCTGCCCGCAGACCATTGCAATCGCGGTACCCATGAAACAGCTCCGAAGAGTGCTGATACCGGTGGCAGTCCTGCTGCTGGGCGCCTGTAAACACCCACTGGAAATCCAGGGCCAGGGTGACATTATCGAAACCGCCTCCGGCATCCGCGGCTGCGCCCTGGAGGAATTCCAGGCGGGCATCGGCCGCTGCACCAATAACGCGGTTGACGGCAACGAAGACGTGACCTATCGGGCGCTGCCGCGGCCAGGCTGGCGCTTTTCCCACTGGGACAGCGCCTGCGCTCAGGGCTCGAGCGGCGCCGACTGCAAACTCAGCTACGACCAGTCGCTGGCCGACTTCTGGGATGAGAACTTCCCCGACCAGACCTGGCCGGCACTGCGCGCGGTGTTCGTACAGGACGGCGATACCCTGTCGGGCGCCCGCTATACCGCCTCGCAGTTCGGCGGCGTCGGCGGCACCTCCTACGCCTCTCTGCTGGACGCTCTGTTCGACAACACTGGCAGCTGGCGCTATACCGTGCAGCAGGCCACCCAACCCGACCTGTTGATCAGCCGCCGGGAGTATCGCTACGACCGCCGCAGCGGCGGCCTGGTAGGCAGCGGCGTGGGCTCTACCACTGAGGCCGGCGCGGCCACCGCCAGTTTCGACCTGGTGACGCTGGCGGATACCGAGGGCAACGACACCTCGGTGACCTATTACATGCCAAAACGCAGTGAAACCGACCCCAACAGCTTCGCCGGCAGCTGGTACTGCGGCCATATCAGCAGCCGCCAGGGAGGCTACGCGCGGTTCTTTAGTGCCCAGCTCAATGGCAGCGGCAGCGGCGCCCTCACTATCATCGCCGACCGCTGGAACCAGCAGGGCACGTCAGCCCTTGGCTACACACTGTTCGAGGACGGCACCGCTCGCCTCAACTACCGCGCCAGCCGCTGGAATGTGCAGTTGACCGGCAGCATCTCCGCCGATGGCAATGTGTTTGTCGGCTCGGAGATCGCCGGCGATGCCCGCGGTGTGGGCGCCTGCCTGCGCACCTCCAGCAACAACACGCTCAACACCGTGGCCGGCACCTTCTACGGCAGCTACGTGACGATCACCTCGCCGCTGTTTACGGCTGTCACCCAGCGGGACTTCACCCGCGCCGGCGGCGGCGACCTGACGATACGCCGGGATTCACGGGGCAATCGAAACATCCGCGATAATGACTATGTATTGGTGGGGTTCAGCGGCCAGTTGCAAACCGGTGACCGAGAAGGCGCAATCTCGCCGGACGGGCAGGTCGTGTTCCTGATCGACGCGCGCGCGGGAGAGCTGCCGAGCTTCTCCCTCTATGTGCGCGAGAACTAGGTGCGCGAGACCTAGCGTGGGAGACCGCCTGCCGGGTCTCTCCGCGCTGGTGCGGAGGCCGGCCGCTAGCAGTCCGTGACGCAGCGGTCAGAGTTGATGATGGTCTGGTTGAAGGTCGGAATTACCGCAGCAATCGCATCAATCACGTCTGATTCACGGAGCAAGGTGACATTCTGCCCGTCTCTCGCCACCAGATCACCCAGGTTGTCCACATCTATATCGAAGTCACTAACCAACGCATCTTTGTAAGCTTGCGCGGTTGAATCACTGAGCTGTTCTTGAGTGAACTCTTCGTCGAGCCCAAGTGCCTGTCCCATGAAGCGGGCCAGCTCGGCGGCGTTTAACTCTGCATCACTATTCCAACCGCCAGTGGGCGCAATGCCCTCAGCGCTTAGCAGCGCTATGGCGCGGTCTTCGGTGATGGAGGTATCGCTACCGGGGTTCAGGCCCAGGGCAGTGGCGAGAATCACAGCGGCCCGGCCCTGAGAGACGCCCTGGTCCGGAAGTGCCTGGGCCACAGTGGTAGGCGCCAATGGCACCAATAGCGCGCACAGCAACAAGGTAAATACGTGCTTGCGGAGTTCCATAGCTACAGCGAATTGCTTCATCCCTGACCACCAATCTGAAAGCGGGTTACGGCGTCAGGTTACCACAGAGGCAGGCCATCGGCGCAGAACCTGACCAGCCACCAGCGTCGGCAATTCTCACCCACAGGGTCTGCAGCCAGCGGCGCGCCCGGGCTGCCAATGAGAACCTCTTCTCACTTTCACCATAAATTCGTCATACTAGGGGAAATAAACCTCATTTTCGTATGCGGGATTTGCGCTTCTCGTCTGCCTGAGTAGTTTGTCGAGGTAACCGGCCGTCTAGGCGTAACCCGAACAACACTGAACTGGAAACAGACATGGCAGCTAGCTCCGTCGAGTACAACGTGGTGATCAATGGCGTCCTCTCCGGCAACAAGCCGGGCGAGGTCGCCAAATCCGTCGCGCCCATTCTCGGCATTCACCCGGATGAGGCACTGATGCTGTTCAACGGCGTCGCCCACACCGTGCTACAACGTGCCGATCTGTCTGCAGCCGCCAGCTTCCAGGCCCAGCTCAAGGCCATCGGCATCGACGCCTCCACCGCTGTCTACCAGGACAGGTCAGCGCCCGCGGCGGCCCCCGCCGAACAAGAACAGCCGGCCGAACCGGAACCACCGGCCGCCGCAGCGGTGCCGGAAACGCCGGCACCGGCTGAGCCAGAGATCGACCCCGCCTCCCTGGCTGCCGAGTTTGGCGACCTGGGCGAGGTCGCCCCGGCCCCGGAACCAGCACCCGCGGCGAAGAAAAAGCCCGCGCAGAAACCCAAGCGGCGGGTTCAGCGGAAAACCGAGCAGCCCGCCGAACCCGACATCGAACTGGACGCCACACTGCTGGACCAGGCGAGCAGCGAACCGGACTTCGAGGAATACGAACCCCTGGACGATGCCCCGGAAGTAGACCTGGGAGCTGAGCAGGAAGGCGCGTCGCTCGACGACGAGATGGACCTCGATGCCCTGTTTGACCAGGATGATGAGGCCCCCGCGCAGGCTCCCGCAGCACAGCCGGAAGCGCCTGCCCTGTCGATGATGGAAGAGCCGGAAGCGGCGGCTACTGCCAGTGAGACAATCACCGAGACGATTACCGCGGTAGACACCGGGGTGGACGCCGCCCGCAGCGTTGACGCCACGCCGTTTCAAAACGCCACTCCCGGCTCCAATATGTTGTGCCCGGTCTGCCATTCCCTGCAGCCGCGCGCCGACCAGTGCCCCGGCTGTGGCGCTGACCTCTCAACGCCGACTGACAAAGGCGCCAAAACCCGCAAGCCCAGGCTCCCGGCACAACTGCCGCGGGCAGCAGTGATAGCCGCCGCGGGCGCTGGACTGGTCGGCGTGGGCATCTGGCTGGCCCTGGCCCACTTCGGCAACCTGGGCGGCGGTGTCGCCGTCTGGGTCGCGGGCGCCCTGGTGGGGCTGGCCTGTGGTTTCCAGGGTGGACGCGGCAGCAAGGCCGGCTTCACCTGCGCTGGCCTCGCCGCCGCGCTGATCGCCGGTGGGGCCTTCCTGTTGCCCAAGCAGGAAGCCGTCGAACTGCCACCACCGCCGCAGCCGGCTGCCATGGAAGTCTGGTCCCAGGACCAGGCACCGCAGCGCTTCAAGCAGGCGGTAGACGACGCCGAGTTCTTTATGACCACCGACGGCTCACCACGCGTCGTGCGCCAGTTCATGATTGAGCGCAACTACACCATGGCCACCCGGCCGGAGCAGGTGCCGGAATCCGATCTGCGCTATTTCTACGATGTGGACGCCGTCGACCTGAGCTGGATCATAGAAACCCAGCCCGACCTGCAAACCTGGAGCGAGCGCATGCGCGGACACCTCAGCGGCCGCCAGCGCGCCAGCCTGGGGGTTTCCGCGCCGCCTATCAAACCACCGCCTCCGGTGATCAGCATGCTGCAGTTCAGTTTCATGCTGCTGGGCGTGGCAACTGCATTTGGCCTCGGCTTCCTGGGGCTCAAGCGCAAGCCCTGAGCCGGCGGCGGCACACCGCTGCGCGCAGTTCTGGTAGGCTGTTGCCGACCTGAAACCCGTTTAGTCCAGGCGCGTCGGGCGCCTGAAGCAGTGCGGGCGCTATTGCTATGAACGCACAGTTTGATCTCGGCGCAGTCACGCCGGCGCGCTACTTCTTCGGCATTGCGGTGGTGCTGGGCCTGGTGCTCGGTTTCGCCAGCGGTGACGATGACGCCGCACTGGGCCCCAAGCTACTGCTATGGCAAACCCAGGCCGTGGGAATCATGGCCTGCATGGTGCTCACCCAGGTGCAACTGTTGCGCTGGCGCTGGTTTGAACAACGTAATCCCTGGCTGCAACTGACCGCGTCGGGCTTGATCGGGTCGCTGCTGTTTGCGCCAGCGGGCACAATCCTGGACACCTGGCTCGGGCAGGAGTCCCTGACCGAGAGCGGCCTGTGGGTGAGTGTTCTGGATGAGTTCAGCGGCGTCGCCCCGCCCGCCATCGTGTTGTGGCTGGCGGTCAACACGCCGTGGATGCTTGGCTTCAAACTGGAGCGCGTGGAGCCTGGGTCTGATCGCGAGACGCAGACCGACGCCTCAGAGGCCGTGCTGAACAGCGGTGACAGTGCGGCATCATCCTCCCCCCAGTTTTTCGATCTGTTGCCGAAAGAAGTGCGCGGCCCGGTGCAATACCTGCAGGCGGAGTTGCACTACATCAGTGTGGTCACTGACCGGGGCCGCGCATTAGTTCTTTACAACCTCCGTGACGCCATCGAAGAAATGCAGGCCCATGGCGTCACGGGCTTCCAGTGTCACCGATCCTACTGGGTGGCGGCGACGAGCCCGGTGGAGTTCCGACGCGTCGGGCGTCAGGGCGAGCTGCGGCTGGCGAACGGGGACACGGTCCCCGTCAGCCGGCGCAATCTGGAGCAGGTCGCTGCCCGCCTCGGCGCCTAGCAAACCACAGCCCAGATCGAACATTACGCCGCCAGCCCTGCGGGGGTGGCCTGCATCGGCACAAAGCCTGGCAGCGTCTCCACCCGGCGCAGCCAGGCGCGCACATGGGCGTAGGCAGACAGGTCTACCCCACCCTCCGGCGCGTGGGCGATGTACGCGTAGTTGGCGACATCGGCGATGGTTGGCCGCGCTCCCACCAGCCAGTCCCGACCGTCGAGGTGAGCGTCCAGGGTGGCCAGCACGCTGTGGGCGGTTTCGATGGCGCCCTGGTGGTCCCGACCCGCGCCGAATACCGTGACCAGTCGCGCCGAGGCGGGGCCGCTCGCCACCGGTCCTGCGGCCACGCTCAGGAAGCGCTGTACCTGGGCCGCCGCCTCCGGGGCCGTCGGCAACCAGCTCTGGCTGGCGTCGTATTTGCTCGCCAGGTAGACCAGGATGGCGTTGGAGTCGGAAACGATGGCGTTGCCGTCTTCCAGCACCGGCACCTGGCCGAAGCGGTTCATGGCCAGGAATTCCGGCTGCTTGTGGGCGCCGCCCAGCAGGTCCACGTCCACCCGTTCGAAATCGAGGTTGAGGATCGACAGCAACAGCTCGACCCGATGGCTGTGGCCCGACAGGGCGTGGCGGTAAAGCTTGAGGGTGTTAGTGTCAGTCGTGTGGGTAGTGCTCATGAGAGTGTCCTCCAGTTCAGGGTTCTATCAGCTGTGTCGATTCAAAGGCCCAGTTCACTGAGGCCCGGGTAGTCATCCGGCCGCCGGCCCTGGGGCCAGCGGAACAAACGCTCGGATTCTTCAATCGGGAGATCGTTGATGCTGGCGTGTCGCTCACGCATCAGGCCGTTGTCAGCAAACTCCCAGTTTTCGTTGCCGTAGGCGCGGAACCACTGGCCGGCGGCGTCGCGATACTCGTAGGCAAAGCGCACCGCGATCCGGTTGCCGGCAAAAGCCCAGAGCTCCTTGATCAGCCGGTACTCCTGCTCACGCTGCCACTTACCGGCCAGGAAGGCGCGAATCTGCTCACGGCCGCGGGGAAACTCGGCGCGGTTGCGCCAGCGGCTGTCGGCTGTGTAGGCCAGCGCCACCTTTTCTGGATCGCGGCTGTTCCAGCCGTCTTCGGCCAGCCGCACTTTCTCGATGGCGGTATCGCGAGTGAAGGGCGGCCGTGGTGGGCGTTGTTGTTCAGTCATGTCGTCGATCCTCGGTGCAGGGTGCAGATTCAGGAAAAGCGCTCCAGGCGAATGCGCTCGCGGGGGAAGCCCACCGCTCTTGCGGCGGCCATGACGCCGGCGATCAGCCGGTCCGGGCCGCAGAGGTAGACCAGCGCCTCGGTAGGTGCCTCGCGCAGTACGGCTTCGAGGTCCATCCGCTCGCCGTCTGCACCGGCATACACCGTCATGCGAC
>JANQIO010000064.1 GCA_028282105.1 Halieaceae bacterium | reverse complement strand
CGGCCGCTCTCTACGGTGGCAGCCTGTCCGTAGTGCGGGAGTTTGGTCTGCTGGTGAGCTTTACCGGTGATCACGCCACCGGCAGCCCAGGGTTCCGGGCCTTATCCTGCGCCTGGCTGTTACAGCAGGTCGCCGCCGACCTCGATGAACGCCGGCGCAGGACACGGCCCGGAAACCCGGGCTGCCAGTAGCGTGATCACCGGTAAAACTCACCAGCAGTCCAAACTCCCGCACTACGGACAGGCTGCCACCGTAGAGAGCGGCCGCGGCGGCAATCAGCTCCCGCTGGGCCTCCGTGTACTCCAGCAGCGACTGCTCATCCAGGGTTTCCACGTAGCGGGCCAGACTCGCCAGGCTGACATACAAAAGCCCGGCCTCCTGGTAGTCGCCGCCCTGCTGCTCACTGTCTGCCGGCGGCCGCAGCAGGTCCAGCGGCAGCGCCGCCACCGCGCCTTCCAGCGCGGCCAGTTCATCCCCGGCCGCGTCGGCGCCGCTGCCGCTGCCAGCCAGTTGGACTCGCAGGGCGTTGATGCGGCCGGCGTGGTCCTGCCCCCAGCGCCCCGCCAGTGCTGCGGCGAACAGGCTGCCGAGGATGCCCAGCACCAGCAGCCCGAAGGACATGCCGCGCTGTTCTTCCAGCGCCGGGTCCGGCGCGCTGACGATTTCCAGTTCGCCGGCGATGTTGCCGTCGATCGTGACCTGGGCGCGGGTGACGCTGCTGTTCGGGGTGATGCCGCTGCCCGCCTGGCCCAGCGGCCGTTCGTCCAGATCCTCGACGGTGAGCTGCTGCAGATTGTGGCGGCCGCGCATGCCGCGCAGGGTGGCTTCCAGCCGCACCAGGTCGCCGACGGCGACCAGCGGCGCCACCTGTGCCGCCAGCTCGGTGGCCAGGGTGGCGAGCTGGGCGCGTGACTGTTGTTCGAGAATGTAACGACTGGACAGATTGCCAATCAGCACCAGCACCAGCGCCAGGGCCAGGCAGAGACTCCCGCAAAGCAGTGCCAGTCGCTGGGAAATCCTGTGCATGCTGATCCTTGTGCTGAGCCTGCGCTCGATGCCTGTGCGCTGTAGAATAAGCGCTTTTTCGAGGCGGCGGGCGTGAAAGAGATATTGTTGATTAACATTTCGGGTGAAGACAAGCCCGGTGTTACCGCCGCTGTCACCGAGATCCTGGCGGGCTACGATATCAATGTGCTCGACATCGGCCAGGCGGTGATTCACGACACCCTGTCACTGGGCGTGTTGGTGGAGCTGCCCGGCCCCTCCGACGATGCGCCGGTGCTCAAGGACCTGCTGTTCCGCATTCACGAGCTGGACCTGAAGGCCCGCTTCACGCCCATCGATGAAGACAGCTACGCCCACTGGGTGGCCGGCCAGGGGCGGGCTCGCTACATCGTCAGCCTGCTGGCGCGCAAGATCACCGCGCTGCAGCTCTCGCGGATCACCGGCGTGGTGTCGCGCTACGGCCTCAATATCGACGATATCCAGCGCCTGTCGGGCCGCGTGCCGCTGGGGCAATTGCCCCCGCTCAGCAAAGCCTGCGTCGAGTTCTCGGTGCGCGGCCAGCTCGAAGACACCGCCGCCTTCCGCTCCGACCTGCTGGAGCTGGCGGCTGACATGGATGTGGACATCGCCTTCCAGGAAGACAATATGTACCGCCGCAACCGGCGGCTGGTGGCCTTCGACATGGACTCCACCCTGATCGAGGCGGAGGTGATCGACGAACTCGCCAAGCGCGCCGGGGTCGGCGAACAGGTCGCCGCCATCACCGAGCAGGCCATGCGCGGCGAGCTGGATTTCGCCGAGAGCTTCCGACGCCGGGTGGCCCTGCTCAAGGGCCTGGACGAAGCGGTGCTGGAAGAAATTGCCGCCACGCTGCCAATGACCGAGGGCGCCGAACATCTGGTCAGCACCCTGCGCTCGCTGGGCTACAAGACCGCCATTCTCTCCGGCGGCTTCAACTACTTCGGCGCCCACCTGCAGCAGAAACTCGGCATCGACTATATGTATGCCAACCGCCTGGAGATCGACAACGGCCAGGTCACCGGGGAAGTCAGCGGCGAGATTGTCGACGGTGACCGCAAGGCCGCCCTGCTCAAAGAGATCGCCGCCCGCGAAGGTATCGACCTGCAGCAGGTCATCGCCGTCGGCGATGGCGCCAACGACCTGCCGATGCTGCGCATCGCCGGCCTCGGCATCGCCTTCCGCGCCAAACCCCTCGTCAAGCAAAGCGCCAAGCAGGCCATCTCAACCCTGGGCCTCGACGGCATCCTCTACCTGCTCGGTATCAGCGACCGCTACCAGCAATCTCAATAGGCGATCTGTTGTAGGACGATATCACTTCGGATGCCGCGCGTGCGGTACCCGGGGGCTTTCCGGGACACGCTACAAGCATGACATCCCTGTCTCGCTCGGGTGCGGCCGTCCTGGCCGCACACGGTCCCGAAAAGCCCCCGGGCACCACACGCGCTCCGCAGGTGCCGCTTTGAAGCCAGAGCTCCGCTTCTTTGGGGCCTTGGTCTCGCGATAAACAAGGCTGTTAGCTGGGTACCTCGCATACGGTGCCAGAAAGCCCCCGGGCACCTCACGCGCTCTGGATGAGCCACTTTAGGTCCTGAGCCACGCAGACCGTATCTTGGAGTCTTGCGCTATACGAGGGTGTGAGCTGGGTATCCGCCTTCACGGACCGTATGCGGCCAGGGATGGCCGCATCCGAGCGAGACAGGGATGTCATGCT
>JANQIO010000048.1 GCA_028282105.1 Halieaceae bacterium | reverse complement strand
GGAAACGCGCCGCCGCGCACCGCGGAAACCGCCGCCGGCATGCTCAACTCCATTGGCCTGGCCAATATCGGCATCGAGGCCTTTGTCCGCGATACCATGCCACGCCTGCGCGAGCTGGGGGTGACAGTGATCGCCAACACATTCGCCACCTCGATCGAGGATTTCATCGAGCTCGGTAAGCGCTTTGATGATGTGGAAGGCATCGCGGCGCTGGAGCTGAATATCTCCTGCCCCAACGTACACGCCGGGGGCATGCAGTTCGGTGTCTCGGGTCAGGCTGCCGGCGAAGTGACCGCCGCGGTGCGCGCGGCCACCTCGCTGCCATTGATGGTTAAGCTGTCACCGGAAGCGGGCGACATATGCGAAGTGGCGCGGGCGGTGGAAGCCGCCGGCGCCGACGTCATCACCATGATCAACACCATCCGTGGCATGGTCATCGATGTGGACCGGCGCCGGCCGATGCTGGGCCAGAAGATGGGTGGCATGTCCGGCCCGGCGCTGAAGCCGCTGGCCGTGCGCATGCTCTACGAGGTCTACCAGCAGGTCTCCATCCCCATCATTGGTATGGGCGGCATCGGCAGCCTGCGGGATTCCCTGGAGTTCTTCATGGTCGGTGCCTCTGCCGTGCAGGTCGGCACCGCCAACTATGCCGAGCCCGGCATCAGCCTGCGTCTGGCGGACGAACTGGATGCCTGGCTGGCAGAACGTGACCTCGTGCTCACCGATATTGTGGGTGCGGCCCAGGACAGCTAACAGTTCTCGAGCGAGTACCGCTCGACGCGCGGCCCCGGCAAAGCTCGGCCAGGCGGCGCGACCATCACCTGCGGTTTAGCTGTCACTGGCCCTGCAGACTGTTCGCACCAGATGCGAGATCTCCTCCGGCAGGAACGGCTTGCCGAGGTAGGGGCAGTTGGTGGATTCCAGAAACTCGAGTGCCGGCCCCGAAACATTGTTCCCGGTAATGAACGCGGTCTTGTTGAGCATTTCGGGAAAGCGGTCCTGAATACAGCGATAGAGTTCCTCGCCGTTCATCACCGGCATGCGAATATCGCTGATGAGCACGTCGTATTCTGACTGTTCCAGTGCCGCCAGCGCGCCCTTGGCAGACTTGACCGAGCGCACGCTGTGCCCATCCAGGCTCAGGACATCCTCAAGCGCCTTGAGGACTTTCTCCTCGTCATCGACGACCAGAATCCGCTTGGGCTCGACTTGCTCCTGAGGTGAACTGGCGGCGTCTCTAGTGTGCTCCACTTCTTCGAACACCGGTAGCTTGATCTGGAAATGGCAGCCAGGTTTCTGGCTGGGCATCAGCCGGATCGTGCCGCCGTGAGAACGCACTATCCCGCGCACCAGCGACAGCCCCATGCCCGTGCCCTCGCCGACGGCCTTGGTGGTGAAGAACGGCTCGAAAACGTGATCGGCCTGCTCGGGCGGGATGCCTGGACCATTGTCTTTGACATCGATAAGCAAAAAGCTGCCCTGGCTGTCGAGAGCGGCAGCAATGGATATCAGGCGAGGTGGTGCCTGCTCCGCCAGTGCCTGCTTGGCGTTGACTACCAGGTTGAGAATGGCCTGGGAGAACTGGTCCGCATTCCCCAGCACCCTGGGCAGGTCGGCATCGACGGTAGAAGTAACGGTGACGTCGTGCAGGCTGTAGCCCAGGTTCGATATGTCCAGGGCCTGTTCGATACAGGCGGCCGCGTCAAAAGGTACGCGCTCGTGCGTGCTCTTCCTCGCCATATCTAGGAATGAACGGATGATCTTCGCGCAGCGATCCGCTGCATCCGTGATGTTTCTCAGCCGCCGGGAGGCTTCACTGTCCGGGGACTGGCTGAGCAGTACATGTGAATTGGTGGTGATGATGGTGAGTGGGTTGTTCAATTCGTGTGCCACGCCCGCCAGCAATGTGCCCAGCGCGTTCAGTTTCTCACTTTGATACAGCGCTTCGCGCTGAGTGGCCAGCTCTCGCTGCATCTCCTTGATATTGGAGATATCAATAAAGCTGACTACCGTTGCCTCTTCGCCGGAGAATTTGGTATCCAGCGCGGAGGTGAGCGCGGGAAAGCGATCGCCGTTCGCCCGCTCGTAGCTGACCTCCTGAATGGTGGTGCCAGTCTTGGGTATGGAACCAAACACCGGGTCAGTAGCCTGCTGCTTGCTGTGGCTGAAGAAGCTGGCATCCTGTTCGCCAGACTCATGATCCAGTTTCAGGACCCTGGCGGCAGCCTTGCTGCAAAAGACGAATCGCTCGTCTCGCTTGCGGATGACCGCCACCGGAAAGGGCTGATTGCCCAGCACTTCGCGAAGCTGAGCCTCACTGCGCTCTAGCTCGATCTCAAGCAGGCGGCGTTTGGTGATATCACGCGCAATCGTAACGAAACCACCGTCGGCAATGGGCTGAATGGTGAGGTCGTACCAGCTCCCGTCATCAAAGAGGGCGGTTCGGCTGAAGTGTCGACGGTCCCTGATGGCGTCGCGTAGTCCTTCGTGACCGGCTTGTCGCAGCGTCTCCGGCTCTTTTCGATCAAGCCGGGCGACGCCCGCGTCGATCAAGGTCTCGAACGAGCGCGACATAATCCAGTCGCGGCTCTTCCTCAGCAGCTTCTCGTAGCTCGAGTTGCAGGCGATCACCCGATTGTTCTTGTCGAACAGTGCAAAGCCCAGCGGCATGGAGTGTATCGCCGATTCCAACCGCTGTTTGGCGTCGTAGAGCTGTGACACGTCACTGGCGACAACAATTTGGTCGCCGGACCGCAGGTGGCCGCAACCCAGCATATAGATGCGCCCGGCCTTGGTGACAACCTCCAGCCGATCGCCGGATGCCAGCGCGTGCGCAAACATCTCTCTCGCCTTGAACTCGCTGCGAACCTCCTGGCCTTCAACCGTGCTCAGGTTGGAGCGGCAAAATGCGACCAGATCAATTGGCTTGTCTCCGCAGCATTCCTCTTTTGACAATTCCAGGAGTTCGGAAAACGTTGAATTGCAGGCCACCAGGCTGAGGCGGTTGTTGGCGATCGCCACCGGATCTGGAATGGCCTCGATGACGTCCAGCAGTGTTTCCCAGCTACGCGCCGAATCTTCCCGGCGCAGAGTCTCCTCTCGCCTGGCGAGGCGCTGTGCTTTGAGCGCCAGGTCTGAGGCGATAATCAATAGAATGAGCAGACCAATGGCCGTGAAAAACGTGGGAAGCGTGAGAAACAGGCCAGACACATAGAGGCTGACTGTGTCATCGTCCCGAAACGGACCCTGGCTGAGCCCGATACTCCCGAGCACCAGCTGGTTTATCGCATAGGCCAGGTGACAGATGATCGCCGCCCACTCGATAGCACGTTTGCTGCGCCGCGGCGCCCATAATATGCCGGCCACCCACAAAGACGTGAACATGGAAAACAGGGTCAGCGACGATGTCATTACACCCGCGTGTGGCGCGATGTATGTGGCGGACATGGTGATCAGGAAGGGCGTTGCGGCAAGCGCCGCACAGGCCAGCGGGCTGAGTGCCGGGACGCCGGCGCGTTGCTGGAAACCCACAATCGAGAGTACCGGGACGATCGCGCCCAGGTAATTGGCCGGTATCCAGTAGGCGGAGAACGGCATCCAGCTAAAGCCTGCCAGGACGTTGAGGAACCACTGCAGTGATGCGCAGGCAAATGCCCAGGTCCAGGTCAGGACATGCTGCTGCCTGTCAAATGCACGCCAGGACAGGTAGAAAACAGCCGTAAGCGCCAGGCTGATCAGGAACAGGGCGAAGACTACGTAGTGTACTTGAGCCATAAAACACCTGGTTCAAAATGCGTAGCTGTTCAGCTAGAGCAGGCACCGATACAGCAGCGGCCTTGCGCCTGGCCTTCTGTGCTTCACAGCGACACAGGGCGGCCAGCTTGCTAGCTACTTGGACTCGTCTACATTGAGCGCGTAGCCACCACCCCAATAGGTTTTCAGGAGCTGTGGTTCACTGGGATCGTCCTCGATCTTCTTGCGGATCCTGCTGACGTAGTTGTCGATGCTGCGGTCAAACATTGAAGCGCGCCGTTGCTGCGTTTTCTCCAGCAGTTCGTCCCGGCTGAGCACCATATTTGGATGTTCCAGGAACACTTTGAGCAGGCGTGCTTCACCGGTGCTCAGGCTGACTTGATCCCCTGATTCAGAAATCAAAACTTGTTTTGCATGATCCAGCTGCCAGCGACCGAATCGGGTACTCTGCTCGGCCACCTGCTCACTGTCGCTGGCGGTCGCTGCGGCGGAGCGGCGCAGGACCGCTCTGATGCGGGCCAGCAGCTCGCGAGGGTTAAAGGGCTTGGCAATGTAGTCGTCTGCGCCGATCTCCAGACCGACAATACGCTCCGTGTCTTCACCCTTACCTGACAGAAAGATGACGGGAACGTTTGCGATCTTCTGGATATCGCGACACAGCGTGAAACCATCGCCGCGTTCCAACAGTACATCGAGCACCGCGAGATCGGGCTTGTCTGCACGCACGATCTCCAGCGCTTGTTCCGCATTCTGTGCCAGGCGAACCCTGAATCCCTCAGATTCAAGATAATCCCCAAGCATCTCCAGAACATCTTTGTGGTCGTCTACAACCAGCAAATATTGCTTTTCGGATTTCAACTGCGAGTTCCTGAATCAGTACTCAATTCCTAGGCTTTCCTGGCTGTACAACGTAAGCCACCGTGAATGTAATCCAGCTCGATGCACTTTTCCAGAAATGGAAGCCGTTGTACTCACATATGTGACAGAAGCGAAATCTCTGCGAAAAAACTGCGACATTGCTGATACATTTTTAGACAAAACGGTGACGTTTTCTCCGCAGTTCCTACAGCGCTCCGTGGTATTTTCCTGCTCAATCCAGCGCGTGCGCGTCGCACAGGGTGGCGCGTCGCAGTTTCTCCTTGTCTCGAAAAATGGAGGATTTTTTCAACGCTCTTGGCAAGCGCCCGGTGTCGACCCGGCGAAATGAGATGGCTTAGAAAACAAGAGCGCGTTTGGCTTTCTACGCAGCTATGAACACGGAAGGAGTCGCATATTGTCTTATAAGAATGAGCGAACTTATAAGAACAAGCAGGCTTATAAACACAAGCAGATCGAAATGGTTTTCGATCAACTGCCCCTGGTGTACACGGCAGATTTCGCCACGGGTTTTACCCTGGGCGCCTTGTTGCTGTACATGGGCTCTGGCCTGGAAGTCTACATCTGGTACGGTCTGCTCTCTTCGATAACCCTCTTGAGACTGTTGCTCGCCAGGAAGATGAGGCGCAGCAACTACAGCGTACGGCGAAAAACAAAGTTTCTGATTGTTGCCACGCTTGTCGGCGGCACGCTGTGGGGCCTGTCCTGGCTGATCGTTGTGCGGGACCACACCTTCCTGCATGTGTGCATTGTCGGTCTTTGGATTGCAGGCATGATCGCCGGGGCAGCGGCCAGCCTTTCGGTTCTCCTGCCCCTGTTTTTCGCCTTTGCCGTACCTGCTTCAGCGCTGTACGTGTTTTTCCTGCTCGCGTTCGTGGCCGAAAACACCTTTCTCTACCTCGGTGCTTACACCATGTACCTGTGCTTCATGGTGCCACTGGCGCTGCGTATCAGTACCGATCTGAATCGAAGCATCAGAATGCAGATTGCCAACGCAAGACTGCGGGCGCAGCTCATGGAAGACGCGTTGCGTCTCAAGGAGCGAGAAGACGAACTGCTGATTCGAGAGCAGTTCGATCAGCATCGCGGTTCCGGGCATCGCTCCATGGAGACTGTCGATGGTGATATCTCGATTCTCGATTCAGTCAGCGAGGGCATCTACGGCATAAATTACAGCGGCAGAATCAGCTTCATCAATTCCTCGGCTCTGGAACTGCTGGGCTACAGGGAGAGTGAAGTCATTGGCCGCTACTCCCATGAGGTGATCAACCGTTATCACAACAGCCTTGAGGAGGAGGGTACCGCCAACCTGGCTATCATCGGCGCCTACAGGGATGGCGACAGTCTGCAGAACATCGACAGCACCTTTTATCGCAAGGACCGGACCGGCGTTCCCGTGCGCTTCTCCTGTAAACCGGTCAAGAAAGGGCTGGAAATCATAGGGACCGTGGTGAGCTTTTCTGACCTGACGAAGCAGCGGGAAATGGAATCGATGTTGATCCAGGCGCAGAAGATGGAGGCAATTGGCAGGCTTACCGGCGGTATCGCACATGACTTCAACAACCTGTTGACGGTAATACTCGGCAATCTGCATTTTCTGCAGAAGCGTCTGGCGGAAGATAACGGCGCTACCTCCCTGTTGAACAAGATCATGAACGCGGCCAAAAGCGGCGCCCAGTTGAGTAACCGCTTGCTGAGCTTTTCCCGGGAGCAGGCCCTGGTGCGTGAGCCGGTGGATGTGGTCGAGATGGTCTCGGAGATGCGAGAGTTCATAGACCGGGTGCTTGGCGAAGACGTGGAGTTGGCGCTCGCGAACCAGAGCGACCGATGTATTGCGATGACTGACCGCAACCGTCTGGAAAGCGCGATCTTCAATCTCTGTATCAATGCGCGTGATGCGATGCCCAGGGGGGGCAGCTTGACGATCGCAGTCCGCCCCAGCTGCGCCACCGATCAGGTGGGAATGCCCACCAAAGTGCGCGGCAATCCTGGCCACGTGGTGCTATCCATAACCGATACCGGAACCGGGATTCCCAAAGACATTCGCAAGAACATATTTGACCCCTTCTTTACCACCAAGGAAATTCACCACGGCACGGGTTTGGGGCTGAGCTCGGTTTACGGTTTCGTGAAGCAGTCCGGTGGCAATATCTTCGTAGAGAGCGAGATGGGGGTGGGGACGACCTTCACCCTGTTCATTCCCGCCGCTGAAAAAGGCGTCCTGCCCAGGAAGGTTGAAAAACCGCGCTATGCACAGGCACAAAAGCATGAGGGCACAATCCTTGTGGTGGAGGATGACGACAGTGTTCGTGAAGTTGCAGACCAGATGCTCTCGGACGCAGGTTTTGAGGTCATCTCGGCACGCGATGGCCCCGCCGGCCTCAAGCAGTTTGAGGCGCATGAAGATGACATTGACCTGCTGTTTTCCGACATGGTGATGCCCGGTGGCATGAACGGTATTGAACTGGCACGGCGAATACTGGCAAAAAACGCCTCGCTGCCAGTCATCCTGGTAACAGGTCACACTGAGAACGATCTCAAGGACTGTATGAAAGAGTTCGAGAACGTACTGCTGATCCAGAAGCCCTACGATACCAACGACCTGCCAGACATTGTCCACGCCATGATCAAGCAGGCGTCAGCGCCGGAAGAGTCTACCCCTCACCACTAGGCCTGCCTCACGCCGTTTAGTTTGCCCGGTGTTTGTAGCGATCTCTGATACACGCCAGGCTCTGGCGACCTGGCTGATACAAATTAGTACAAACAAAGACATACGCGCGCCAATTCCTACCTGACCGCATGCGAGACTTTCCGCCGTCCGCGTCAGTAAGGAAAGGCTCGACCGCAACCATGCAGAACCAAGCGCGAAGAACCTGGCGACAATTATGCCAAGGGCGCTGTCTTCCGGCTGTACTAGTCATGCTGCCGTTTGCCTGGCCATTTTCGCTCAGCGCCCAGGAGTTGCCGCCGGTACTCGATCCTGCCCAGATCGAGCGCCAGTTTGACAGGCCGCGCCAGCCTGGCGCCGATCCGTCTGGCGCCGACATCCCCTCGCTACCGGCGCTGGCCCCCGCCGCCAGCTCTGAGCCCATTGCCGTGCTTCGCAGACTCGTTGTGAATGACATGACGGTGTTGGATAAGGCAGTGCTGGAGCCGCTGATGAGTCAGTACGGCGGTCGGGAGGTGTCACTGGCCGACGCGCAGCGCATGGCGCGCATACTCACCAACGAGTATCGCAATGCTGGATACATCCTCTCCCAGGTGATCGTGCCGGTTCAGCGCATCGAGGAAGGTGTGCTCACCTTGCAGGCGGTGGAAGGCTTCATTGACAAGGTAAAAATCATCGGCCGCAAACACAACACCAGCACACTACTCGATCAGTACGTCTGCAAGCTCATGGCGTCCAAGCCGCTGAATGCGGCAGACCTCGAGCGCTACCTGCTGCTCGCCGATAGCCTGCCGGGTATCACTGCCAACGCGGTCTTGCGGGCATCCCCAACGACACTCGGCGCCAGCAATATGGACCTCATCATCGAAGAGGAGCGCTTTGAAGGCTATAGCAGAGTGGACAACCGCGGTTCACGCTTCAACGGCCCCAACCAGATCCAGTTTGGCGCTAACCTCAATTCACTGTTCGGTGTTCATGATCGCACCCGTGTGCGCGTGGTCGGTGCATCTGAGTTTTCTGAGCTGAAGCTCTTCGAGCTGGCTCAGGAGTTGCCGCTGGGTAGCGAGGGCATGACGCTCCAGGTCACTGGCAGATATACCGAATCCCAGCCCGGTGGGGCGCTCAAGGACAGTGAGCTGGAGAGCGAATCTGTCAGCGCCAGCGCCTTGCTGAGCTATCCGCTGGTCCGCAGCCGCGCGAAAAGCGTTTTTGCCCGCGTCGCCCTGGACCTTCGCGACACGGACACGGACGTGCTCAGTGAGCGCATCGTCGAGGACAGCATCCGTGCGCTCCGTGCGGGCCTGGCATTTGATTTTGCCGATCGTTGGGGCGGCATCAATCTGATCGACGTCGAGGTAAGTCAGGGCCTCGACATCCTGGATGCCAGCGACAAGGGTGACCCGATGATGTCGCGGGCGGATGCCGAGCCGGAATTCTTTAAAACCAACGTCAGTGTGCTGCGGCTGCAAAGACTGGGGCTTGGTTTCAGCGCCCTGCTCAGTGCGGAGGGCCAGTACAGTGCAGACCGTTTGGTGGCTGCCGAGGAGTTCGCGCTGGGTGGCAGTGTGTTTGGCCGCGCGTTCGACCCTTCGCAAGTGTCTGGCAATCGAGGCTTCGCCACCAGGTTTGAGCTGCGGCATGACCACAATCTGGCGCCGCGCTACATGGATGGCATGCAGCTCTACACCTTCTATGACTACGGAGAGGTATGGCGCAGGTCCTCAGGCAGCACGCCGTCCTCCACCGATAAGCTGGCATCTGCCGGCGCCGGCTGGCGCTTCTATATTGGCGAATCGGTCTCCGCGAGTGTCGAGCTCGCAAAGCCCACCATCGGCAACAATATTTCTGAGGGTAACGACGATGCTCGCGTGCTGTTTGACGTCAGCTTCGAGTTTTAACCGGCCGACGTCGTTCGGCCAACGCATGCCCACCATGATTGTGCGAGACAGCAAGCGATGAAAGGCAATCACCGTACCAAGGTATCCGGGTACACCCCGGTGAAACGCAAGCTGGCGCGAGCCGTTCGCGAAGCGCTCCGTCCGCGAGTCGGCATCGGCTTGACCATTTGTGTTCTCGGGGTTGTGCAGGTGACTCCAGCGCTCGCCGGACCTGAGGACGGCAGGGTGGTTGCCGGCGAGGTGAAGTTCTCTCGCGCCTCCCGTAGGGAACTCAACATTAACCAGGCTTCAAACAAGGCCATCGTCGAGTGGCAGTCCTTTTCAATTGACGCGGATGAAACCGTCAACGTTTCGCAGCCGGGCGCTAACGCGCTGCTGCTCAACCGCGTTACCGGCAACTCGGTCTCGGACATCCTCGGCCAGTTGAATGCCAACGGACGTGTGCTGTTGGTCAATCCGAACGGGGTGTTCATCGGCCAGGATGCGCGAATCGACGTCGGCGGCTTCATCGCGTCGACGGCTGATATTGATGACGCGGATTTCCTCGCCGAGCGCTACCAGTTTGCTGCAGCCGGCGATCCATCCGCGGCGATCGTCAATCGGGGCAGTATTCGAGCCGATGACTTTGGGCTGGTCGCGCTGGTAGCCCCCAGCGTGACCAACAGTGGGGTTATCACCGCCCGTCTCGGCAAGATCAGTCTCGCCGCCGGAGAGCGCTTCACCCTCGACCTGTACGGCGACCGGCTGGTGAACCTGACAGTGGGCGATGCCGTGCTCGATGCGGGTGGGGTATCCGCCACCAACAGCGGTGAACTGCTCGCGGACGGCGGCTTCGTGCAGATATCCGGGGCCGCCGCCGCTGGCGTGGTCGATCAGGTGATCAATATGACCGGCTATATACAGGCCCGCTCGGTTGGATCACAGGGTGGTGCGGTGGTGCTGGAAGCCGCGGATACAGGCGCTGTTCACCTGGCAGGCTCGATCGACGCAAGTGGCTCCGAAGGTGGGGGCGGCAGGGTGACAGTCTCTGCTGCCCACATTGTCGCATCTGAGAGCGCCTACGTTGACGCCGATGCCGGGCGGCAGGGCGATGGCGGCCAGGTATCGATTCGAGCTGCAGACAGCCTGGATTTTGCGGGCCGGATTGATGCGCGTGGGGGCGACGAGCAGGGCGATGGCGGCTTTGTAGACACCTCCGGGGGCTTGCTGACGGTGCGCGCCACTGCCAGTGTCGATACCTCCGCGGCACGCGGCGCCAACGGCACCTGGCTATTGGACCCGGTGGACCTGCGGGTAGTGGATGCAGTCGTCGACGCAGGAGACATAGCGGTAGCTGCTGTCGAATCCGGCCTGGCCTCCGGGAACGTCGTGTTGGAAGCCGAGTCCAGCATCAGCGTCGATGCAGCAATTGATACCAGTGCACAGACGACTGCCACGCAGTTGACCCTGGCAGATGAGAACAGCGACGGCAATCTCACCATCAACCTCAATGCGACGATCGACCTGGGTGCCAGCCAGACGCTGTCCGGAGATGGTTCACAGGTGAACGTGGCGGCTGGGACCAGCATCCAAAACGGCGTTGATGTCGCCGCGGAAAATGCCACCGTCAGTGTCGCCGCGGGGAGCTACAGCGAATCGGTCAACATCGATACTGCCGGGCTTACCCTGGCCGGTGCGCAGGCGGGTGTGGACGCCCGTGGCCGCAGCGCGGCAGAGAGCGAGCTGACCGGCAATATCCAGATCACCGGCAATGCCGACGGGGCGGTAGTCGATGGCATGACGCTCCTGGAGGGTGCCACCGTACTGGGCAGCAACACAGCACTCTACCTGCATGGCGGTGCCACCTCTGTGACGATCCGGAATACGCGGTTT
>JANQIO010000010.1 GCA_028282105.1 Halieaceae bacterium | reverse complement strand
CCCCGACGGCTCCATGGTACGGGTGCGCGACGTGGCGCGGGTGGAGCTGGGCGCCAAGGCCTATACCCTGGATTCCAGGCTGGACGGCGGGCCCGCGGCGGTGCTGGGAATCTACCTGCTGCCGGGCGCCAATGCCCTGGAAGTCTCAAAGCGGGTGCGCGAGCGCATGGCGGCCCTGGAAGCGCGTTTCCCGGAGGGCCTGGAATGGCTGGTGGTCTACGACAGCGCCGAGTTCATCCAGCAATCCATCAATGAGGTGATCATCACCCTGGTGGAGGCCCTGCTGCTGGTGATCCTGGTGGTCTACCTGTTCCTGCAGGACTGGCGCACCACCCTGATACCCAGCCTGGCGGTGCCGGTGTCGGTAATCGGTACCTTTATCGCCATGCTGGTGCTGGGATTCAGCCTCAACACCGTCAACCTGCTGGCCCTGGTGCTGGTGATTGGCATCGTGGTAGACGATGCCATCGTGGTGGTGGAGAACGTCGAGCGGCTGATGAACGAAGAGGGCCTGTCGGCTCGGGACGCCACCATTCGCGCCATGAGTGAACTGACCGGGGCCTTGATCGCCACCTCCCTGGTGCTGGCGGCAGTGTTTATCCCGGTGGCCCTGCTGCCCGGTATCACCGGCATTCTCTACCGCGAGTTCGCGGTCACCATTACAGTGGCGGTGTTGCTCTCGACACTGGTGGCGCTCACCCTGAGCCCGGCGCTGTGCGCCATTCTCATGAAGCCGGGCGGTCCCACCAAGAACGCCCTGTTTCGCAAGATCGACGACTGGCTGGAGCGCGGCGCCCAGCAGTTTGGCGATGGCGTCGGTATGACCCTGGGCTACGTGCGCCGCACGCTGCTGGGGTTCCTGCTGATGGGCGGCGCGGCCTGGCTGCTGCTGGGGCAGGTGCCCTCCAGCTTCATGCCGGTGGAGGACAAGGGCCTGTTCTATGTGGACATGGAGATGCACCAGGGCTCCAGCGTCAATCGCACCAAGCCGGTGCTGCAACGCGCGGAGGCCTTTGTGATGTCTCACCCGGCGGTCAAGCACGTGTTCTCACTGGCGGGGGAGAACCGACGCTCCGGGGGCAACGAGGCCAACGGGCAACTGGAGGTCATCCTCAAGCCCTGGGCCGAGCGCAGCGACGGCGGCTACACCGTCGAGAAAGTCATCGACGAAGTGCGTGCCGAGCTGGAGAGCTACCCGGAGATTATCGCGCAGGTGTCCCAGCCGCCGGCGATTCCCGGGCTGGGTCTGGGCAGCGGCGTCGACCTGGTGCTGCAGGACCTCACCGGGTCCAATTGGGAAGGCCTGCTGGAGGCCACCGAGAATGTGGTGCAGAAGGCCAACCAGCACCGGGTGCTTACCGGGGTGGCCAGCCCCGTCCGCCCGGAAACCCCTGAGCTGTTCCTGGATGTGGACCGCGCCGAGGCCAAGGCCCTGGGCGTGCCGTTGGCGGATATCTACCGCACCATGCAGGCACTGACCGGCTCGGTGATCGTCAACGACTTCAATTTATATGGCCGGGTGTACCGGGTGCGCATGCAGGCGGAGGACGAGTTCCGCGAGCGGCCGGACGCGCTGCAGTATTTCTACGTGCGCTCCAATACCGGTGCCATGGTGCCGCTGACGGTGCTGGCCAGCCTCGATTACTCCACCGGCCCCGCCGCCATCGATCACTTCAACCTGTTCACCGCCGCCGCGGTGTCCGGCGATCCGGCCCAGGGATATTCCACCGGCGACGCGGTGGCCGCCATGCGCGAGGTGTTGAGCGAGAGTCTGCCGCCTGGCATCGGCTACGAGTGGGCCGGCCTCACTGCTTACGAAATCAAATCCGGCGGCCAGGCGGTGGTGGCCATGGCGCTGGCGGTGGTGTTTGTCTACCTGTTCCTGTGCGCGCTGTACGAGAGCTGGACGGTGCCCCTGGCGGTGCTGCTGATTGCGCCGTCGGCTATCTTTGGCGCCTTGCTGGCGGTCTGGCTGCGGGGTCTGGAAAACAACCTGTTCTTCCAAGTGGCGATGGTGGCGCTGGTGGGTATGGCGGCCAAGAACTCCATTCTTATTGTCGAGTTCGCCAAGCAGCTGGTGGAAGAGGGCAGGAGTTTCAGTGACGCGGCCCTGGCGGCGGCCCGCCTGCGCTTCCGCCCCATTATGATGACCGCTGTGTCCTTCATCTTCGGGGTGATGCCGCTGGTGCTGTCCAGTGGCCCGGGCGCTATCGCCCGCCAGTCGATTTCCACAGCGGTGCTGGGCGGCATGGTGGTGGCGACCTCCCTGGGCATCCTTATCGTGCCGCTGTTCTTTGTACTGCTGGGCCGCTTTGATAAACGCCTTGCCCGGGCGGCGGGCGGTGAATCCGCGGATTCTGAGTCGGCACCCGACAACGGCCTTCCCGGGGAGAGCCCCGCGTGAAGCGCGCCGTACTGCTGGTCCTGCTGTTGAGCGGCTGCATGGTCGGCCCGGACTACCAGCGCCCCGAGGTGGAAACACCGGAGCGCTGGCACGCGGACCTCGGCTACAACCAGCTCGAAGGCGAGCCCCTCTACGACCAGGAGTGGGCCGAGATTTTCCAGGACAAGGAACTGCGCGCCCTGATCGACAAGGCGCTGGTCAACAACCGCGACCTCTTGCGCGCCATCGCCCGCATCGAGGAAGCTCGCGCCGGCAGCGTAATCGCTCGCTCCGCACTGTTTCCCACCATAGATGTTGAGCTTACCGGTGAGCGCGAAGATGAATCGGCGCTGACCAATGATGATCCCCAACAGGTGGACGAGATCTTCTTTGGTCCCACCCTGGCCTGGGAGCTCGATCTGTGGGGCCGTAACCGGCGCGCCAGCCGGGCCGGTTTTGCGCGCTACCTGGCGGCGGAGTACGGCGCCCAGGCGGTGCGCCTGAGCCTGATCGCGGAGGTGTCCCTGGCCTACTTTGATGTGCAGGCTTCCGAAGCCCTGCTGGAAATTAATATCGATACCCTGCAGTCCCGGCAGCGGGCGCTGGAGATTGCCGAGAAGCGTCACAAGGGCGGGCTTACCTCCAAGCTGGAAGTCATCCAGTCCGAGGTGGAGCTGGCCCAGTCACGGGCGGACATACCCCCGGTTGAGCAGGCCATGCTCAATGCCGAGAACCGGCTGGCGCTGCTGCTGGGGGAGCCTCCCAATCACAAGACCGTGTCACGCCGCCTCCGGGACCAGTACGTACCCGCCAGCGTGGCCGCCGGCCTGCCCTCGGGACTGCTGCGCCGACGCCCCGATGTGTTACAGGCCGAGCAAGAGCTGCGCGCCGCCAGCGAGGCGGTGGGAGTGGCGACTGCCGGTTTGCTGCCCAGCATCCAACTGACCGGCGCGGGTGGCTACGAGAGTGCAGACTTCGACGATCTGATGGACAGCGACGGTGAGTTCTGGATCGTCAATCTCGATATCGCTATGCCGCTGTTCAACGCCGGCGCCCGGCGCGCCGTGCTGACCGCGGCCGAGAGCCGCTTCAACCAGTCGCGGCTGGCCTACGAGCAGGTGGTGCTGGAGGCCCTGCGCGAGGTGTCGGATTCCCTCAACCAGTTCTATAAGGCCGGTGAGACGCTGGCCGCCCAGCAGGATCTGGAGAGAGCCTCCGCC
>JANQIO010000231.1 GCA_028282105.1 Halieaceae bacterium | reverse complement strand
TATCCCACACCCGGTGCAGGTTGGTCGACTTACCATCCAGCTTGAGCTTGATGTCATTACCGCCACGGTCGCTGCCGTTGCCGACATGCAGCGGCTGGTGCAGGTCCTGAATAATGTGCAGGGAGAAGCGTAGCGCCAGCTGGCGGTGGGCTCGACTGGCTGAAGGGTCAAGCAGCGTGGCGCGAAACTCGGTCAGGGCGGTCACTGAGTCGCCTTTGCGCGGGGACCCCACGGCGGCATAGGTGGTCGCCTGCGGCACGGTTACGTAGTGATAGGGCCCCGCCCTCTCCTGCCAGAATGGGCTCGGGCTGGCACGCATACGGTCCGCCCAGGTCGAAGCCTCAGCCAGGGGTTCACCGCCCAGCAGTGCTACTACAGCGCTACGGGTTTCGGCGGATAGAAAGCGTTCCGTGAGGGCGCCCGAGATGCGGTGGCCCTGTGGGCCCCAGGCGTGGCCGATGCTGCTGGCGGTCCCCAGGAGAACCGCCAGCAGGGTATTGAGAAAAGACTTGAGCTTTGCGGGATTATTCATTTATTTCAATAGCTTATAAATGAATTCTCCCGCCACTTCGCGGCCCCTGTCCGGTCAGGGCCGTGGGTAGATCAGCTTGCGTTCAGCAATGTTGTCCGGGGATACCAGGCGTCGCCGGCCATCCTGCCACTGCAGCAGGTAGTTGCGCTTGGCCACCTGGCGGCCGGTATCGTCGACCTGGTAATGCCCCAGCAGGGAGCGGAAACGCATCGTCCGCAACTGTTCACGCAGCGCGTCGTGCTCCAGGCTTCCCGACAGGCGCACAGCGGCCTCGATGACCTGGCCCGCGCTGTAGCCAATCGCGGCATAAACTGCCGGATTGTTGCCGTGCATTTTTCGATAGCGGTAGGAAAAATCCTGCGCGCCGGGCAGCCGCACGGTGCGCAGCCACTGCACCACGCCGACCACGCCGTTGATATTGCCATCCAGGCGGTCGCTGAATTCCCGCAGTGCTGGCCCTACCGTCAAGGCCACCATGTCCACCTCCAGGCGCTTGCCTGTCCCCAGGGACTTGGCGATGTTGATAGAGTCCTCCAGGTAGGTGGCGCCCAGCACCACATCGGCCTGGCTTTCGATATCGAGTAGCTCGCGGCCCAGCACCTTGAAGTCCATCTTGTCCACGGTGTATTCGCGGTCCATGACCAGCCGCATACCGTGCCTGGCCACCTCCCGCCGGACACCGCGCGCCACATCCTGGGCAAACTCGCCGTCGGCATAGAACAGTGCCACAGTTTTGGCACCGCGCTTGGCTGCCTCTTCAACGGCGAGGTCCATGTAGTTGGATGATGGAACATCAATGCCGAAGGTGTTGCGGAAGCCGCGAGCCCAGATTTTGTCCGCCGAGGCGCCGGCAGCCACAATCGGGAAATTGTGCCGCTCTGCCACCTCAGTGGCACGCAGGGTCAGCTCCGATGAGTAGGGCCCGATGAGCAGGTCTACTTTGTGCTCGGTAATGAGCTTTTCATACAGTTCCGCCACCCGTTCCGGGTCGGAGTGGTCATCGTAGTGCACCAGTTCCACCTGGCGGCCCAGCAGGGCGCCACGGGCATTGACGTCGCTCATCCACATCAGCAGCCCTTCCATCTGCTGGGTGCCCTCCTGCACGAAGCGGCCGCTGAGTGACTGAGTGGTGCCAATACGAATAGGTGGCGCCGGTTCCTTCGCCGCCGGCATCTGTTGGGCCAGCACCAGGCTGGCGCTCAGTGTGGTCGCAAGAGACAGTGCCAGGGCTGCCAGTATCTTGATTACTTTCATGCTCGGCTCTCCCCTACTTCTCTACGTCCAGGTCGCGCTTGACTGAATACAGCCAGCGCACGGTTTCATACTCGAAAGTGGAGCCGGTTTCGTAGTAGCGGAAAGGCACCTTTGAGCGAGTATCGATAGAGTCGAACACCCAGATCGTTGAACGCAGGGGCTTGGCCAGGAAGCCGCCGTACAACTCGGTTTGCAGGTAGGCGTCGGGGAGGAAGCCAATGCCGTCCCTGAGGTTGGACGGGCCGAGGAAAGGCAGCACCAGGTAGGGGCCCTTCCCGACTCCCCAGTGGCCCAGAGTCTGGCCGAAGTCCTCGTTGGGCCGGGGTATATCCATACTGGTGGCCACGTCAATAAAGCCCACCAGGCCGACGGTGCTGTTGACCATCACGCGCCCGGTGGCCTGCGCGGCTTTTTCAGGTTTCAACTGCAGGATGGAGTTCGCCAGGGTCCGCACATCGCGAATATTGTTGAAGAAATTGCTGATGCCCTTGCGGATGAAGCCCGGCACATAGCGGCGCCAGCCGTTGGTGACGGGAATAAACACCTTGCGGTCGAAATGGTAGTTGAAGTTGTAAATGCGCTTGTTCATCCCTTCCCAGGGATCGTAGACGCCGGCCTGCACATCGCGCTGGGCAATATCCCCGGGAACCAGCCGCTCCTTGCTATAAGTCGGCTCCGGGTAGGCTGACAGGTCGCCCTGCGGTGTGCTGCTGCAGGCGCCCAGCGCCAACAGCGGCAGGATCAGCAAAATGCGCGGTAGCTGCCTTATGGTCAGGTTATTCATTGCTTGAATACCCCCACCATGTGCGCCACGTTCTCGATGTATTCCATATTGCCGAGGTGGCCACCCCAGGGAAAGATCTTGGCCCGGTCACCGAACACGGCCGGGAAGTAATTGATCTCTCCGGGCGCGAGGATGATGTCATCCTGGTTGTGAATCACGAAGATATTGTCGGCACTGCGCAGGTAGTCGGTGATACTCGACAGCCCCATCGACTCGATAAAATCATCGCGGCTCATATCCGGGTATTCGTCGGCATAGAACGGGTAGAAGAACTCGTGATAGAAATCCGTGAAACCGATCCGGTAGGCCACCTGCCGGTAGGGAGACAGGCTTTCGTACATGCCGATCTTGTAGCCCTTGGGCTTGATAAAGCCGTAGTCGGTCAGGACATCGGTGGTGAAGATCATGGAACCTGAGGACATACGGAACGCCAGCCCGATCAGGGCCGCCAGTTCCTCGTCCTTGGGCTGGAAGGCCTGGAACACCTTCACCAGGAAGTCGTCATTGAAGCCCACGTCGTCCTGCTCGCGCTTGTACACCGCTGAGAACGTCGCCAGCACGTCGTTAAAGAACAGGTCAATGTTGTCCTCGCCGCCGGGGATGTTCTCGATCATGCGGTCCAGCAGCGAGATGGAGTTGTAGAGATTGACTGGCGGGTTGATCAGCAACACCCGTTCGAAGTCGAAGGTTTTGCGCTGGCTGTCCAGATGCGCGACGAACGCCGCATTGAGGCCGCCCAGGCTATAGCCGATCATGGAATAACTGGTGGCCGTGCGCCGGCCCCGGGCGTCATTCCAGGCCACTTCCATGGCCCGGTACAGGTCTTCCGCATCGCGGAATACGTGTCCCGGCACCCCGGTGCTGGAGGCTGAGCCGACAAAATTCGGGTAGGTCGGCGACGACAGGGATACCACGTGATAGCCCTGTTGGTAGAAGGCACGCGCCATCATGGTGTTCTTGGGGCCGTTGTGGGCAGCGCCGGTGCCGGCGATGAGGAACATGACCGGCGCAGCGTCCTGCTTCTGCAGGGCCACGGTGTACAGCATCTTACCGTCGTACCAGAGCGCTTCCGGCATCACCCGGTCCGGGAACACGTCCACCCGGCGCTTGCGCAGGGGAATCTCTTCCTTGGCCGGCAGCGGCGCCTTGATTTGTGCGGGCGTGCCCACCACGGTTGAAATCCAGCGGTCGCGTATCGGGTAGCGGTAACCGTCCTGCGCCAGCGATGAGAGTGGCACGGCCAACAGCAAAGCCAGCGCCACCGACCAGCAGCGGCGCGCTATCCTAGAATCCATTCTTTCCCCCGATTTATTTTTCTGAAACCGGGGTTAATATGGCACAGCTTGACCATCAATTCATCTCAGTACCTATTCACATTAACAATGATCTGCGGATTTTCGATATTCACGATTGCGGTGCCGGATCTGGCCATCGCCACACAGCAGTACGGCGCCCTGCTGGGCGCTTTTGAGTCACGGGCCGATGGCGCCAGCCTGGCGCTGGCCAATGTGCGTATTCGGCTGGTAGAAGACCCCGGCCTCCAGGAAGCGGTCATCCGCCAGGTAGCGCTGTGGTCCGATGGCGCAGCGTTCACTCTGCCCTCAGATACCCGCCGCCTGGACCTGTCAGTCACCCGGGATCGCGACGTCGGCAGGGGGGAGACCGAAACCGGCATTGTGGCGGTTGACCATATCGTGCTGCGCACCCGGGATGCCGATGACTGTATCCGCCTGTTTGGCGATGATCTCGGCATGCGCCTGGCGCTCGACCAGGCAGTACCTGAATGGGGCGGCAGAATGCTGTTCTTCCGCTGCGGCAAGCTCACCCTCGAGGTGATCCAGCACCTTGAGGACCCGGTCGAGAAGGATCATTTCTGGGGTATTACTTACCTGTGCCAGGATCTGGAGGGCACTCTGTCACGGCTGGATGCCGCCGGCGTGGCTCACTCAAAGCTGCGCCAGGGCCGCAAGCCCGGCACACTGGTGGCGACGGTAAAAAGCCACGATCTCGGGCTGCCCACCCTGCTGATCCAGCCTGCTAACCGATAACTCCTGCCTCACGCCAGGCGCGGATCTGCTCGGCGGATTTCCCCAGCTGGGCCAGCACTTCATCGCTGTTTTCTCCCAGCGCGGAGGCCGGCCGCAGCGGCGGTGAAGCCGTCACGGAGAAGTTGGGCGGATTGTGTGGCTCCAGCATGGCGCCGGCCTGGGGATGTTCAAACTCACCGAAGGACTCATTGGCCGCCATCTGCGGATGATCAGGCATATCCGCCAGTTCATTGGCAGGTGCGCAGGGCACCCCTTCTGCATCCATGGCGGCGATGGCGTCCGCCGTGGTGCGCGACATGGCGCGCATGGTGACCTCTTTCATCATGTCCATCAGCAGGTCGGTGTTACTGTTGCGGTCGGCTACCGTTGTCAGGCGGGGGTCACTTGAATCGAGGCCGAAGGCCCGGCAGAACCCGTGGAACTGGGCGTCGGTGACCGGCGATGCGGTACCGTAGCCGTCGCTGAACTTGAGCAGGCGTAGGCCACGCCCCACCTTGATACCCTCGTGCGCCCCCCCGGCCAGGAAACTGCGGGTGCCGGATACATCGCACCAGAGGAAGCTGACCGCGGCATCAGCCATCGACAGACGGATATGCTGGCCACCGGCACCGCGCTCCCGGGCCAGCAAGGCGGCACAAACTGACTGCGCCCCGTTGAGCGCGGTGATCTTGTCACAGAACAACTGCTGATAAAGCTGCGGTTCGCCGCTGTCGAAGTCAGCCTGGCTGGAGGCGACGCCAGCAAAGGTCTGTATCACATTGTCGTAAGCGGGACGGTCGGCCAGCGGCCCCTTGTCGCCAAAGCCGCAGATCGACAGGTAGACCAGCTGTGGATTCACC
>JANQIO010000125.1 GCA_028282105.1 Halieaceae bacterium | reverse complement strand
TTCTGGTTGGGCTTCCAGTTCTTGAGGTCGATCTCCTTGTGGCAGATGTTCCAGTCCGCACAGATTACGAATTCCCGCCGTTTGCGGCGCAGCGCCCGGAGATGTTGGTAGAACTCATCCATGAAGCGGTACTTCTTGGCCTGCGCCTCATCGCTGGAAGAGCCCGATGGCAGGTACAGTGAGATCACGCTGAAGCGGTCGAAATCCGCCTGGATGTAGCGGCCCTCGCCATCCAGGGGCTCCCAGCCCAGGCTCGTCACCACCTTGCGCGGTTTGACCCTGGCGTACAGGGCGGTGCCGCTGTAGCCGGGCTTGATGGCATCGTTATAGGTGCAGTGATAGCCGCTGGGATGAAACACGGGGTCTTCAAGCTGGTGGATCTGGGCCTTGGTCTCCTGAATGCACACCACGTCGGCCTTCTGCTTCGCCAACCAATCGAAGAAACCCTTGCGGGCAGCGGCGCGAATACCGTTGGTATTGCAGGTGATAATCTTGGCCATGGAACACTCGAATGCGACTTGGAACGCGGCGCATAATACCCCGCCACCAGCCCCCGCGCATCGGGGTGTTGGCAAAACCAACTATCCTAATTAAAGTACCGCAAAAGAACGAAAAACGGCTACGCAAGACAATTGCACAGGACAGGTAGGTCTCCAGGGGTTAGCACAATGACTACGGAAGTCGATACACCAGCCAACAAAACACGTCTCTCTATTAACCTGGGCCGGCTCCTGCTGGAGTTTGGTCGCGACTACGAGCGGCGAGTCATCGAACTGCTGCAGGAGCGCGGGCACCCGCTGATTCGACCCTCGCATGCCACCGTGTTCGCCAACCTGAGCGAGGGCGCGGTGCGGGTCACTGAGCTTGCTGAAAGAGCCCACGTTACCCAGCAGGCCATGGGCAAAATGCTCAAGGAGATGGAGCGCATCGGCTATATCGTCCGCGATATCGATGGCAGTGACCGCCGCGCCAAGAAGATTCGCCCCACCCAGCGCGGCCTGGACCTGATGCACGACAGCATGGAAGCGGTCACGGAAGTGCGGTCCTATTACGTCAAGCAGGTCGGTGAAGAAGCGTTGCGCGACCTCGAAACCTCCCTGGCCGAATGCGTGGGACGCATGGACCTGGCCAGCATAAGCAGCTGGAAGCAGGATTCCCGCGTGGCCTGAATGCCACGCCGCGCCAGTCCGGCTCTGGACAAAACCTCAACAGAACTTCGACAGGAGCCGTCCGTTAAGGCGGCCCCGAAGCGCCTTCAGAGCGACATGAAGTCGGGCGTATTGAATACCCAGCTCTTCTCTTCCACTCGCGAGGCTATGCGCCAACCGGCATCAGTGCGCCGGTAGCTGTCCACGTACCACAGACCCAGCATGAAGAGCTGTGAGCCACCGTCGGGCAGCGCCAGTTCCTGGGGGTTGAAGCACATGACCCGGCCGCTGGCCTGATCACCGTCGACCTTGATCTGGATGTTGGCATTGAGATGCTGGTGACAGGGGAAAGCCTGGGTAGTCAGCGCCTGCTGCAAAAAGGCAATGGTCTCGGCAACGCCACCCACGCTGCCTCCGAAAACGCTGTAGTCGATATGCGCCTCGCTGGTGAACACTTCATCGGCAAGTCTCTCGAAGTCCTTGCCGTCGATCAGCTCAGCGTAACGGTAGCAGAGATCCTGGATTTCCAGTCGATCGGAGATTTCCTGTTGGGACAGCATGTCGCTCCTGCTAAAAGTCGAGTGGGGTGTTGATATGGCGCTGGTAAACCCGTTCCCGGTGTTCACACAGCGACGAATCCAGTGCTGCATCCAGCGCTTCACTGCGATAGCTGTAGGCCCTGCGCATCTGCTCCGGCATCGGGTTGAGGGCCTCGGGCAGCGGGTCCAGCATGCCGAGGAAATTCGCCAGGTAGAGATCGGCGGCACTGAGCTCATCACCCACCAGGTAGTCATGCTGCCGCGCCGCCTGCCGCTGCAGCTCATCGCTAAACCAGCGCAGAATCTCCACCAGCTTTTGTTCACAGGCCTCGTAGGCCTGCTCGGAGTAAGCGTATCGGTCTGCCATTCGTTGCATGTACGCTGGCGCCTCGCCGCGGCTGATCACCAGCCCGGTGAGCTGGGTGCGGCGATGCCAGCCAAGGCCGCCCTCCCCGGCGATCTCATTGCACATACCGGTAATCTTCACCCGCTCAGCAACATTAACGCCGAGTAATGGCCGGGCGGGCTGGAGCCGCTCGGCAAGCTGCAGCTGATGCAACCAGTGGCAGCGCGCCGGCTCTTCGTTCCAGACCAGTACTGGCGCCGATGCCTGCCCGGTCCATTCGACCAGGGCGGCGTTTTCACCGCCGGCTTCCTGGGCCACTGCCACGTAGGCGAGCTGCTTGTGGGCCAGCACCGATTTAATCGCTTCGCCCCAGGGCCCGGGCAGCCCGGCGGTGAGCACCAGACGCAGGCCACTGCTTGCACGGGCTTGTTCGATGCCGATGTAGTCCACGATCCTATTCCCAGCTCAGCACCAGCTTGCCAATGTGGGTGCTGGCCTCCATCACCCGATGGGCGTCGCTGGCCTCAGCGAAGGAGAACACCTGGTGAATCACCGCCTGCAGGCGGCCGTCATCCAGCCAGGGCCAGGCCTGCTCCCGAACCTCCGCGACCAATGCGGCTTTAAATTCGGACTCGCGGGCGCGCAGCGTGGAGCCGGTCAGGGTCAGCCGTTTGAGCATCACCGGCATCAGGTTGGCACTGATCTGCGAGCCCTGCAGGTAGGCGATATTGACAATACGGCCGTTAACCGCAGCCAACTGAATATTGCGATCCACGTAGTCACCGCCGACCATGTCGAGAATCACATCGACGCCCCGACCGTCAGTAGCCGCCTGCAGTTCGACAAGAAAATCCTGTTCCCGGTAGTTGATGCAACGGCTGGCGCCCAGGGCTTCACAGACGGCGACCTTCTCATCGCTACCGGCGGTGGCGAACACCGGGCAACCATAGGCGCTCAGCATCTGGATAGCGCTGGTGCCGATGCCGCTGCTGCCGCCATGTACCAGGAAACTCTCCCCCGGCCGAATGGCCGCCCGCTGCATCACGTTGGACCAGACTGTCAGCACGGTCTCGGGCAGGCCGGCTGCTTCTTCAAAAGACAAGGCCTCAGGTATCGGCAGGCACTCCGCCGCGGCCGCTATGGCGAGTTCGGCATAGCCGCCACCGGCCAGCAAGGCACAGACCCGGTCACCTACCGACCAGGCATCGACGCCGTCGCCGAGGGCAGAGACCGTACCGGCCACTTCCAGGCCAGGGGTGTCCGGCGCACCGGGGGGCGGCGGGTAAAAGCCCTGGCGCTGTACGATATCCGCGCGGTTAATGCCGGCGGCATGCACCTTGATGAGTACTTCACCAGCAGCGGGTTCAGGATCCGGAAGCTCGGTCAAGCCCAGCACGTCGGGGCCGCCGGGCTCTGATATTGCAATAGCACGCATGGACTGTGCCTCAGAACACTGGGTCAGCCATGCTCCCCTGCTACGGGCAGAACGTCAAAGCGAATTGGCATCTGCTTGATACCGTTGATGAAGTTGGAGCGCAGCCAGCGGATGTCGCCGTCAAACTCCGGATTGGCGATCCGCGCGAGGATTTCCTCAAAGATCACCCGCAACTCCAGGCGCGCCAGGTGAGAACCCATGCAGAAGTGCTCGCCGATTCCGAAGGCCCGGTGATTATTGCGGACGTCTTCGCGGTTGGCGCGGGTGATATCGAAGCGGTCGCCATCGTCAAAAACGGCCTCATCGGCACTGGCGGCACCGTAGAACAGATGCACCTTTTCACCCTTCCTGATTTTCTGGCCACCGATTTCGGCGTCTTCCAGCGCCGTGCGCCGGAAGGCAATCACCGCCGGGTTGTAGCGCAGGCACTCCTCGATCGCGCCTTCCAACAGTTCCGGCTGGTCCTGCAGGGCCTGGTATTGCCCCGTCTCCATCAACAGGCGCATGCCATGGCTGGTCACCGTGCGTGTGGTTTCATTGCCCGCTACCACCAGCATCAGGAAGAAGTAACAAAACTCTTCATCGGTCAGGGGTTCGTCTTCCACGGTGCCGGTAAGCAGCACGTTGACGATATCGTCCTTGGGTGCGGCTCGATGATCCGCCGCCAACTCCTGGGCGATGCCGAACATTTCCATCATCGCCATCATGCCGTCTTCCTGGGTAGTAGCCAGCTCCGGATCATCCATGCCAATCATGATGTTGGTCAGCTCAAAAATACGCCGCCGCTTCTCCAAGGGAACACCCATCAGTTCACAAATGGCGATCAGCGGCAGCTCTGCGGCGACATCCTCGACGAACTCGCAACGCCCGCTTTCGACGGCGGCGTTTACGATACCGCGGGCGATGTCGCGAAAACGAGCTTCATAGGAGTCCACGGCCTTGGGCGTAAAGGCATTGCGCACCAGCCGACGGTACTTGAGGTGTTTGGGCGGATCCATATTGATAAGTTGCAGCTGCATGAACGGCAGCGTTTCCTCATCGTGCTCGTGCAGGAAACAGGTTTCCACCTCCGAGGAAAAGA
>JANQIO010000200.1 GCA_028282105.1 Halieaceae bacterium | reverse complement strand
GAAGAACAGCAGGCCGATATTCATATCCAGCAGGTGCATCTCGGGAGAGAACGGCACGACCGCGAAACCCAGCAGCATGGCGATAACAATCGCCGTGGGCGCAAACACGAATACCACCCGGTCGGCAAAAGGTGGTACCCAGTCGTCCTTGGTCAACAGCTTGAGCATATCCGCCAGTACCTGCAGCGCACCGAGGGGCCCCAGCCGGTTGGGGCCGTAGCGGTCCTGCCAGATGCCCAGCAGGCGCCGTTCGAACCAGGTCAGGCCTGCCGCCACGCCCACCGCGCCCAGCAAGAGTGCCAGGCCAAACATCAGCGTACCTGTTTCACTCATGGTGCGGCCTCCCGGTCACTGCCGATGACCTGTGGCGCGCGCTGCCAGTCGCTGGCTTTGCCCAGTTCTGCCCACTGGCCGCTGCGCAGGGCCAGGGTTTCGGGGTAGCCCACCGCATAGCCGGCGCTGCCCGGCACCTGGCTGGCGTCGATGCGCAGCTCCAGGTTGCAGCCTTCCAACGCAACACCGTCGCCCGCCTCAAGCCCGAGGTGTTGCGCGTCCTCCGGGTGCAAGTAGAGGTGCGCGCGCCCGGCCCGCTCCGCCGGCCCGGCGCTGAGTCGGCTCAGCTCGTCGCTGCCGAACAGGTGGTGGCGCGCCTGCAACAGCCATTGCCCGTCACGCCGGCTGAAGGCATCGGGGCGCGGCGCTGCGGGTAGCTCAGGCACTTTCAGCCTTTCGAGCAGGCGGGCACCGGCGCCGCCGCCCCGCAGGGCACCGCCGATATCGGCCTGGAACTTGTGCAGCGACTGGTTGGAGTTCCAGCCCGGCGACCAGACGTAACTTAGCAATGCCGCCGGCCGATCCGCCGCGGCGGAGCCTTCCATACTGTAGGCCAGCGCCGAATCCTGATCCTCGCTGCGCCTGGGCTCATGCACCGAGACATCGGCGACCATGGCGGTGCGGCCGCTGTAACGGTGTGGCTGGCGCGGAATCTTCAGGCCGCGGCTGCGAAACTGGTGATCGGGCGCCGCGCTCATGACGCCTTGCAGTACCGGGTCCTCGCCGGCCAGCCCCGGCACGATGTCGTCGAAGTGCTCGAGCCCGGCCAGTGCGTCGTGACCGGCGGCGCGGGCCAGCTCCAGCAGCCATTGCCAGCCGGGGCGCCGCGCCTCGGCCGGGGGGTGTACCGGGAAGGCGCGCTGGGCGCGCCCCTCCTGGCTCACGAAGCTGGCCTCGGTCTCGGTGAAGGCGGCGGCGGGTAACACCAGGTCGCAGAGCGCCAGGGTCCCGGTCTCCAGGATGTCCATGCCGATCCAGGTGGGAATGCTCTTGCGCAGTGCCTGGATGCGCGCCGGCGACAGGCGCCTGAGCAGGTCGTTCTCGAGGATGATCAGCGCTTCGGCGCCGCAGGCCTCAAGGGACTCGAAGCTGGCATGGTTATCCCGGCACAGCAGCGCCTGGCCGAGGCTGTTGCACTCCGGTGCCGTGAAGCTCAGCATCGCATCCTTGCCGGCCCCAGCCAGTGCATTGGCGATCGCGGCCGCAGCATCCAGCAGTGCGGCCGAGCCGGCGCTGGCACCGCTGATCACCAGGGGCCGCTGGGCCGCCAACAGGTCATCCCGGATGCGCAATACGGCGGCATCGTCGGTGGGTTCGCCGGCGATGGCGGCGGCGATGTCGGCGGCCAGCCGGGCCTGGTCGTCCGCCACCAGGCGGTAGTGGCCGGCGGCGACATCGTCCAGGTCGGTGCTGCCGGCGCTGACGATGTGTAGCGGGCTGCGGCGGTCCTGGGCCAGGTTGCGAATGGCAGCATCCTGCCAGGGGGCCAGCTTGAGTTCCGCGGCCAGGCGATAGGCTTCGTTGCGTACTGACTGGCGTAGCGCCAGTGCCGTGCGGGCGGCGACCTGGGTCAGATCCTCGCCCAGCACCAGTACGGCGTCAGCCGATTCGATATCCCGGTGGCTGGGGTTGCGGGCAGCGCTGTTGACGAGATGGGATAGGCCGCGCTGTAGCAGGCTGTGCTCAGTGTCGTCCATGCCGCTGTTGAATCGTTCCGCACCCACCAGCCGTTGCAGCAGCAGGTTGGCCTCGAGGCCGGCCCGTGGCGAACCGATCCCCGCCAGGCGTTTACCCGCCAGCCGGTCTGTGAGCGCGGCCTGGCAGGCGGCCGCATCCAGGGCCCGGAAGCGGCCATCTGATTCACGCTGCGCCGGGTAATCGATGCGCGGGGCGTCGTTGACGTGGTTGCCCCCGAAGCGTCCCCGGTCGCAGAGGAAGTAGCCGTTGACCTCGTCGTTGTAGCGGTTGTGAATGCGCTTGAGTCGGCCGTAGCGCTCACCGGGCAGGGTATTGCAGCCCACCCCGCAGCCGGTGCAGACCGACGGCGCCGACTGCAGGTCCCACTTGCGGGTGTAGTCGTGTACCAGGGATTTGTCGGTGAACACGCCGGTGGGGCAGACCTCCACCAGGTTGCCGGCGAAGGGGCTCTCCAGCGTGCCTTCCCGGTGGCGACCGAAGTAGACGTGGTCGTGGGCGGCGAGGGCAGCGAGGTCGGTGCCGCCGGCGTAGTCGCGATAGAAGCGCGTGCAGCGGTAGCAGGTGATGCAGCGATTCATCTCGTGATGAATCAGCGGGCCGAGATACTGGTTGCGGTAGGTCTTCTTGGTGCCGCGGTAGTGGCGATCCCGGTGGCCGGTCATCACCGTCATGTCCTGCAGGTGGCACTCACCGCCTTCGGCGCATACCGGGCAGTCGTGGGGGTGATCCACCATCAGTGATTCCACCACCGTACGGCGGAAAGCGGCGGCACGGTCGCCGGTGAGATCGATGATGGCGCCCTCGGTGACCGGCGTCATACAGGCCATGACGATGCGCCCGCGGGTGTCCTCTGCATTCTGGTACTGCACCACGGCACACTGCCGACAGGCACCGATGGAACCCATGGCCGGGTGCCAGCAGAAATAGGGCAGGTCCATGCCGAGCTCCAGGCAGGTCTCCAGCAGGTTGCCGCCGGCCTCCACCTCGTAATCCTGCCCATCGACCCTGATGACCGGCATCTCAGTGCACCTCCTGGTAGGGGCAGGCGCCGTCTTCGATGTGGCGCAGGAAGTCGTCCCGGAAGTATTTCAACGCCGACTGCAGCGGCTCCATGGCACCCGGCGCCAGCGCACAGTGAGTGTTGCCGATGGCGCCGATGTAGCTGACGTGCTGTTCCAGCGTGTCCATGTCCTCGAGCTGGCCGCGACCGTGCTCGATGTCGTCCAGCACCTGGGCGTTCCAGGGCAGGCCGTCACGGCAGGGCGTGCAGAAGCCGCAGGACTCCTGGGCAAAGAACTCGATCAGGTTTTTGACAAAGCCCACCGGGCAGGTGCGATCGTCGAGGATGATCATTGTGCCGGTGCCCATGCGGCTGCCGGCCTTGCCGATGGTCTCGTAATCCATGGCCAGGTCGAGGTGCTCGTCTACCAGGAAATCCGTGGAGCCGCCGCCGGGCAGGAAGCCGCGCAGCTGGTAGCCGTCTTCCATGCCGCCGGCCCTGTCTTCGAGGATGTCGCGGACGGGTGTGCCGATTGGCAGCTCCCAGCAGCCCGGGTTTTTTACCCGGCCGCTGACGCCGTACAGTTTGGTGCCGGCGTCACTGCCCAGGCCCAGGCCCTGGAACCACTCGGGCCCGCGCTCGATGATGTGGGGGATATTACAGAGGGTTTCGACGTTGTTGACGATGGTCGGGCGCCCCCACAAGCCGGACACCTGGGGGAAGGGCGGCTTGGCGCGCGGGTTGGCACGCTTGCCCTCCAGGGAACTGATCAGCGCCGTCTCCTCGCCACAGAT
>JANQIO010000166.1 GCA_028282105.1 Halieaceae bacterium | reverse complement strand
CAGCGACCGCGGCTGGATGCAGGTGACCTTCACCCCGGACGCCACCACCGCTGATTGGCACTATGTCTCCAACATCGACAGCACCGCTTACAGCTTGATGGAGAACCGCGCCAACAGCATGACCGTGAGCGCGGACGACCTGTTGCTGGGTTAACGGCGGGCTATTGCGCGTTGTGTTGCTGGCGCGGCTAAACCTCGCCCTTTTCCAGCTTGATCGACGCTGAGTTGATGCAGTAGCGCAGCCCGGTCTCGTCCTGGGGGCCGTCTTCGAAGACGTGGCCCAGGTGGGCGCCGCAGTTGTCGCACATCACCTCGGTGCGAATCATGCCGTGGGAGGTGTCGCGGGCCTCACGGATTTTCTCCCCGTTGGCGGGCCGGAAAAAGCTGGGCCAGCCGCAGCCGGAGTCGTACTTGCTGTCCGACAGGAACAGGGTCTCGCCGCAGCAGCGGCATTTATAGGCACCCATTTCCTTGGTGTTCCAGTACTCACCGCTGAAAGCCCGCTCGGTGCCCTTCTCGCGGGTGATATGGAATTCCTCCGGAGTCAGCTTGTCGCGCCAGTACTCGTTATCTTCAAGATCTTTACTCATCTGCTGTACACTCCTCCGTCAAACAAAGCATCAAAACAAAAAGCTTACCCAGCAAGCGCCCCACGGACCATGGCCGACCTGCATATCGACGATTTCTACCGCGACTGCGCAATGATCTTCCTGCGCCTGTACGCAACCTTCCCACGCAAGACTGTGCTCTACGTGGACGATATCTGTGGCCCCGACACCCCCGACGAGTTCGGCCTGCACTCGGAGCGCCACCAATCCTGTTTCAGCGCCATGACCTGGATGGCCGAAGCCGGTTACGTCACCTTCACCGAGACCATCCGTGAAGAGGCCCTCGACCAGGCGGTGTTGACCCAGCGCGGCTTCCTGCTGCTGTCCTCCCGCTCCGAACTGGAGCTGGGCATTCCCGAGGACGAGGTCGACGACGGACTGCCACCCTCGGTGATGGAACGCTCGCAGACTAACGTCACCCAACTGCGCCGCGCCCTGCGGGAAGGCTCCTCGATCATCATCCAGCAGGTCATGCACTACCTGCTGGACAAGTAAACGCCTTTACTCCAGCCCGATCGGCGAGCCGGGTGGCGGCCTGGGCGCCGACCATTCTTCCGGCAGCGGCTCTTCCAGAGCCTGCTTCGCCAGCCGGTGAGCTGCGCTGTAGTGCGCATTCCAGTCCGCATCGCTGGGTAGAGAGGCTGTACGGCCCGCAATCGCCCGCAGCGCACGCAGGGTCTGCGCGCGCACCTGCATGCTGGCGTCCGGGTTCCTGGCCAGCGTCAGTAGCCCCACCAGCACCTGGTCTTTCACCGTGCGCTGCAGGGCCGGGTGGGGTCCCTTGGAAGAGTAAGACCAACTGCGTTCCAGCAGGCCATCCAGCACACTGGTGAAGCTGGGCTGCCCCTCCACCGCCATCCTGTTCATGCGGGCAGCGCGCTCGGGATTCAAGAGCACGTCCAGCGTCAAGCGTACCGAAGCTTCCGCCGCTGCCAGCGGATCGAAGACCGACCCCGTGCTGCGATCGGACAGCTCGCGTGTGGCCTGGACGCCCGGCGGGCGTGGCGGAATCCTGGCCACCAGCACCGGCTCCAACGCCAGGAACTCTACCGACAGCGTATCCAGCAGACGCGCAAGAGCGCGCTGCTGTTCTTCGACCGGGACCGCTCGGGTTGCCGGCTGACCATCGCCGCGCAGCGCGTAGTCGAAGTACTGCCCGCCCAGGTACTTGCCGGCCGCCTGCACCTGGTAGCGGTGCAGGAGGTACATGGGAACCAGTACCTCTTCGATCTGCGCCAGCGGACGGCCCTCCCGCACCACCGCGTCTGAGAACTTGTCGAGCACCACCCGGCGCACGGCCGCCAAATTCTCCAATTCATCAATGGCATTGGCGCCGTTATCCCAGAGGCTGCCATAAGGATGCGCCGAACCGACGCTGCGCGCGTCAACATCCGCCACATTGTGCAGCCCCATGGCCAGGGTCTCGCGCATGATGGCCGCCCGGCCCGCATCGGCATCGACGCCGTCGGGAAAGTCCTGGTAGCCAAACAGGATGACGCGCTTGTCCCACTCACCGATGCCGACGCCGTAGGCATTACTGATATCCACCTCGCCGTTGGCATCGAGCGTCAGCAGCGGGTGGGGATAGTCCATCACCGACGCACGGTCATTCACGCTGGCGGCAAAGTTGTGGGCAATTCCGAGGGTGTGGCCCACCTCGTGGGCGGAAAGCTGGCGCAGCCGCGCCAGGGCAAAGGCCTCCACTTCGGCGCTGCGGTCTTCCTCACCATAGGGTTGCAACAGGCCTTCGCCGAGCAGGTAATCCTGGCGTACCCGCAGGGAACCCAGGGTGACATGACCCTTGATAATCTCGCCGCTGCGCGGGTCGCGCACCGAAGCCCCGTAGGACCAGCCGCGGGTGGCCCGGTGTACCCACTGGATGACGTTGTAGCGCACGTCCATCGGGTCGGCGCCCTCGGGCATCAGCTCGACCCGAAACGCGTTCCGGTAGCCTGCCGCTTCGAAGGCTTCGCTCCACCAGCTGCCGCCTTCGATCAGCGCTGTGCGGATGGGTTCCGGTGCGCCCCTGTCGACGTAGTAGACGATCGGCTCGACCGCATCGCTGACCTCCGCCGACGGATCGACTTTCTCCAGGCGGTGGCGGCGCGCGTAGCGTACCGAGAGCTCGTCGCCAATCTCGCTCGCGTAGTCGAAAAACCCGGCATCGCCGGAACCGAGCCCGATGATGCCGGCCCGCGCATCGTAGGGCAGCGGTTCGTAGTCATCATCGGGCAGTCGTATAAAGGAGTGATGCAGGTTGACGGTAAACGCCGCCGGGTCTGGAACCACGGTCGGCAGATAGGGCCCTTCCGCCTCACCCGTGAACGACACGCGGGCTTCAACTTCCGAGTTGTCCGGAAACGCCCGGGTTCGCTCCAGGTCCAGGGCGGATCGCTCCTCGTCGGTCGCGAAGCTGCCCTCGCCGTTGTCCGCCAGGCGCCGCGCTATGCCGTGCGAATCCCTGAGGAAGAAAGACGTCCCGTCGACGACGATCCGGCCGGTGCGTTCGGCCACAATATCGAAACCCCAGATCACCGATTCGGCAAAGGAGTCGCGTACGGCTCGGCGCTCGTCAGGATCGTCGCTAAGGGCCCGATAGTCGAGATTTTTCTGGATCATCAAAAGCCGCGGCCCCACCT
>JANQIO010000110.1 GCA_028282105.1 Halieaceae bacterium | reverse complement strand
CGCTATGACGTGCTGCTGGCGCTCGATTGGCTAAACTTCGAGCGCTTCGAGGACGAGATTCGCCTCGTGCCGGATGCGCTGGTGATCTGTGAGTCAGCGGCCAGTGCCCCGGACGCGGTAAAGTCGGCGCGCATTGAGGAACTCCCATTTAGCGAGCTGGCGCGCGACGGCCACCCGGAAGGGCGCAGCAATATGGTGGCACTGGGCCTGTTGGGTTGCGCCCTGGGTCTTTCCGCAGAGAGTCTTTGCGCATTGGCCGAGCAGCGCCTCGCTGCGCGCCCGATCGCCTACCGGGAGGCCGCCCGTGCCGGGATCGAGGCGGGGTTTGCCCGGCGTATCGAGTTGCCCCTGCCAGTGCCTCCCCGCGGCGCCCCGGGCGCCTGGTGCCTGAGCGGCAACCAGGCCGCCGCCTACGGCGCCCTGGCTGCCGGCATTCGCTTTGTGGCCGCTTACCCGATCACCCCGGCATCCGACCTGTTGGAGTGGATGGCCGGCCCGCTGGAACAGCTTGGCGGCCATCTGGTGCAGGCCGAGGACGAACTCGCCGCGATTAACATGGCCCTGGGCGCATCCTTTGGCGGGGTGCCGGCCTTCACCGCCACTTCCGGGCCCGGGCTGGCGCTGATGAGTGAAAGTATCGGGCTGGCGGTGGCGAGTGAGACTCCCGTATGCATCGTTAACGTCCAGCGCGGTGGACCTTCCACCGGTGTTCCCACCAAGTCGGAACAATCGGACCTCGATATTGCCCTGCACGGCCTGCACGGCGACGCGCCTCACCTGGTGTTGGCGCCGCTGGGGATTGCTGACTGTGTGTTCACCACCGCCTGGGCGGTGCATCTGGCTGGCGCGCTGCAGTCGCCAGCGCTGGTGCTCTCAGACCAGTTTCTCGGCCAGTCCACCGCCGTTGTCAGTGAACCTCGCACTCACCAGGCAGCGCCGGTGCCCGTCACCCGCGTCGACGGTGAGTACCTGCGGTACAAACTCACCGAATCCGGCGTTTCCACGCTGGCGGCGCCCGGCGACGTTGACCAACGCTTCACGGCAGACGGTTTAGAGCACAACGAAAAAGGCACGCCCTCCGCCTCCCAGTCCGATCACCTGCAGCAGTTGGAGAAACGCCGGCATAAACTGCTGCAACATGACTACGGTGAGGACTGGGCCGCGACTGCCGGGGCAGGGGAGCTGGCTCTGATCTGCTTCGGCTCCGCGGCGGCGGTGATCAAATCCGCGGCGGCGGGGCTGGCGGCGACAGGTGTCGCCGCGCGCACGGTGGCATTGCGCCTGCTGGCGCCGCTGCCCGTGGCGGAGCTGCAGGACGCCCTGGCTGGCTGCAACCGTGTGGTGGTCGTAGAGCAGAATCATTCGGCCCAGCTGTTTCACTACCTGCGCAGTCAACTGGATATCGCCGGTGAGATGGTGAGCTATGCCCGGCCCGGCCCGGTGCCTCTCAGCCCCCAGGAGCTGTGCCGCTTTATCACTGAGGAGAGTCCGTCATGAGCGCGCCACTGAAAGCGAAGGACTACAAGTCTGGTGTCAAACCTATCTGGTGCCCGGGCTGCGGGCACTACTCGGTACTCAATGCCGTCACCAAGGCGATGGCGGCCCTGGCGCTGTCCCGGGATGACACGGTGCTGGTGTCTGGCATCGGCTGCTCTTCGCGCCTGCCCGCCTATGCGGAGACTTATGGCTTTCACGGCGTTCACGGCCGTGGCCTGGCAGTGGCCCAGGGCCTGAAGGTGGCCCGACCCGACATAACCGTGATCGCCCTGGGCGGCGATGGCGACGGCTTTTCCATCGGCGGCAATCACTTCCTGCACGCCTGCCGACGCAATGTGGATATCACCTATATCGCCATGGACAACGAGGTGTACGGCATGACCAAGGGGCAGGCCTCGCCCACTACAGCGATCGATTGGGGGCACAGCAAGCTGACGCCTCACGGGCCCGGCGTGCGGCCCTTCAAGCCGGCTGCGGTGGCACTGGCCGCCGGCGCGCCCTGGATCGCTCGCGCCTATTCAGGTAACCCGAACCAGATGGCGCGGCTGATCAGCGAGGCGGTCTCACACCCGGGCTTCAGCTTTCTGCACGTCCTGTCCCAGTGTATTACCTTTTGCCCGGAGCAAACTGACTGGAAGACCGTGGTGCACGAGCGAGAAGCCGAACCCCTGACCGACGCCGGCGAGGCGGCGGCCCGATTCTTCGGCGAGTCGGGTTTCGAGACCGGGCTGTTATACAGGAACCCGCGCGCACCCTGGCCGCCGCAACGCGAGCGCGAGCCGACCACCCTGGCGGCAATCGCCGGAGGGCTGCAGCTATGAGCGGCGCCATGGAACTCAAGCGCTTCCTCGCCCACGCCCTGGAGATGGAAGAGGAAGCTATGAACCGCTACCGGGAATTGGCGGAGGCTTTGCGCGAACACAACAATCTGCTGGTAGCGGATTTTTTCGACGCCATGGCCGGAGAATCCGCCAAACACCTGGAAGAGGTAAGAAGCTTTCCCATAGCCGGTGAGCTGCCGGTGTTCGCCCCCTGGGACTACGATTGGCCTGCAGATGCGCCGGAGTCGACCAGCTACGAAGCCGTGCACTACCGAATGGACTTGCGCCGCGCCCTGGAACTGGCGCTGGACAATGAGCGCGAGGCGGAGGCGTTTTACGCCCAGTATGCAGAGGCGACGTCCGACCTGGAAACGGCCCGCCTGGCAGCGAGCTACGCCGCCGAAGAAGCCGATCATGCCCGGCGGCTGGAGCAGCGGCTCAAGCACCTGCCGCCGACCTCGCCGTCCCAGTTTGAGGATGACGACCCAGCACACACGCCCGAGTAGGCTGAGAGGGGGGCGCGAGGATTCACCCACGGTGGGCTGGCAAAGCGGGGTAGACTGGCGTCACGCCCAGCCAGACGGAGACCAGCCGTGAGCAACAGCCCAGTGGATTATCAGGCGGCCGACCGGGTCGCCACCATCACCCTCAACCGACCCGAGCGCCTCAATGCCATCAACGCGGAACTGCCCGGCGCGCTGCGTCAGGCTGTCGAGCGTGCCGACCAGGACCCCGATGTGCACGTGATTGTGTTGCAGGGGGCGGGCAAAGGCTTTTGCGGAGGCTACGACCTGCAGGAGTACGCGGAGACGCCCGGTGAGATGCACGGCAACCAGGATATGCCCTGGGACCCGACCCTGGATTACGCCATGATGTCGCGCAACACCGAGGACTTCATGTCATTGTGGCGCGCGAACAAGCCGACCATTTGCAAGATTCACGGTGCGGCGGCCGCCGGCGGTAGCGATATCGCCCTGTGCTGCGACCTGATCATCATGGCGGAGGATGCGCGCATCGGTTATCCGCCGGCGCGGGTATGGGGTATTCCCACCACCATGATGTGGGTCTACCGGCTCGGCATCGAGAAGGCCAAGCGCATGCTGTTCACCGGCGACCTGGTCAGTGGGGTAGAAGCGGCGGAGATGGGCCTGGTGCACCAGGCGGTGCCGGCGGAGGAACTGGACGCCGCGGTGCAAACCCTCTGCGACCGCATCAAGGGTGTACCCTGCAATCAGCTGATGATGAGCAAGATGGTGGTCAATCAGGCCTATGAGTCCATGGGGCTTGCCAATACCCAGCGCTTTGCCAACCTTTTCGACGGCGTCGCCCGGCACTCCCCGGAGGGCCTGTGGTTTCGTCAGCGCGCCGTCGATGTCGGCTTCAAGCAGGCGGTGGCCGAGCGGGATTCCGGTGACCCGATCGCCGAGGGTCACAGCAAGCGGCTGGGTTCGGCACGGCCGCGAGATCCTTAGGCCATCTCAGCGTGCTGGCCATCCTCCCACTGCTGGCGCAGGGCGAACTTCTGGATCTTGCCGGAGCCGGTGAGCGGGTACTCGGCCACCTCGAACCAGTAGCGCGGTGTCTTTTGTGGTGACAGGTGCTCGCGCAGGTAGGCAAACAGTTCGTCCCTGCTGAGCGACTGGCCCGGGGCAGGGCGCAGGAAGGCGGCCACTTCTTCGCCCATGCGCTCGCTTGGCAGTCCCACCACCGCGGCCTCGCCCACCGCCGGGTGCTTGAACAGTAGCTCCTCGATCTCCCGCGGGTAGATGTTCTCACCGCCGCGGATGATCATGTCCTTGAGGCGGCCTTCCACCGTGCAGTATCCGCGTTCGTCCATGGAACAGAGGTCGCCGGTGTGCAGCCAGCCCTCGCTGTCGATGGTGTTGGCGGTAGCATCCGGGTTCTCGAAGTATTCATGCATAACGTGATAGCCGCGGGTGCAGAACTCGCCCATTTGGCCAGGTGGCAGCGTGGCGCCACTCTCCACATCGATGATTTTCACTTCCACGCCGGGCATCGGCGGTCCGAGGGTCTCCGCCTTGTCCTCGATCGTGTCCCTGGGCTGGGTCATGCAGGCCACCGGCGAGCATTCAGTCTGGCCGAACACGATGGTAAAAGGCGCGCCCACGGCGTCTTCCAGGCGCCGCACCAGCGCAGCGGGCACGGTGGAACCGCCGGAGCAGATGGCATGCACGCTGGACAGGTCGCGCTGCTCGAACTCCGGGTGCTCGACCATGGCAATCAGCATGGTGGGCACGCCGAGCATGGCGCCGGCGCGGTAGGTTTCCATCAGTTCCAGCATCAGCCCCGGCTCGAACTGTTCCACCAGCACCAGGGTGCCGCGCAATGACAGGCAGCCCAGTACTGCCAGCACGCAACCGCCGGTATGGAACAGCGGCATATTCCCCATGTAGGCGCAGCCTTCCTCCGCCCCCATACGATCCACCGTGTGGGCGCCGTTATTCACCAGCCCGCGGTGGTGCAGCAGGGCACCTTTGGGGAAGCCGGTAGTACCCGAGGTGTACTGAATCATGCAGGCGTCCAGCGGCGCCACCTCCGGCAGGGCGGTGTCTTCAGAACCGCTGTCGAGGAAGGCCTGCCACTCGGAGAACAGCACCGTCTCGCGCAACTCCGGGCAGTCCTCGCGGGCTTGTTCCAGGTGGGTGATCATGCGATTGCCGCGAAACTCCGGCAGCAGGAAGATGCCGGCGGCGCGGGATTGCTTCAGCACGTAAGCCAGTTCCTCCGCCTGGTAGGAAGGGTTCACCGTCACCAGCACAATCCCCGCCAGCGCGCAGCCGTATTCCATCAGCACCCACTGGGGGATGTTCGGCGCCCAGACGGCGACCTTTTCACCCGGTTGGAAACGTGCCAACAGCGCCCGGGCTGCCCGCTCGGACTCCAACAGTAGTTCGTCATAGCGCCACTGGTGACGCTCGGCCGGATCCGGCGAGCCGGCGATCATCGCAGTGCGCTCGGGGCAGTGGGCGACGACCTCGCGCAGAGCGTCGCCAATAGTGATATCGCGAACCGGCGGGCTGGCCGGTCCGCTGGCAAAGGATTCGGTGAGGGGCATGGGGAGTCTCGCAGTTTTTATTGTCTGCGAATGACATTAGCAGTGGGTTACTGCCTGTGCAAAGCTATCGGTTAACAGTAGATTGGTGCTGCTCGCTGCCGTCAGCGCGAGCGCCTTCTCGGTTATTGTTGCGAATGGATTTTGCAATGGACTTAAAGTGGTTGGCGATAGTTGGCTTTCTTTTGGCGGTGCTCGATTTTTCCGGTAAGTCGCAGGATTTGGAGCAGTATCTTGACCATTGGAGAATTGCGTTAGCCTCGAAAGTCAAAGAAGTTATCCGATGGTGGTACGAATTTGATAAGACGGAACACGATGGCCAGGAAGAGCGTAAGTCACTTATCGAGCGATGCCTGGGTGAAGTGTTGAAGATTCTGCTGCTCATAGTTGGGCCAATCATTGTGTCCTATACGATGCTGGGAGCTGTGCTCTCCGGTGAAGCTTTTTCAACCGGTTCTTCAGGAGGCTATGACGGCTTGTACGCTGGTAAAATGGCGCTGGTGGATTCGCTGGCGTCTACTTTCTTTGGCGCGATATTCAATGTCTTAGCGATTCTCTACGGTCTGGCTTGTTTCCTAAGCCTCGCGGTGCTGGGGGTCGTCGTGCTGGCCTGCTTTCTGTTGTGGCCAATAGTCAAGATTCTAGAATTCGTGGATCGAGGACCTTCGGGTACGCTTGGTAGCATTGGCCTGATGCTGGCAGCATTAGATCTTTTCGGCCCCTTGGTATTCTGAAGGACTACCAGGTCATATTACGGTGGTCGTTTGCGCGGCTGCGAGCAGTGCTCGCAGACAGCCCCGTTTGGGATTGAGTTGGCGTGACGTTGCCGGTCCTGCGGACCGGTTGGCTCCCCCGGCCCTCGGCCCTGCATGGCCGAGGGCGTTCGCAAGGCCGCAAGCAGTGCTTGCGGAAAGTTCGTTTTGGAATTGAGTTGGCATGACGTTGCCGGTCCTCCGGACCGGTTGGCTCCCCCGGCCCGCGGCGCTGCATCGCCGCGGTCTTTCGCGCGGCTGCGAGCAGTGCTCGCAGACGGCACCTTTTGGGATCGAGTTAGC
>JANQIO010000090.1 GCA_028282105.1 Halieaceae bacterium | reverse complement strand
CAATGCGGGCGACTTCGGCGCCGATGCTGTAGTAGCGCGCCTGCACCTCGTTAAAGCTGTCGGTGGCCTCGGTGTGCTGCACCCGCAGGTCTTCGACAGCTTTAACGAGGTGCAGGCGCGCTACTACAGCATCGGCGCCGAAGTCGCCCGCATTGAACAGACCATCAAGCACCAGCAGGAACGCTCCCGGCAACTGGCCGATGACCTGCGCCAGACCCTGGAGAGTTTCGAGCAGGCTGAGCGCCACCTCGAGGAAGACCGCAACAAGCAGAGCCAGTGGCAGGAAGAGCTGGCCGCTGTTACCCCCGCCCTGGAAGAGTTGCAGGCCGCGGAGGCCGCCTCGGCCCAGGCCCTGCTGGACGCCGAAGAGCACATGCAGGCCTGGCAGCAGGAGTGGGACGACTTCAACCAGCACGCCGCTGAGCCGCGCCAGCAGGCCGAGGTGCAGCAGTCCCGCATCCAGCACCTGGAACAGGCCCTGACCCGCATCCAGGAGCGTATTGCCAGCCTGGAAGCGGAGAAGTCCGGCCTCAGCGCCGGGCCGGCGGATGAGACCTGCGAGCGCCTGGGCGAACAGATTGCCGAGAAAGAGCTGGCGATCCGTGCCGCTGAAAAACACAGCGAAGACTTGCTGGGCCAGGTCAACCAGGCCCGCGACCTGCGCAACAGCCTGTCGGAAAACCTCGACAGCGCCCGCAGTGAACTGCAGGGCCAGCGCGGTCGCCACGCGTCGCTGGACGCCCTGCAACAGGCGGCCTCCGGCTCCGGCGAGGCGGTGCAGTCCTGGCTGGACCAGCAACAGTTGGCGGACCAGCCGCGGCTGCTGCAGCAGATCCAGGTGGCTCCCGAGTGGCAGGCCGCGGTGGAAACCGTGCTCGGCGACAGCCTGCAGGCGGTCTGTGTCGATCGCATCGACGCCTTTGCCGAGGCCCTGTCGCAGGCGCCGCGCGGTGATCTTATGTTGCTCGATTCGGCGGCGGTCGGTACCGCCGCAGCGGACAGCCTGGCGGCCCAGGTCAGCGGTGCTGGTCACCTTGCCGGGCAACTCGGCAGTGTGCTGACGGCTGACAGCCTCGCAGACGCCTTGACGCGACGTGCCAGCCTGGCCGCACACCAGTCGCTGATTACCCGAGATGGGCTCTGGGTGGGCCCGGACTGGGTGCGGGTCAGCAACCGCGCCGAGGAAGAGAGCGGTGTGATTGCCCGCCAGCAGGAGCTGGAAACCCTGGCCGCGGCCATCAGCGCTGGCGAACAGCGCTGCGCCGAGCTGCAGTCCCAGCTTGCCGATACCGACGCTCAGCTCAAGCAGCTCGAACAGCAGCGTCACGAGGCCCAGGGCCAGTTGCAGACGGTATCTCGCGAACACGCTGATCTGGCGGCCGCACTCAGCGCCGAGCAGGCCAAGATCGAGCAGATTAGCAAGCGCCGTGACGGTATTAACCGCGAGATCGACGAATCCCGCGGCCAGTTCCAGTCCGAACAGGACAGCATGGCGGAGGCGCGCCAGTTGCTGTCCGCAGCGATCGAGCGCATGGAAGAGGATTCCAGGCGCCGCGAGGAGTTGCTGTCGCGCCGGGACGATACCCGCACCCGCCTCGATCAGGCGCGCCAGGCGGCTCGGCACGACAAGGACACGGCCCACCAGACCGCTATGCAGCACCAGTCGCTGCAGGCCCAGTTGCAATCCATGACCCAGTCCATCGAGCGCACCACGGTGCAGGTGAAACAACTGGTGGAGCGCAAGCAGTCGCTGGAAGAGAACATCGCCAGCAACGACCAGCCGCTGGACGGTCTCAAGCAAGAGCTGGAGTCACAGCTCGAGAAGCGCCTGGTAGTGGAAACAGAGCTGGGCGAAGCCCGCGACACGGTGGCTCGCATCGACGGCGAGCTGCGCGAGGCCGAGGGCCTGCGCGCCCAGATCGAACAGCGCAGTGCCACGGTGCGCAGCCAGCTGGAGCAGAAGCGCCTGGAGAACCAGACTCTGCAGGTGCAGCGCGAGACCCTGGAGCAGGCGCTGGCGGAAACCGAGCAGAAAGCCGAGACCGTGCTGGAAACCCTGCCGGAAGAGGCCGAGGAAGCCGAGTGGCAGCGGCGCCTGGAGCAGGTGGGCAATCGCATTGCCCGGCTGGGCCCGATCAATCTGGCGGCGATCGACGAATACAGCCAGCAGTCGGAGCGCAAGAACTACCTGGATGCCCAGAACGAGGACCTGGAGCAGGCCCTGCAGACCCTGGAATCCGCGATTCGCAAAATCGACAAGGAAACCCGCAACCGCTTCCGTGAGACCTTCGACCAGGTCAACACCAGCCTCAAGGAGCTGTTCCCGCGGGTGTTCGGCGGCGGCTCGGCCTACCTGGAGATGACCGGCGAGGACCTGCTCGATACCGGCATCACCATCATGGCGAGGCCTCCCGGCAAGAAGAACGCCACCATCCACCTGCTGTCCGGTGGCGAAAAAGCTCTGACCGCTATTGCCCTGGTGTTCTCCATCTTCCGCCTCAACCCGGCACCTTTCTGTATGCTGGACGAGGTGGATGCACCGCTGGATGACGCCAATACCGGCCGCTACGCGCGCATGGTCAAGGAGATGTCAGATAGCGTGCAGTTCATCTTCATCACCCACAACAAGATCACCATGGAAATGGCCGATCACCTCATGGGTGTGACCATGCAGGAGCCGGGCGTGTCGCGCCTGGTGACCGTGGACGTGGACGAGGCGGCGGAGCTGGCTGCATCGTAAGGGAAACACGAGCATCCGCTGAGCGCCTGGTGAAGGTCTGGCAAATGACCGACCAGGGGCGCAAACAGGTGGGTACGTTGTGAGCTGAAGAGTGAGCTAAAGGGTGAGCTGAAGGGTGAGCTAAAGGGTGAGCTGAAGGTAGACTGGGGGACATGGATATAAGCGTGCGCGACTGGATGATTATCATCGGGGTACTGCTGATTGTGGCGGTACTGCTGGATGGCTACCGGCGCATGCGCGACCCCAACCGCATCCGGGTATCCCTGACCCGGGTTCCCGACGGACCCGAAGACGATGTCGGCATGAGCCGCGAGCTGCCCAACGGCGGCGCCCGGGTTAAGACGCGATCCGCTGAAGGCGATACACACCCGGAGGAACCGCCGACTGCCGCTGACGCAGAAGCAGATGCAGGCGAGCTGGAAGCCGCAGCCGATGATGGCGCGGCAACGTCCGCGCAGGGTGAGCCGCCGCTGCTGACCGAACCCGCCGCACCCGACCCCCTGTTTGATCCCTTACCCAGCCGCGCTGCCGGGTCAGGCGACGAGGTGGCGCCGATGTCGGCGGGTGAGGATCGCGCTACCGGCGAGAACCTCGACCTGCTGGACGGCATCAGCGCCGACGATGAGGCCCCGGCCGCTTCGGCGGATGGCCCGGGTGAGGTGTTAATGCTGCACGTGGTGTCTCGCGATGAGGCTGGCTTTGGCGGCGACGATATCCTGCAGGTGCTGCTGGCCTACAACCTGCGTTTTGGTGATATGGACTTCTTCCACTGCCACGAGGAATCCGCCGGCCGTGGGGCGGTGCAATTCAGCGTGGCCAATATGCTCAAACCGGGCGTGTTTGATATCGACAGGATGTCGGATTTCTCCACCACCGGCCTGATCTTCTTCCTGACGCTGCCCGGCCCGCGGGACATGATGGCCGCTTTCGAGAAAATGCTGGAAACCGCGCGCGGCGTGGCCGAGAACCTCGGCGGCGACGTGCTCGATGAGAGCCGCAGCGCCACCACTCGCCAGACCCTGGAGCACATGCGCCAGCGCATCCGCGACCTCGAACGCAAACTGCTGGCCCAGGCAGGGCGCTAGCCAGCATGAGCATCTCCGGATCATCTGCAGTCGCCGATGAGATAGCGTCCCTGCGCGCACAGCTTCGCGAGCACAACTACCGCTACCACGTGCTGGATGAACCCAGCATTCCTGACGCCACCTACGACCGGCTGATGCGCGAGTTGCAGGCGCTGGAACAGGCGCACCCGGAATTGGTCACCGAGGACTCTCCCTCGCGGCGGGTGGGCGACGAGCCCCTCACCGAATTCAAGCAGGTGCAGCATGAAATGCCGATGCTGTCCCTGGACAATGCCTTCAACGCCGAGGAAATGCTGGAGTTTGATCGCCGGCTCAAGCAGCGCCTGGGCCGCGAGGAAGACTTCGAATACGCCTGCGAACCCAAGCTGGACGGCATCGCCGTCAGCCTGCTGTACCGCGACGGGGTGCTGCAGCGGGGCGCCACTCGCGGCGATGGCCGCACCGGCGAGGACATCACCCACAATATCCGCACCGTGCAGTCTATTCCCCTCAGCCTGCTGGGCGAAGACTATCCGCCGCTGCTGGAAGTGCGCGGCGAGGTTTACCTGCCGCGGGACGGTTTTGAGGCCATGAACGAGCAGGCCCGGGCCGAGGGAACCAAGCTATTCGTTAACCCCCGCAATGCCGCTGCCGGCACCCTGCGCCAGCTCGACCCGAGGATTGCCGCCAGCCGGCCGCTGGAAATGTGCTGTTACAGCGTCGGCGTGGTGGAGGGTGCAGGTGAAAGCTGGCCGGGCCTGCAATCCGAAATACTGGCCCGGCTCCAAAGCTGGGGCCTGCGCATCAACAGCGACTCCGACGTCGTGCAGGGTATAGCGGGCTGTGACGCCTACTATCAGCGCCTGGCAGAGAAGCGCGATAGCCTGGCCTATGACATCGACGGTATCGTCTTCAAGGTGAATGACATCGCCCTGCAGCAGGAGCTGGGCTTTGTGTCCCGGGCGCCGCGCTGGGCCATTGCCCGCAAGTTCCCGGCCCAGGAGGAGAGCACCCGGCTGCTGGATGTGGAATTCCAGGTAGGTCGCACCGGCGCCATCACCCCGGTGGCGCGGCTGGAGCCGGTGTTTGTGGGCGGTGTCACCGTCAGCAACGCTACCCTGCACAACCGCGACGAAATTGCCCGGCTCGGCGTAAAGAAAGGCGATACGGTCATCGTGCGCCGGGCCGGTGACGTCATTCCCCAGGTGGTTTCGGTCATTGGCGCTGAGCGACCGGCAGACGCGAAGGCCATTCGCTTTCCATCCCGGTGCCCGGTCTGTGATTCGCCGGTGGAACAGATTGAAGGGGAGGCCGTGGTGCGTTGCACCGGCGGTCTGGTCTGCCAGGCCCAGCGCAAGCAGTCACTGAAGCACTTCGCCTCGCGGCGGGCCATGGATATCGAGGGCCTGGGGGACAAGCTGGTCGACCAACTGGTGGATGAAGACCTGGTGGAAAACGCAGCCGACCTCTATGCACTAACGGTGGAGCAGCTCGCCGGCCTGGAGCGCATGGCGGAGAAATCTGCTCAGAACCTCGTCGCCGCCCTGGAAGCGAGCAAACAGACCAGCCTGGCGCGCTTCATTTTTGCCCTGGGTATTCGCGAAGTCGGGGAGGCGACGGCTCTCAACCTCGCCAATCATTTCGGCGACTTGCCGCCCATCATCGACGCCAGCGAGGAACAGTTGCTGACGGTGGATGATGTCGGCCCCATCGTTGCCGACCACATTCGCCAGTTTCTGGATGCGCCGCAGAACCTCGAGGTGATAACGGCGCTGCGTGACGCGGGCGTGCGCTGGGAACAGGTGCAGGTTGCCGATGCCGGCGAGCTGCCGCTGGCGGACCAGACCTGGGTGGTCACCGGATCCCTGGAGGTCACCAGCCGCGACGGCGCCAAGCAGGCCTTGCAACAGCTTGGCGCCAAGGTGGCGGGCAGCGTATCGAAAAAGACCAGCTGCGTGGTGGCGGGCCCGGGCGCAGGCTCCAAACTGGCCAGGGCCGAGGAACTGGGCATCGAGGTCATCGACGAGGCGGCGTTCATCGCGCTGCTTGGTCAGCATGGGGTGTCGCTGTGAAAAAAGAGCTGATGAAGAGTGCGTGTGGCGCGCCAGACGCCAGGGGCTGTGAGCGGCGCACAAGCCTGCCGCTGGCAGCGCTGCTGCTGGCCGCCCTGGCCCTGGGCGGTTGCACCACGTCGCCGCCCTCTGATGTCAACGATATCTGCTCCATATTCCGCGAGAAGGATGGCTGGTACGATGACGCTGACGACTCCCGCAAGCGCTGGGGCAGCCCGATTCCGGTGATGATGGCCATCATGCACCAGGAATCTCGCTTTCGCGCCAAGGCCAAGCCGCCCCGCAAGAAGATTCTCTGGGTCATACCCGGGCCTCGCCCCTCCAACTCCTACGGCTATACCCAGGCCCTCGAGGAGACCTGGGACGTGTACAAGCGCGATGCCGGCAATTACGGCGCCGACCGTGACGACTTTGGCGACTCCATCGATTTTGTCGGCTGGTACAACCACCAGAGTTACCGCCGCAGCGGCATCAAGAAGGATGACCCCTATCACCTGTACCTGGCCTACCACGAGGGCCACGGCGGCTTTAACCGCCGCAGCTTCAAGAACAAGCAGTGGCTCAAGGACGTGGCCAGGAAGGTGTCGCGGCAGTCCTCCCGTTACACCACCCAGCTACGCGGCTGTGAGGAAGACCTGAAAGATAAGGGCTGGTGGCCGTGGTGACCGGGCAGGTGGCCGGCATGGCGCGAAGGTCGGGGTGTATCCGGCCGCAGGCCGCTGTCATAATGAGGTAATAATTGCGACTTTTAATACCGTGTCTGATCTATCCTTAGGGAAAACTGTCACATGACTGACCGCACGGTTCTCATCGTTGATGATGAGTTCGCCATCCGCGATATGCTGCGCATGGCCCTGGAGATCGCCGAGTTCAACTGTCTCGAAGCGGAGAATATCCAGTCCGCCTACCAGGTGATTGTCGACGATCGCCCGGACATCGTGCTGTTGGACTGGATGCTGCCCGGGGGCAGCGGCCTGGAGCTGCTGCGCCGCCTCAAGCGTAACGATGCCACCAAGGATCTGCCGGTCATCATGCTGACTGCCAAGACCACCGAGGACAATGTCATCCAGGGCCTGGATGTGGGCGCCGATGACTACATTACCAAGCCCTTCGCGCCGCGCGAGCTGATTGCCCGCATTCGCGCGCTGCTGCGGCGCAGCACCGGCGGTGTAGAGGAGAGCACCCTGCAGGTGGCGGAGCTGACCCTGGACAGCGACTCCAAGCGCATCTTCCTGGGCGGTGATCTCATCGATGTCGGCCCTACCGAATTTCGCCTGCTGCAGTTTTTTATGTCCCACCCGGAGCGCGCCTACACTCGCAACCAGTTGCTGGACCAGGTGTGGGGCGCAAACGTGTATGTGGAAGAGCGCACGGTCGACGTGCACATTCGCCGGCTGCGCAAGTCTCTGCAAACCGGCAATCACGACTATAGCCGGTTGATCCAGACGGTGCGTGGCACGGGTTATCGTTTTTCGGCGCGGGGAGTCGCCCTGTAGTGGCCACCACCAACTGGTGGAAAGAATTTCGAAAGGTCGCACTCTATTTTCTCGTAGTCGTCGGTCTCGGCGCCTTCTTCGGCTATGCCCTGGAAGCGCTGGCCGCGGCAGCCATGCTGTTGGTGGTGTATTGGCTCAACCAGCTGCGCCGGGTCTCCGACTGGATGCGCCGTCCCGATATCGAGCCACCTGAAGCCCGCGGCCTGTGGGGCGAATTTTTCGATAGCATCTACCGGCTGCAGCGGCACGACCGCGAGGAGCGGGATCGCCTGCAGACCGCTGTCAGCTACCTGCGCGACTCGCTGGCGGCCCTCAAGGATGCCGCGGTACTTATCGACCCATCGGCCAATATCGAATGGAGCAACGCCGCCGCCCAGCAACTGCTGGGGCTGCAGTACCCGCGCGATCGCGGCCAGGCCATCGTCAACCTGTTGCGGGTGCCGAACTTCAGCGCCTATTTCACGGCCGGGGATTACCAGGAGCCGCTGCTGATCGAGAGCCCGCTGGACGCCAATGTGCAGCTACAGGTGGAAGTGACCGCCTTCGGCCGCGGCAGCCGGCTGATGTTCTGCCGCGATGTGACCCGTGAGCAGCAACTGGAGAAAATGCGCCGCGACTTCGTCGCCAATGTGTCCCACGAACTGCGCACCCCGCTAACGGTGATTTCCGGCTACCTGTTGACCTTGATGGACACCGACCTCGGCCGCGAGGCGCGGCTGCAGCAGCCGATGCTGCAGATGCAACAGCAGGCCGAGCGCATGGAAACCCTGCTGCGGGACCTGCTGTGGTTGTCGCAGATCGAGGCGGCGGAAGGGCGCGAAGAGCGTCGCACCATGGATATGCGTGAGCTGGTCGGCGAAGTGCGCGAGTTCGCCCTGGGCGCCTACCCTGATCGCGTCATCCGCACCGAGCTGCTGACCGAGCGCGCCGTTGAGGGCAACTACAAGCACTTGTACAGTGCCGTATCCAACCTGGTGATCAACGCCCTGAAATACAGCGACGGTGATGTAGACATTGAATGGTCTGATCGCGAGGATGCCTGTTGCTTGTCGGTGAGGGACTACGGACCCGGCATCGATGCGGTGCACCTGCCGCGGCTGACCGAACGCTTCTACCGGGTCGACAAGAGCCGTTCCCAGGGTACCGGCGGTACCGGCCTGGGCCTGGCCATCGTCAAACACGTACTGGCTGGGCACCATGCGAGATTGGAAATCGAAAGCGAAGTTGGGGTGGGCAGTACCTTCCGCTGTGTTTTCCCGCATTCACAAGACTGACATAAAAGCGGCAGAATGAGATTGGCCGTATTCCTGCGCGCTATCGCTGCCCCTGCCTTGTTGCCGGGCAGACCCGTCGTGCTGGGCCTGCTGCTGGGCCTGGCAGGCTTGCCCGCCAGCGCCGCCCTCGACCCGGAACTGCCGGGCTATACGCCTGCCAGTGGGGTGGCCGGCAGCCTGTCCAGCGCCGGCTCCGATACCCTCGCCAATCTCATGACCCTGTGGGCCGAGGCTTTCAAGCGGCATTACCCCAACGTGCAGGTGCAGGTGCAGGCGGCGGGCTCCTCTACCGCGCCGCCGGCGCTCACCGAGGGGACCGCCAGCCTGGGCCCCATGAGCCGGGCGATGAAAGACGGCGAACGGGAAGCCTTTGAGAACCGTTTCGGCTACCAGCCCACGGCCATTCCGGTGGCGATTGACGCGGTGGCGATCTACGTTCACAGGGACAACCCCCTGCAGGGTTTGACCCTGGCGGAAGTGGACGCGATGTTTTCCGCCACCCGCCGCTGCGGCCGCAGCGAGAGCATCCGTCGCTGGGGCGAACTCGGGCTCAAGGGATTCTGGGCGTCGCGCAATATCCAGCTGTTCGGTCGCAACTCGGTTTCAGGGACCTACGGCTTCTTCAAGCGCGAGGCCCTGTGCAATGGTGATTTCCTCAGTCGGGTGAACGAGCAGCCGGGTTCCGCCTCGGTAGTGCAGGCCATCTCCACCGCTGTCAACGGCATTGGCTATTCAGCCCTGGGATATCGCACCGCCAGCGTCAAACCGGTGCCGCTGGCGCGCCATGCCGACCAGCCCTATATTGCCCCCAACCCGGAAACCGCCACCAACGGCGACTACCCGCTGTCCCGGTTCATGTATATCTATGTCAACAAGGTGCCGGGGCGGCCGCTGTCGCCGCTGGAGCGCGAGTTCCTGACCCTGGTGCTGTCCAGCCAGGGCCAGGAAGCGGTGGTCAAGGATGGCTACATACCGCTGCCGGCGGCGCTGGCGGCGCGCGCCCGCGAGGCCCTGCTGCTGTGAGCCGCGTCAGCAGCCCCGAGTGGTGGCCGCGCTGGCGGCGCTTCAAGGACCAGTGCGCCACCCTGGCCATCAGCGCCGGCGGTGGCGTGGTGTTGTTCACCATTCTTATGCTGTTTGTGTTCCTCATCTACGAGGTGCTGCCGCTGCTGCGCCCGGCCACGCTGGCGCCACAGGCTTCAGTGACCCTGCCGCCGGTCGCCTCCGGGCCGGGCTGGCTGTCCGCCGAAGAGTATGGGGTACTGGCTTTTAGCGTGGAACGGGACGGCAGCGCGCGCTTTGTCCGCCAGGCCGACGGCAGCGAGCTGAAGCGAATCCAGCTGGCGCCGGCGGAGCGCAGCGTCTCGGCCTTTTGTCGCGGTGGTGATGGCGCCACCGCGCTGGGCTATGACGACGGCCGTGTCCGCGTGGTGCGCGCTGGCTACAGCTACACGGTGCTGGACGGCCAGCGCCGCGTGACACCGGTGCTGGACTATCCCTGGGGTTTAGAGGGGCTGCAGACCGGCGCCAATGCCATCCAGCGCCTGGCATTGAGTAGCGACAGTCAACTGCTGGCCGTGCAGCAGGCCAACGGCGAGATTCATCTCTGGCGGCAGCGGCAAACGCCCGCCGCGCAGAGCCCCGGCCAGCCGCTGTCTGCGCCCGGCAAAGTACCACTGGGGGTGCAACCCCTGGCGGGCGGCCTGCACCTGATGGACGGCGGCCGCTGGTTACTGCTGCTGACACCGGAAGCCGGTTATCGCCTGTGGTCGCTGACGGGAACGCCCAGCCTGGTCGATGAGGGCCGCCTGTTTGCCGAAGGGGAAACACTCAGCACCAGCACCCTGTTGCAGGGTGAGCTGTCGGTGGTGGCCGCGTCTTCGGCCGCTGGCCTGCACCGCTTCCTGGTGACCGGCCGCGGTCAACAGGCAAAGCTCACCCGGGTACGTGGCTACGATACTGCCGGGGTGGTGATAGAGCGCCTGTTGCGGGAACACCGGCGGCGCGGTTTCCTGGCTTTTGGCGGCGACGAAGTGCAGTGGTTCCACGCCACTTCGGGGCAGCGCTCCCTGCGCGCGCCGCTGCCGCTGCCCGCCGACGGCGCCCTGGCCCTGTCGCCCCGGGCTGACCGACTGCTGCTGGCGGACGCTGAAGGCCAGTTGCGCCAGTGGGTACTGGAGAACCCTCACCCGGAAGTGTCCATGACCTCCCTGTGGCGCAAGGTCTGGTACGAGAGCTACGACGAACCAGCCTGGGTCTACCAGTCCTCGGCGTCCAGCAGTAACTATGAGTCCAAGTACTCCGTGACCCCGCTGGCCTTTGGCACCCTCAAGGCGGCTTTCTACGCCATGCTGTTTGCCACGCCCATCGCCCTCGGTGGCGCCATCTATACCGCCTTCTTTATGGCGCCCGCGTTGCGGCGCCGCATCAAACCGCTGGTTGAGCTGATGGAGGCCATGCCCACCGTGATTCTCGGCTTCCTGGCAGGCCTGTGGCTGGCGCCGCTGGTGGAAGATCATTTGTCCAGGATGCTGACGTTGGTGTTCATGCTGCCCGCGGGCGTGCTGGCTTTCGCGCTGGCCTGGTCGCGCTTGCCGATACCCTGGCGCGACCTGGTACCCGAGGGCTGGCACGCGATTCTGCTGTTGCCGGTGATGGTAGGCCTGGTGTGGCTGTCGATGGCGCTGGGCGGCCCGGTGGAGGCGGTGTTTTTCGGTGGCGATGCCCGCCGCTGGATCAGTACAGAGCTGGGTCTCGCCTACGACCAGCGCAACGCCATGATTGTCGGTATCGCCATGGGCTTTGCGGTGGTGCCCACCATCTTTTCCATCGCCGAGGATGCCATCTATTCCGTACCGCGCCACCTCAGCCAGGGCAGCCTGGCCCTGGGGGCGACCCCGTGGCAGACCCTCACCGGCGTGGTACTGCCCACCGCCAGCCCCGGCGTGTTTTCGGCGCTGATGATCGGCTTCGGTCGGGCGGTGGGTGAGACCATGATCGTACTGATGGCCACGGGCAACACGCCGATCATGGATTTCAATCTGTTCGAGGGCATGCGCACCCTGGCGGCCAATATCGCCGTCGAGGTACCGGAAGCCGAGGTCAACAGCACCCACTACCGCATCCTGTTCCTGGCGGCGTTCATCCTGTTTGTATTTACCTTCGGTGTGAACACCATCGCCGAGGTGGTACGCCAGCGGCTGCGGGCCCGCTACGGAGCCCTGGGATGACCGCCGAGCGCGAACCCCTGTACCTGCGGCGACGCCAGGGTTTCAGCCACTGGGTGCGCAGCGGCGAGCCCATGGTCTGGTTCAATGCCGGCGCGGTCAGCTTTGCACTGTTGGCAGTGTTCGGCCTGCTGTGGCTGCTGGCCTGGCACGGGCTGGGGCATTTCTGGCCGCGCGAGCTGCTGCAATTCAGCGTCAACAGTGAGACCCGGCAAATCACCGTGTTGGGCGAACAGGTGTCCAGTGAGCGGGTCAGCGCTGAGCAACTGCGCGGGGCCGGCATTGCCTCCCAGGCGGAGGGCGGCTGGGAATGGCGCCGCCTGATCAAGCGCGGCAACCGGGATTTTTTCGGCACCGACTTTATCTGGCTGCTGGACTCCCGGGTGCTCGAGGTGAGTCGGCCATCCGGTGTCATGCGGGTGGAACGCCTGGAGTGGGGCAATCTCTACGGCCGCCTGTTGTGGCTGGAGCAGGACGGCAAAGTCATCACCGACGCCGACGCCGACGCCGACGCCGATGCCGACGGCGTCTGGGCTCTCTTCCAGGGCTTGATCGCCGCCAACCGGTCGGTGCGCGATGAAATACGTGCACTGGAGCGCGAGGAGGTGGGTGGTATCAATTTCGCCATGGAGCGACTGCGGCTGCGGGAGCGGGGCCTGGTGCTGGATGGCGAGCCAGTGCCCGCCGAGCTGGCCCGGCAGCGGGCGATGCTGGAGTCACAGTACGAGGGCGCGCGCCGTCGCCTGCTGGCGCTGTATCAGCAGAGCGAGCGCTACAGCTACCGGGTGCGGTTGGCAGACGGGCGCGAGGTCACGCTGCCGCTGGGCCAGGTGGTGCGCGCCATCCTTCCCAACGATATGGGGCCGCTCGCCAAGCTCAACTACTACCGGCTGAGGCTGTGGGAATTCCTGTCAGACGAGCCGCGTGAGGCGAACACGGAAGGGGGTGTCTATCCGGCGATTTTCGGAACCGTGTTGATGGTGTTGCTGATGTCCATCATCGTCACGCCTTTCGGTGTGCTGGCCGCTGTCTTCCTGCATGAAGTGGCAGGGCAGGGCCGCATCACCCGGGTGTTTCGCGCCGCCGTGAACAATCTCGCCGGGGTGCCCTCGATTGTCTACGGCATTTTCGGGCTGGGCTTCTTTGTCTATGGCGTCGGTGGTGAAATGGACCGGCTGTTTTTCCCGGAGGCCCTGCCCAGCCCCACCTACGGCACCCCGGGGCTGATGTGGGCCTCGCTGACCCTGGCGCTGCTGACCCTGCCGGTAGTCATCGTGGCCACCGAGGAAGGCCTGGCGCGCATTCCCCAATCGATCCGCGAGGGTAGCCTCGCCCTGGGCGCCACACGCGCCGAGACCCTGTGGCGGGTGGTACTGCCGATGGCCAGCCCGGCGATGATGACCGGGGTGATCCTCGCCGTCGCCCGCGCCGCCGGCGAGGTCGCACCGCTGATGCTGGTGGGGGTGGTGAAGCTGGCGCCCACGCTGCCGCTGGACGGCAACTTTCCCTACCTGCACCTGGAGCAGAAGTTTATGCACCTGGGCTTTCACATCTACGACGTGGGTTTCCAGAGTCCCAACATCGAAGCGGCGCGCCCGCTGGTATATGCTACCGCCCTGTTGCTGGTGCTGATCATCGCGCTGCTGAACCTGGCTGCGGTGGCGCTGCGCAACCGCCTGCGTGAGCGCTACGCGGCGCTGGATGGCAGCTGATGGCGGCACCAAAATCGCAAAGCGCTGCCGGCAGCAACGCACAAGACAAGCTGGAGACCCCTGTGTCGACCCACGGATTTGACCTCGATGCCATGAATCGCCGCCCCTGGGCTCCCGCCCCGGAGGCCGATGTGGCGCTGTCGGTGGAGCGGCTCAACCTGAGCTACAGCGGCAAGCCCGCGCTACGGGATATCGACCTGAGCATACCGCGGCGTCGGGTCACCGCTTTCATCGGCCCCAGCGGCTGTGGCAAGTCCAGCCTGCTGCGCTGTTTCAATCGCATGAACGATCTGGTCGACGGCTGTGTGGTCAGCGGTCGGGTGATGCTGGAGGACACCAATATCTATCTGCCCACGGTGGATGTGTCACAGCTCCGGCGCCGGGTCGGTATGGTGTTCCAGAAGCCCAACCCGTTTCCCATGTCGGTTTATGAGAACGTGGCCTACGGGCTGAGGATCCAGGGGATCAACCGGCGCCGCCACCTGGACGAAATCGTCGAGAAATCCCTGCGCTCCGCGGCCCTTTGGGACGAGGTGAAGGACCGCCTCGAGGACAATGCCCTGGGTCTGTCCGGCGGCCAGCAACAGCGCCTGGTGATTGCCCGCACCATTGCCGTGGAACCGGAGATGGTATTGCTGGATGAACCGGCGTCTTCGCTGGACCCGATTTCCACGCTGAAGATCGAGGAACTGATCTACGAACTGAAATCCAAGTACACTATCGTGATCGTAACGCACAATATGCAGCAAGCGGCGCGCGTGTCGGATATGACAGCCTTCATGAACCTGGGGCGGCTGGTTGAGTACGACAGCACCGACCGCCTGTTCACCAACCCGCGGCAGCGCCAGACCGAGGACTACATCACGGGCCGCTACGGATGAGGGCTATGGCCGAGCAGGACTTACACCGCCAGCACATCTCCGGACAGTTCAACCAGGAACTGGAGACGGCGACCGCCCACATGCTGGAGATGGGCGGCGTGGTGGAAAAACAGGTGCTGGCCGCGGTGGCCGCCCTGCTCGAGCTGGACAGCGGCGACGCGCAGGCCGTGATCGAGTCCGACCGGGCCATTAACGCCATGGAACTGGACATCGACGATGAGTGCTTCCGCATCCTCGCCCGGCGCCAGCCGGCCGCCAGCGACCTGCGCCTGGTGCTGGCTATTGGCAAGGTGATCATTGACCTGGAGCGCATCGGCGACGAAAGCAGCCGCATCGCCCGCCAGGCCATTGCCCTGAGCGAACAGGCGGAAGACGACCTGGCGCGGCCCTGGACCCAGAAGATTGCCACCATCGTGGCGGAGATGCTGCGCGGCGCCCTGGATGCCTTCGCCCGCCGCGATGCCCAGGCTGCCCTGGCACTGGCCCGCGGCGATGAGGAAATTGACGCCAATATGGCCGGCGCCATGACGGCCCTGGCCGACACCATGCGCTCGGACCCGGAAGCAGTGGAGGCCTGCATTACGACAATGTGGGTGCTGCGCTCACTGGAACGCATCGGCGACCACGCCCGCAATATTGCCGAGTACGTCATCTACATGGTGGAGGGCGTGGACGTGCGCCACGCCGAGCTTGAGGCGGTGCTGGACCTGCTGCCGGAGCGCTAGGCGCCCTTAAATACTGATCAGGATCAGCAGCCGGTTGCCGATGCGCTCGGAGCCGCGGGCGATGGCGTCGAGGCGGTCCACCAGCTGGTAGAGGAACATGGCCTCCAGCGGATCCAGGGATTTCTCCAGTTTGAACAGCGTCGTTCGCAGCTTGGCTTCCAGCTTGCGGGCGGCCTTTTCCTGTTTGGCGATGGCTTTAAGGCGGGCGTAGACCAGGTCGATTTCGCGCTTGCCGAAGCCCACCTCGAATACCTCGTCCAGTTCATTGACCGCGTCCAGCGCCAGGGCGCAGGCCGAGGTGCTGGCGGTGAGAAAGGCGGCGAAATGGGCGAAGGCCTTCTCCGGTACCTGGATCTTGCGGCTCAGTAGCAGGCCGGCAAACGCCTCGGCGTCGTCGGCGACCAGGTCCTGGGAGGTCAGCAGCTCCAGCAGGTCGCTGCGGGACACCGGCATGAACAGGCTCTTGCGCAACTGCATGCGCAGCTCGAGCTTGAGTCGGTCGGCCTCCTGGGCATGCCCGCGCAACGCCTTGTCGAGCTTGCTGGCCAGCTCCCAGTCGCCGGCCTGGGCCGCCGCCAGCAGCGTCGGCAGGGTGGCAACGGCCGCTTCCGACTCGCGCATATGCTCCTGCAACGGGCTCAGCGGTGATTTGCCCAGCAGCTTGCTGAGTGAGTTGCCTACGGCCATGTCATAGCTCCTGTCTGGCGGGCCCACAGTATAGGGGCGAGGGGCATTTGCCGTCACCCAAAGCCGCCGCGGGTCGCCTCTGCTGCGCCCGGCCAGTACACTGTCGCCTGCAAGGAGAACCCGATGTCCCGATTCTGGAACCCGATGGTGGCGGAGCTGTCACCCTACGTACCCGGCGAGCAGCCCCGCGAGCAGGGCCTGGTCAAGCTCAACACCAACGAGATGCCGTTTGGCCCCTCACCGAAGGTCATCGCAGCCATTCACGCGGCCGCCGACGACGGGCTGCGGCTGTACTCGGACCCGGAGGCCACGGCCCTCAAGCAGGCCTATGCCCGTGCCCAGGGCGTGCTCCCGGAACAGGTGTTTCCCGGCAACGGTTCCGACGAAGTGCTGGCGCATACCTTTCGCGCGCTGTTTCACAGCGGCGCGCCGGTGCTCTACCCGGATATCACCTACAGCTTTTACCCGGTGTACAGCGAGTTTTTCGGGCTGGAGGCGAAAACCCTGCCGCTGAATGATGCCTTTGAGATCGACCTGGCGGCCTACCGCCAGGCCAACGGCGGCATGATCTTCCCCAACCCGAATGCCCCTACCGGTATTGCCCTGCCGCTATCGGAGATCGAGGCGCTGCTGAAGGACAACACCGACACCGTGGTGGTGGTGGATGAGGCCTACGTGGACTTCGGCGCCGAATCCGCTGTCAGCCTGATCAATGACTATCCCAACCTGTTGGTCATCCAGACCATGTCGAAATCACGCGCCCTGGCCGGCCTGCGAGTGGGCGCCGCCTTCGGTGACGCCGAGCTGATCGAGGGACTGCAGCGGGTCAAGAACAGCTTCAATTCCTATCCATTGGACCGGCTGGCCCAGGCCGGCGCCATTGCGGCGCTGGAAGATGACGCCTGGTTTGAGACCCGTCGTGCGGAGATCATCGCCAACCGGACACAGCTCGCCGCCGGGTTGCAGGCGCTGGGCTTCGAGGTGCTGCCGTCGCTGGCGAACTTCGTGTTTGCCCGCCATCCGGGTGCCGAGGCGAAAGCCCTGCAGCAGGGCCTGCGCGAGCAGCGCATCGTGGTGCGTCATTTCGACAAGCCGCGCATTGGCGATTTTCTGCGCATTACCGTGGGTACGGCGGAGCAGTGCGATCAGGTGTTGAAGGTGCTGGGCGACCTGCTGGCCGCCCGCTAGCCTGGCGGCCAGGGATTACAGCTTGCGCAGCACCACGCTGCCGATGCTGTAGCCGGCACCGAAGGAGCACAACACGCCGGTGTCGCCGGCGCTGAAGTCGCCGTGGTGCTTGTGGAAGGCGATGACTGAACCCGCAGAGCTGGTGTTGGCGTACTCGTCGAGAATGGTCGGCGCCTCTTCGGCGGTCGCTTCCCGGCCCAGTACCCGGCGGCTGATGAGCTGGTTCATGTTGAGGTTGGCCTGGTGCAGCCACATGCGCTTGATGCCCGCGGCGTCCAGCTCCAGGCTGCCGAGATGGTCGAGGATCAGCTCGGCCACCATCGGGCACACTTCCTTGAACACCTTGCGGCCGTTCTGGCGGAACAGCTTGTCGGGCTGGCCGACGCCGCGTTCATCGCCGCGGTTCAGAAAGCCGAAGTTGTTGCGGATGTTGTTGGAGAACTTGGTCTTCAGGCGGGTGCCCAGTATCTCGAACTGGTCGTCCGAGCTGGCGGCATCCTTGCGTTCCACCACCACCGCCGTACACACGTCACCAAAAATGAAATGGGCGTCGCGATCGCGGAAGTTGAGGTGGCCGGAGCAGATTTCCGGGTTTACCACCAGCACACAGTCGGCGCTGCCGTTGACGATGCTGTCGCGGGCGGCCTGGATGCCAAAGGTGGCCGACGAACAGGCCACGTTCATATCGTAACCCCAGCCGTCGATGCCGAGAGCGTCCTGCAGCTCCACGGCGATAGCCGGGTAAGGGCGCTGCAGGTTGGAGCAGGCCACAATCACCGCGTCGATATCATCAGCGGTCTTGCCGGCTCGCGCCAGGGCCTCGTTTGCGGCGATGACGCCAATCTCGCATTGCAGCGACTGCTCCTCGTCGGGCCGGTCGGCAATACGCGGCGCCATTCGCGCCGGGTCCAGCACGCCGTCCTTGTCGATGACATAGCGGGCCTTGATGCCCGAGGCTTTCTCAATGAATTCGGCGGAGGAGTGTTCCAACGGCAGCACGTCCCCGGCGGCAATGGCCTCGGCGTGCTCGGTGTTGTAGTTGTCGACGAACTCGTTAAAGGACTCAACCAGTTCCGCATTACTAATAGACAGGGACGGGGTATACAGCCCCGTCCCGCTGATGACGCAGCTGGTCATTAGCGCTTATCGACAGGCACGTAGTCCCGCTGGGTGTGGCCCGTGTATAGCTGGCGCGGGCGACCGATTCGGTAGCTGCCGCTGATCATTTCGTTCCAGTGGGCAATCCAGCCCACGGTGCGGCCGATGGCAAAGATCACCGTAAACATACTGGTGGGAATACCGATCGCCTTGAGAATGATGCCGGAGTAGAAGTCCACGTTGGGGTAGAGCTTCTTCTCGATGAAGTAGTCGTCTTCCAGGGCGATCTGCTCCAGGCGCTTGGCAATGGCCAGCAGCGGATCGTTCTCAATGCCCAGCTCCGCCAGCACCTCGTCGCAGCTCTCTTTGAGCACCTTGGCGCGCGGATCGAAGTTCTTGTACACCCGGTGGCCAAAGCCCATCAGGCGGAACGGGTCGTCCTTGTCCTTGGCGCGGGCCACAAACTCGTCGATGCGGTCCGGGTCGCCGATTTCCTGCAGCATATTCAGCACCGCCTCGTTGGCGCCGCCGTGGCTCGGGCCCCACAGGGCGGCGATGCCGGCGGCGATACAGGCGAAGGGGTTGGCGCCGGAGGAGCCCGCCAGGCGCACCGTGGAGGTGGAGGCGTTCTGCTCGTGGTCGGCATGCAGCAGGAAGATCCGGTCCATGGCCTTGGCCAGCACCGGGTTGACGTTGCTGGGCTCGCAGGGCGTGCCGAACATCATGTGCAGGAAGTTCTCGCCGTAGCCCTTGCTGTTGTCCGGGTACATGAAAGGCTGGCCGATGGAATACTTGTAACTCATCGCCGCCAGGGTCGGCATCTTGGCGATCAGCCGGAAGGCCGCCACTTCGCGGTGCTTTTCATCGCTGATGTCGGTGGAGTCGTGGTAGAACGCCGACAGCGCGCCGACCACCCCACAGAGGATCGCCATCGGGTGCGCGTCGCGGCGGAAGCCGCGGAAGAAGTAGGTCAGCTGGTCGTGCACCATGGTGTGATAGCGCACGGTGTTTTCAAAATTGGCCTTCTGCTCGGCGTTGGGCAGTTCCCCGTACAGCAGCAGGTAGCAGGTTTCCAGGTAGTCGGAGTGTTCCGCGAGTTGATCGATGGGGTAGCCGCGGTGCAGCAGGACGCCTTTGCCACCGTCAATATAGGTGATTTGTGATTCGCAGGAAGCGGTGGAAACAAAACCCGGGTCGTAAGTAAACATGCCTTTGGCGGTGAGTCCGCCCACGTCGACCACGTCGGGCCCGATGCTACCGGAGTAGACGGGCAGATCAATCGCCTCGTCCAGGCCGTCAATGGAAAGGCTTGCTTTTTTGTCGCTCATGGAGGGTCCTGTTTTCATACTTGGGCGGGGTGCTCAACTATAGAGTTTCGGTGACGATTGTCAATTGGACGCAGGCCCCTGCAGGCCAGCAGCGCCGGGGGGTCGCGTTGTATTTGAACCGGGGAAAGCCTATACTCGCCCGCGTTTTTTGTCGGCGGTCTCAGGACCCCGTCGCGCCATATGTCACAGCCCTCAAGAGCACGGAGCGGGTCCCAGAAGCCTGCACAGAAATAGGACGAAACAGGACGGCGCGCCCAAGCAACGATACCCCAAACGGGGCCACAACCTGGTATCGAACATCGTGAATGACACAAGACCTGTAAACCTGGACCTGGGAACGATCAAGCTCCCGATCACTGCGATCACGTCCATCCTCACCCGCATTTCCGGGGTTATCAATTTCGTGTCCGCGGGCATCATGCTGTACCTGCTGGACATGAGCCTGTCGGGCCCGGAGGGCTTCGCCGACGTGAAAGCGCTGCTGGCGTCACCCTTCGTCAAGCTGATCGTCTGGGGCATCCTGTCGGTGAGCATCTACCACGGCCTGGCCGGCGTGAAGCACCTGTTCGGTGACTTTGGCTACGGCGAGACCCTGGAAGGCGGTGTACTCGGCTCCCGCATCATCATTGTTCTTTCTGTTGTGCTGATTGCACTGGCGGGGTTGTGGATATGGTAACTGCAGTAACAAACCTGGGCCGCTCCGGCCTCTACGACTGGCTGGTACAGCGCGTCAGCGGCGTCATCCTGCTGGCCTGGTTCAGCATTATCGGCACCTACATCGGCATGAACGGCGACATGAGCTACGCCCAGTGGCAGGGTTTCTTCGCCCAGACCTGGATGCAGGTGCTCAGCGTAGCCGCCATGCTGTCGATTGGCGTACACGCCTGGATCGGCCTGTGGTGCGTGCTTACCGACTACCTGACCACGCGCATGATCGGCGCCAATGGCAATGTCATTCGCGGCATCGTCAGTGCCATTTGCGGCGTGACGCTGTTCACCTACATGGTCTGGGGTCTGCAGATCATCTGGATGGGTTGAGCGCCCACAGGGCGCCATTGTCTGGACCAGCCAGACCCGATACATTTTTGTTAAACAGCCTCTTGCTAGGCGTGTGACACCTGGAGACACCTGAAACATGGCTTCCATTCGTACCATTTCATTTGACGGCGTAATCGTCGGTGGCGGCGGCTCCGGCATGCGTGCCGCGCTGCAGCTGGCCCAGTCCGGCTACAAGACTGCCGTGATCAGCAAGGTTTTCCCGACCCGCTCGCACACGGTGTCTGCCCAGGGCGGCATTACCTGCGCGATTGCCAGCGCAGACCCCAACGACGATTGGCGCTGGCATATGTATGACACCGTCAAGGGCTCCGACTATATCGGCGACCAGGACGCTATCGAGTACATGTGCTCCGTGGGCCCGGAAGCCATCTTTGAGCTGGAGCATATGGGCCTGCCGTTTTCCCGCACCGAAGAGGGCCGCATCTACCAGCGCCCCTTCGGCGGCCAGTCCAAGAACTTTGGTGAAGGCGGCCAGGCCGCCCGCACCTGCGCCGCGGCGGACCGCACCGGCCACGCCCTGCTGCACACGCTGTACCAGAACAACGTCAAGAACAACACGCAGTTCTTCAATGAGTGGTTTGCCGTTGACCTGGTGAAGAACCAGGACGGTGCAGTGGTGGGCGTGATCGCCATCGACATCGAAAGCGGCGAGACCGTATTCGTGAAATCCAAGGCCACGGTGTTTGCCACCGGCGGCGCCGGTCGCATTTATGCCTCCACCACCAACGCCCACATCAACACCGGCGACGGTGTCAGCATGGCCATGCGCGCGGGCTTCCCGCTGCAGGACATGGAAATGTGGCAGTTCCACCCCACCGGCATCTACGGCGCCGGCACCCTGGTAACAGAAGGTTGCCGCGGCGAGGGTGGCTACCTGATCAATAAAGATGGCGAGCGCTTCATGGAGCGCTACGCTCCCAACGCCAAGGACCTGGCCGGCCGCGACGTGGTCGCTCGTTCCATGGTGCTGGAGATCCTCGAAGGCCGCGGCTGCGGACCCGAGGGCGACCACGTGTTCCTGAAGCTCGATCACCTCGGTGAGGAAGTGCTGGAGTCCCGCCTGCCGGGCATTCTCGAACTGTCCCGCACCTTTGCCCACGCCGACCCGGTGAAAGAGCCGATCCCCGTGGTGCCGACCTGCCACTACATGATGGGTGGCACACCTACCAACATCCACGGTCAGGCCCTGACCGTCGACGCCGACGGCAACGACCAGGTGATCCCGGGCTTCTATGCCTGCGGCGAAGCGGCCTGTGTATCCGTGCACGGCGCCAATCGCCTGGGCGGCAACTCGCTGCTGGACCTGGTGGTATTCGGCCGCGCCTCCGGCCTGTTTATCGAAGACGCCCTGCGCACCGGCATCGAGCTGCGCGATCCCAGCGACAGCGATATCGACGAGGCCATGCAGCGCCTCAACCGGGTCAACGCGTCCACCGAGGGCGAGAAGACCGCCGACCTGCGCAAGGAGCTGCAAACCATCATGCAGAACCACTTTGGTGTGTTCCGCAAGGGCGACTTCATGCAGGAAGGCGTCAAGAAGCTGCAGGAGCTGCGCCCGCGTATCGAAAACGCCCACCTGCAGGACAAGAGCCTGGCCTACAACACGGCCCGCATCGAACTGCTGGAACTGCAAAACCTGCTGGAAACTGCCGAGGCCACTGCGATTTCCGCCGAGCAGCGCACCGAGAGCCGCGGCGCCCACGCCCGGGAAGACCTGCCGGAACGGGATGACGAGAACTGGCTGTGCCACTCGCTGTACTACCCGACCGAGAAGCGGCTGGGCAAGCGGTCCGTGAACTTCACGCCGAAGACCATGGCCGGCTTTGAACCCAAAGTACGTACCTACTGATCACGAGGAATTGCCGACATGTTGCAAGTCAGTATCTACCGCTACAACCCGGAGAGAATCAGATCGCGCGTTGTATCCCTAATTGACATGATTTTATTAGTGG
>JANQIO010000097.1 GCA_028282105.1 Halieaceae bacterium | reverse complement strand
GGGTGGTGGACTACCGCCTGCGCCAGCCTGATCCCAAGCGGGCCTCGGTGAAAGCCTTTCACAGCCTCAATTACCGCATCATTGCCTCCGGGGATTCCTACAACGACACCACCATGCTGGAAGAAGCCGACGCCGGCATCCTGTTCCGGGCGCCCACCAATGTGATCGAGGAATTTCCGCAATACCCGGCGGTCGACAGTTACCAGGCCCTGCGCGAAGAGATCTGCAAGGCCTCGGAGCGCGACATCACGCCCTGAGCGCTGTTCGCTCCAACTGTTCGAGGTAGCGGCCCACCTTGTCCCAGGTCTCCTGGTACTCCAGTTGGCACTGGGAGTCAGCCACCAATCCGCCTCCGCCCCAACAGGAGATTTCGCCGTCCCGACAGAGCAGTGAGCGGATGGCGATGTTGCTATCCATCTGGCCATCGGCACTCAGGTAGAAGATGCTACCGCAATAGGCCTGGCGCCGATCGGGCTCCAGTTCGGCAATGATCTCCATGGCGCGCCGCTTCGGCGCGCCGGTAATCGAACCACCGGGAAAGGAGTCTCGCAACAGGTCCAGGGGGCTGCAATCCTCGCGCAGCTCGCCGCTGACGGTACTGACCAGGTGGTGCACGCTGGGGTAGCTTTCGAGATCAAACAGGCCGTCCACCTGGATGCTGCCCGGGCGGCAGTTCCGGCCGATATCATTGCGCAACAGATCCACAATCATCAGGTTTTCAGCGCGGTCCTTGGGTGAGCGCAGCAGTTCCTCCGCGGCCAGCCGGTCCGCACTGGGGTCCGCGGTGCGCGCCCGGGTGCCCTTGATAGGCCTGGTTTCGACGTGCCGGCCAACCGCGCGCAGAAAACGCTCGGGGGAAAGACACAGGAGCTTAGCGTCTCCGCCGTCGACGTAGCCGGCAAAAGGGGCAGCCGCCAGAGGCCGCAGCAACTGGTAGGCGGCCCAGGGGTCACCCGCAAATGGCGCGCTGAAGCGCCTGGCCAGGTTTACCTGGTAGCAGTCGCCGGCGTGAATATAGTGCTGCACCTGTCGAAACGCCTGTTCGTAGTGCTGTCTTGGCAGACCGTTGCTGAAACTGTTCAGCAGTTCAAATCCGTGCCGCTGGCCGCCTTCACTGGCAGGTTCACGGAGCCGCTCCAGCAAGCGGCGGCGCCTGGCGGCAGCCTGGCCGGGGAGGGCGACAAAGCTGCAGCGTCCCAGTACATGGTCCTGTACCAATGCCCAGTCATACAGGCCTACGCGGGCGCGGGCGCCGGCAATCGGCGGCAGGTGTTGCAGCGGCAGGCCAATCTCGTAATCCAGGTATCCGGCCAGGCCTCCACAGAAGGGCAGCGTGTCCGCCGCCGCGCAGCGGACCTGTTGCCAGGCGGACTCAAGCTCCTGAAGGTACTTTAAAATATCGTTGTATGACGTTGAATTTGTTGAGTTAAAATCGATTTCAATCAGCGGATCAGCCAGCAGAATATCGAATCTGCCCTGGCTGCAGTGCGGGTGACAGGAGTCCAGGAACATCGGTCTCGGCAAGGCACGCAGACGGTCGAACCAGCGGCTGCTGTCGGCCGTGTACGGTAGATCTTCGATGTGGATGGTATTCAGTGACATAAAACGTAGATTTCTGGCTCCAGGACTACGCAAACAAGTGTTTACTCTGCTCACATCTGACGAATTGTACTGCTGCGAACGGCGCCGAAATTGACTTCAACAGGCGTTAAACGTATCGTAACTCGCCGTTTAACCCCAGTGTAAGAACCCTACCGCATGGCAGACCAGACGGCTCCGATCCCCTCGCTGAAAAACCCATTCGCCCAGGAAGTTGACCGGGAATTCAAGGTTCCCGGACAGATCGCCACAGAGCCCGGTCTCTATGAAGAGGCGTTGAAATCAGGCTACGACCTGCAACAGCGCCCCCAGCAGGCGGCTGGGGTCAAGAATATCGAGCGCCAGCACCAGAAGCAGCGCATGACGATCTGGGAGCGGATTTCCCTGCTCAACGATCCGGGCCACAGCCCCACTATTCTCTACCAGAACTGGGGCCCCAACCTCGACGGCGCTTCTCTGGTGACGGCGGTTATCCGGGTCAATGGCCGCGACGTGGCCCTGTACGGTCATGACTTTACGGTGCGCGCAGGTTCCATGGATGCCACCAACGGCAAAAAGTTGGCGCGCTTGTTTGAGTTGGCTGCCAAGCGGCGAATTCCACTGGTGGGACTCAACGACAGTGCAGGGGCCTATATTCCCGCGGGCGTCGGCGGGCTCGACGGCTATGCCGATGCCTTCACCGCGCTGCGCAAGATCTCCGGCATCGTGCCCAGCATCATGTGTATGTTCGGTTTCAATGCTGGCGGCGGCTCCTATCTGCCACGGCAGGGCAGTTTCCTGATCCAGCCCAATAACACCTTCTTCGGGCTCACCGGCCCCGGGGTGGTGAAGTCGGTGCTGGGCGAGGACGTTACCCCGGATGAGCTTGGCGGGCCCCGGGTGCACAGCCAGAGCGGGGTCAACGATTTTGTGGTGCCCGACGAGGTCTCAGCCCTGCGCAAGGTGCGGGAGCTGCTCAACTACCTGCCCAGCCACAACGCCGAGTTCGCGCCGCACCAGCCGTCGTCGGATCCGGTCAGCCGCAAGACCTGGGACATCGATATCCTGTTGAAAAAAGCCATCAACTCGCCCACTGGCTTCAACACGCCAATCGATATCTCGATACTAATACAGCAGCTCTGTGATCACGGCGACTTCCTGGAAATCCAGGCCGACCGCGCCCGTAACACGGTCACTGCCCTGGGCCGTATCGGCGGCAATGTGATCGGCTTTGTCGCCAACAACAGCGCCGTGTCTTCCGGCCAGATCGATATCGACGCGGCCTATAAGAATGCGCGCTTTATCCGCTTCTGCAATCTCTACAACATTCCGGTGATCTTTCTGGAAGACACTACCGGCTTCCTGCCGGGACGCGAGCAGGAGGCACGCGGTATCGTCCAGGCCGGTCGCGCTATGCTCGATGCCATCGTCGACCTGCGCACGCCGCGTTTCCTGGTGATCGTGCGCAACGCCTTCGGCGGCGCGTACGCCTCCTACAACAACTATCCCACCGGGGCGGATTTCGTTGTGGCGCTGCCCACCACGCGGCTGGCGGTGATGGGGCCCGCGGGTGTCGAGTATGTCTACAAGGACGAGCTGCGCAGGATTCGCGGCCAGATTGCCGGCCGTACCGGGGAGATCGAGGAACAGCAGCTGGCCGCGGGATTGTCAGCGGAAGCCGCGGCTGAAGCGGCGCGCAGCGCCGTGGCTGCCTGGGTCAAAGCCGAGGAGGCTGAACTGGCGGTGCGCTACGAGCGAGAACTCATGAACCCCAACGAGGCCTTGAGCCTGGGCTCCATCTCCCAGATTGTCATGCCCTCGGATCTCCGGGAGGTGCTGGCCGAGAACATGGCTTTCCACCTGCGTCACTACGAACCCAGCCCGATGAGCGACGTCCAGCGCGAATTCCATTAAGCCTGTCGCTGTACTGACCTTTTACCGTGTAAGGAAGCCCGCGTGTCGAACGAACACTACCTAAACAGCCCGTTGGTCCACCGGGACCGCCGACTGGGTCGGCGCCCCTCCAACTGGGTGGCACAGTTTGCCTGTGAGCACATCAAGCCGCTGATCATCTGCCGCGGGCCCATCCGCAAAGAGGCCATGGATGTCTTCGAGGAAATGGGGATCACCGGCTACGGCATCCTGCTCTCGGAGAAAGACTCGATCGTCTATCGCAACGCGCTGGCCCCGGAGCTGCGCCAGCTCACCGATCCGGACCGGGTGCACCGGGTGCCTGACTACACTGGCGCCAACAAGGAAGAGCGTACCGCGCGTATCGAGCAGATCATCGCCATTGCCCATGACAATGGCTACAACTCGGTATTTGCCGGCTACGGTTTCATGGCGGAAGACGAGAGCATGGTCGCGGCCCTGGAAGGCGCCGGTCTGAACTTCATCGGCCCCTGCTCGCGCACGGTGCACGATGCAGGCCTTAAGGACGAAGCCAAGCGCACCGCGCTTTCCGTCGGCGTCAGCGTCACCCCGGGCATCGACAACGGCACGGCCCTGGCGCTGTTGAAAAAGCACCCGGATGAAGCCGCCCTCAAGGCGCTTTGCAAGGAGCATGGCCTGGATGTGCCAGCCCTCGAAGCCGCCGACATGAGTCTCGCTGACAAAGCCGACGAGGTGCTGGCGGCCTCCTACCGTGCCCAGATCGATCTCTACACCGTGGATGAGCTCTGTGAGGCACTGACTGAGGCGGTGCAGAAGATGTCCGCTGACTACCCTGAAAACCGGGTCAGGCTCAAGGCCATCAGCGGCGGCGGTGGTAAAGGCCAGCGCATTCTCGGCATTGGCGAGGCCGACCGCACAGCGGAAATGGTGCGGGAGATTCTCAATGAAGTGAAAACCACTGGCGTGGGCGATAACAAAAATGTGCTGGTGGAGCTCAATATCGAAACTACCCGACACCAGGAAATCCAGGTGATCGGCAACGGCGAATGGACCCTGGCCATGGGCGGCCGGGACTGCTCCCTGCAGATGCATGAGCAGAAGCTGCTGGAAGTGTCCGTTACCCAGGAATCCCTGGTGCGCGCCGCCGAACAGGCGGAGGCCGCGGGACTGGAACAGGAGGCCCGGGTGCTGCGCCAGGATGTGGAAACCCTGGCCGCCATGGAGTCCGAGGCAGAACGCTTTGGCGAGGCCACCGGCCTGGATTCGGTGTCCACCTTCGAGTGCATTGTCGATCGCGACTCGCACTTCTTCATGGAGATGAACACCCGCATCCAGGTGGAGCACCGTGTCACCGAGCTGTGCTACGCGCTGGAGTTCGCCAACCCGGAAAACCCGGAAGACAGCTTTCGAGTGGAATCCCTGGTGGAGGCTATGGTGTTGCTGGCAGCGCATGGCGGGCAACTGCCGAAGCCCAACCGCGTGCCGCGCTTCAATGACTCGGTGGAGGCGCGCCTGAACGCCACCAACCAGGCCCTGCAGCCCCACGCCGGTGGCGTGATCGACTACTGGTCGGATGCTATCGAAGGAGAGATTCGCGACGACCAGGGCATCAGCCTGCACAACCCGGACACTGACGTGTTCATGAAGTACACCCTGGCGGGCGCCTACGATTCCAATATTGCCTTGTTGCTGACGGTGGGTGAAACCCGCCTGGAAACCTACCAGAACATGGCCGAGGTGATCCGCCGGACCAGCATGCGCGGCCGGGACCTGGCCACCAATCTGGAGTTTCACTACGGCCTGGTGAACTGGTTTATCGGCAATAACATCAACGCCCGGCCAACCACGCGCTTTATCGTGCCTTACCTGACTGCGGTCGGTGAACTCAAGCAGCAGGCCAACCAGATCGACCTGGTATACGCCTATGACCAGCTGATGCAGCGGGCGCTGTCCGCCGCGGACGAGGCGAGCGTTAAGGCCGTGCGGGAGTGCTACGAGCGCAAGTACAGCCTGCTGCGCCGGCCGCTGGAACGGCTGATGGCAGAGCCACACCTGCTGTCTGGCTGGCTCAGCGTCAACCGTGACTGCTACACGCTGATCGACGGTCGCATCAGCTGGAACGAGAACCCGCTGGAATTACTGGCAGATACCTACCACTTCCTGGATATGAACCTGCAGGAAGGCCAGCCAGCCGCGCACATGATCTGGGATCATGACCACGAGCTGTTGCAGGCGGGCATTGATTTCTACAACGAGCTCAACAATCGCCTGGATGCCGACGACTGGATCGAACTGGATAGTCTGCTGCGCGAGGGCCCGGAGCCGGACGGCTTTGACGCTGAGCTGTGGAGCTCGGTGCAGGCCTCGCACCAGGGCTTCCAGGCTGGCCTGGATATCGTCGCCGTGTTGCCGGCCATTGCCGAGGCGTCAGATTTTTATGCCCTCAAGGTCAACCCGGACCTGACCCTGCATATTCCGGAGCGGCTCACCGACAGTGCGCTGCAGGAGCGTATGGCCAAGGTGCTGGTGCCGCCCCCTGTCGCCAAGAGCGACGAGATACTGGCAGAGAGCGGCGGCATGTTCTATTCGCGGGAGACGCCCGAGCACGATCCCTATATTGTCGAAGGCAGCCACTTCGAGGAGGGGGACCCGCTCTACATTGTTGAAGTGATGAAAATGTTCAACAAGGTCTACGCGCCGTTCTCCGGTACCATCGAGAAGGTGCTGGTAGACGAAGATGGCGTCATCATCAGCAAAGGCCAGCCGCTGTACAAGATCACCCCGGACGAGGTGATTGTTGAGGAGTCCGAGGAAGACAGGCGCGCCCGCCGCCGGGCCGCCACCGACGCCTTCCTGGGGACCCTCGCCTGACAGCAGACCAGTAGACACCCACCGGGCCGGCTTCTGGCCCGGGCAAAGCCGACGAGGTAAGCATGATCACCGCACTGGACCATATCGCCGTTGCCGTTCCCGACCTGGAGAAGTCCATCAAGCGCTTCCTGGAGGACTTCGGCCTGGAGTTCGAAGGCACGGAAGAGGTCGAGGCCGCCAAGACCACGACCGCATTCTTCCCCCTGCCTCCCACCAGCATCGAACTGATTCACCCGCTGCGCGGCGAGGGGCCGGTGGCGAAGTACCTGGAGAAACGCGGCGGTGGGCTGCATCACCTCTGCTTTCGTTCCGACAACATCCACGAGGATGTCGAGCGACTCAAGGCCAGGGGCTACCAGTTCCTGGCCGACGAGCCGGCGCCCGGCGCGCACGGTTCCCTGACCATATTTATTCACCCCAAGAGCTGCGACGGTGTGCTGATCGAACTGAACCAGCCGGGTGACGAGCACTGAGGAGAGCAAGCGATGAGCGACGACCCGATCTATGACAAGGACGCCGCGACACCCGAGAACTGGGAGGCGCTGGCTACCAGACAAATGAAGGGGCTCACCCCCGACGAGCTCACCTGGATCACGCCCGAGGAGATTCGTCTGCGCTGCCTGTACACGGCTGAAGACGTGGCGGAGCTCCCCTACACCAATACCATGCCGGGCATGGCGCCCTATATTCGCGGCCCGCAGGCCACTATGTATGCCGGGCGTCCCTGGACGATCCGGCAGTATGCGGGTTTCTCTACCGCGGAGGAGTCCAACGCCTTCTACCGCAAGGCGCTGGCCGCCGGCGGGCAGGGTATCTCGGTGGCCTTCGACCTCGCCACGCATCGCGGCTACGACTCTGATCACCCGCGGGTAGCGGGCGACGTGGGCAAGGCCGGGGTGGCGGTAGATTCGATTGAAGACATGAAAATCCTGTTCGACGGCATACCGCTGGACAAGGTGTCAGTGTCCATGACCATGAACGGCGCAGTGTTGCCCGTGCTGGCGGGCTATATCGTGGCCGCCGAAGAGCAGGGTGTCAGCCAGGACCAGCTCTCGGGCACTATCCAGAATGACATCCTCAAGGAATTCATGGTCCGCAATACCTACATTTATCCGCCCGCCCCGAGCATGCGCATCATCGGCGACATCATCGCCTATTGCTCCGAGCACATGCCGCGCTTTAACACCATCTCTATCTCCGGGTACCACATCCAGGAAGCGGGCGCGAACACGGCGCTGGAACTGGCCTACACCCTGGCGGATGGCAAGGAGTACATCCGCACGGCCATTGCGGCGGGTCTTGATATCGACCAGTTTGCACCGCGCCTGTCCTTTTTCTGGGGTATCGGCATGAACTTCTACCTGGAGATCGCCAAAATGCGCGCGGCGCGCATGTTGTGGGCGCGCATTGTCTCCGAATTCAATCCCCAAAACCCCAAGAGCTCAATGCTGCGCACCCACAGCCAGACCTCCGGCTGGTCGCTCACCGAGCAGGACCCCTACAACAATGTTGTGCGCACGACTATCGAGGCCATGGCGGCGGTATTTGGTGGTACCCAATCGCTGCACACCAATGCCCTGGACGAGGCGATAGCGCTGCCCAGTGAATTCGCTGCGCGGATTGCCCGTAACACGCAGTTGATCATCCAGGAAGAGACCGGCATCACCCAGGTTGTCGACCCCTGGGGCGGCTCCTACATGATGGAGAGCCTCACCAACGATATTGCCGACAAGGCCTGGGAGCTGATCGAAGAGATTGAGAACGAGGGCGGCATGGCCAAGGCGATCGAAAGCGGCCTGCCCAAACTGCGTATCGAGGAGGCTGCCGCGGCCAAGCAGGCGCGCATTGACCGTGGCGAAGATGTGATTGTCGGCGTCAACAAGTACAAGCTGGACCAGGAAGATCCGGTAGATATCCTGGAAATCGAGACCGAGGCGGTGCGCGAGTCACAGCTAAAGCGCCTGGCTGAGATTCGCGCCGCGCGCGACCAGGCCTCGGTAGACGATATACTGGCGCAGATAAGCCGGGTAGCGGGCGGCGAAGCAGGCAACCTACTGGCGCTGTCCGTCGAGGCCATTCGCCGTCGCGCTACGGTAGGGGAGATCTCCGACGCCATGGAAAAAGAATTCGGCCGCTTCAACGCCAGCGCACAGACCGTATCCGGTGTTTACGGGGCTGCGTTTCAGGAAGACGACAGCTGGAAAGCCATTTCCGGCGATATCGATGCCTTCGTCGAGCAGCATGGCAGGCGGCCGCGTATGCTGGTCTGCAAGATGGGCCAGGACGGGCACGATCGCGGCGCCAAAGTCGTCGCCACGGCGTTCGCGGATGTCGGCTTTGATATTGACCTGTCGCCGATGTTTTCCACGCCGGAAGAGGTGGCGCGTCAGGCGATTGAAAATGACGTACACGCGGTCGGCGCTTCCTCCCTGGCGGCCGGTCACAAGACGCTGGTGCCGCAGCTGGTGGAAGAGCTGCGCAAGCAGGGTGGCGACGACATCGTCGTGATTGCCGGCGGCGTGATTCCCCGCCAGGATTACGATGTGCTCTACGAGGCCGGCGTGAAGTGCATCTTTGGCCCTGGCACCCCGATTCCTCAGTCTGCCCGGGAAGTGCTCAACGCCATCAATGCAGTCAGCGCCGCCAGCGCGGGTGGCTGAGTTCGACCTGGCCGCGCTGCGCGACGGCAATCGTCGCGCCCTGGCCAAGGCTATCACCGTCATCGAGAGCAGCCGCGATGACGACCGCCAGCGCGCCCAGCTGATTCTCGAACAGTGCCTGCCGCACACGGGCAATAGCATTCGTGTCGGGATTACCGGCATTCCCGGAGTAGGCAAGTCCACCTTCATCGAAGCCTTCGGTTTGTATCTGCTGGCGCAGGGTAAACGTGTGGCGGTGCTGGCAGTCGACCCGAGTTCGCCGATTGCCGGCGGCAGCATCCTGGGTGACAAGACCCGCATGGAAGAACTGTCGCGCCGTGACGCCGCGTTTATCCGCCCGTCTCCCGCCGCCGGCGCGCTCGGCGGTGTCGCCCAGAAAACCCGCGAGACCATGCTGCTGTGCGAAGCTGCGGGCTACGATGTGATCCTGGTAGAAACCGTCGGGGTAGGGCAGTCCGAATACCAGGTGGCGGGAATGGTCGACTTTTTCATGGTGCTGATGCTGCCCAATGCCGGCGACGAACTGCAGGGCATCAAGAAAGGCATCATGGAACTGGCCGACGCCCTGGTCATCAACAAGGCCGATGGCGACAGTCTGAAACTGGCCGAACAAACCCGGCGTCACTACAAGGCGGCGATGGGCCTGCTGCGCCACGCCGCCCACTGGGAGCCGCGGGTGACAACCTGCTCCTCTATCGAGGGTGCCGGTATTGCCGATGTCTGGGATATGATCGCCGACTTCGAACAGGCGAGCCGCGACTGCGGCGCCTTCGCTTCCCGCCGCGACAACCAGGCGCGGGACTGGATGCACCAGCTAATCGGTGAAATGCTCAAGGCCAGACTGAAAAACAACCCCGAAGCGCAGGCGCTACTGCCAGTACTCGAGACGCGCGTACTGGCCCGTGAACTCACGCCATACTCGGCTGCCTGCCAGGTGCTCGACTGCCTGTGAGCCGTGTATGCGATTCATTGCCCTCGACAAACTCATCAATCTTCACGACGGCTACCGGCGCGAGTTCCGGGTCGAGTACCAGCGCCTGTTGCTGCTCCAGCACGAGGGCGAGCGTTACATCGTCGAGGCCCTGTGCCCGCATCTTGAACACCCGTTAATGGAAGCCTGGCTCGAAGGCGGTGAACTATTGTGCCCGCTGCACGGTTACCGCTTCTCGTTACTCACCGGGCGCCTGATCGAAGCCACCCGCGAAGATTGCCGGCCCCTGCGCGTCTGGCCGGTCGCCTACGAGGGCCCAGATGTCGGCATTAGCTGGACGGACGGTTAGAACCACCGCCTGGCGCCGGCCTGACGCTGGAGTCTCTCTGTAGGCCGGGCGCGAACTGGATGTACGCCTTCCCGGACACGCTACAAGCATGACATCCCTGTCTCGCTCGGCGACGGCCGTCCCTGGCCGTCGACTGTCCGGGAAGGCGTACATCCAGCTCACGCCCTCGTCCACTGCGAATGTCAGCCTGCAAGCTACGAAGCCGATAAAAGCGGGGTAACAACAAGGGAGCGCGCGCGGTGCGCGGGGTGCTTCCGGGGCCGTGTGCGGCCAGGGATGGCCGCACCCGAGCGAGACAGGGATGTCATGCTTGTAGCGCGCCCCGGAAGCACCCCGTGTGCCGCGTGTGCGGCCTCAGTGCTCGATTGGCCACACCTGAGGCAGTAGGTCGCCTGTTGGTTCAGGTGTTTCCACGATTACTCGCCAACTTTTATAGAGTGAGCTGTCTTAGTCGAGGGTCGCGTTCGCCCCAGCGCCAGAGGTTGTCGAAGCCGTCGACGAATTTTTTGGCGGAGGCGCGGGAGCCGGGTTCGTAGAAGCCGTCGCGGCTGCGTTCGTCGGGCTTGTACACCACGCCGTCGGAATCTCTCACCACGTAGGTGGCTTCCGGGAGTTCCGGGTGCTCGGCCAGTACCCGGATCGCGATTGTCGAGGATAGTCGGCGCGCCAGCTGCAGCAAGCGGTGGCCACGGCTCACCAGTGGTCTGGGGTCACTGATCAGGATGCGAATGTCACTGTAGCGCCCGCTGCGGGCCAGGGCCGATACGGCATCGGCGAAGGCCTCGTTGTCGAAGACATCGTGGTCCAGGTAGTAACTATAAATCCGCAGGTTGCGACTGGCGGTACGCGCCAGTTGCAGGGCCAGGGTGGCGAAAGGTTCAGGGTACTGCACGCCCGTGATAAAGCTGTCGGCGCCGCTGTAGTCGATGCGCATTTCCATCGCCGTGTGGGGGATACCGGCCTCATCAAAAGGTTCGCCATAGGGGACGAACCCGGCATCCTCGTAAAACCGGTTGGCGTGGCTCTGGGCGTGCAGGTACAGGCGCTGGACGCCGCGGTCGCGGGCGTAGTTGACGATGTAGTCCAGCAATGCGCGGCCCAGGCCCTTGCCCCGGTGTTCCGGCAACACGGCCATGCGGCCTATCTTGCCGTCGGGCAGCAGGCGTCCGCAGCCAAGCGCGATGTACTTGTCGGTGATCAGGAAGTGCGTGGCGGTTTCGTCGCTGTCGTCATGCTCAATGTCCACCGGTACGCCCTGTTCTTCAATGAACACCTTGTCACGTATCGAGCGCAGGGTTTCAAGGTTGAGGTTCCAGCTCACCACTTCAATCTGTGTTTGCTCAGTCATCCAGCAGGCATCCTGTTTGCCACAGCGACTGCAGCAGCTGTCGCTGTGGGCCTTCCTCAGGCACGGGAAGCGGCTGACCGCTGCAGAGGGTTTCCAGCAACTCCGGGTCGATGCTGAAGCGCAGCGTTTCACCATTAGCATAGACGCTGAGTTCATCCCCCCGTTGCTGCCAGGCCAGCCGGCTGTCGGCCGCGAGGCTCACACGCTCCGGCAAGGGCTCGGTGCCCGGCGGTGGCGCCACCTCATGTGTTTCGGTCACCAGCTCTCCGAACCAGTCGCCATTATCCTCTGCAGCCTCCATGAGCTGCCGGAGCTGAGCGCGGGCCGCATTTAGGCTGGCTGCCGATATTTCCCCAGCTCGGCCGACCGGTAGTGGTTGGGGATCGCGGTAGAGTTGCTCATCATCCAGCTCCGGCAGGAGCCAGTCGACCCGGCGCGACAGCATGTCGCTGAGACGCGGCGCGCGAAAGCCGATGGAATAAGTCATACCGGGGCCCACTGCGGTCCCCCAGTGCGCCAGACCCGGTGGTACATAGAGTATGTCGCCGGGGTTCAGGAGATACTCGGCGCTGTCATCGAAGCACTCAAGGATGCGCAGGTCCGGGTTGTCACGCAGCCGGGTATCCGGCCCACACTGTTGACCCAGGCGCCACTGGCGCTGGCCCATGCCCTGGACCAGGAAGACATCGTAGTTGTCGTAGTGCGGGCCGACGCCGCCGCCGTCGCTGGCAAAGCTGACCATGATGTCGTCCAGCCGCCAGCCGGGCAGGAAGCTGACCCAGTCACGCAGCGCCGTTACGGCGGGCACGTAGTGGTCGACGCGCTGCACCAGCAGCGTCCATGGGCTGTCGCCCTGGAAACTATTGTCCTGTAGAGGCCTGTCATCGAGGCGCCAGTCACTGCCCTGCTGGCGCACCAGCCGCGCTTCCACCCCGGGCTCCAGGGCGAGGCCCGCCAGTTCTTCCGCTGTCAGTGGGTTGTCGAAGTGCTCCTGCGCTGGCAGGAACAGGGGCTGCTGCTGCCAGTAGTCCCGCAGAAAGCGGGCACTGTCGATGGACTGCCCGGTTATCAAATCTTGCGCGCCTGCTCCGCGGCATTGCCGATGTAGCTTGCGGGCGTCAGTGCCAGCAGCGCGGCTTTTGCATCCTCCGGGATATCCAGGCTGCCAACGAACTCCAGCATGCTCTCACGGGTAATCGCCTGTCCGCGGGTCAGCGCCTTGAGTTTCTCGTAGGGCTGCTCGATGCCGTAGCGGCGCATGACTGTCTGCACGGCTTCGCCCAGCACTTCCCAGCTGCTGTCCAGGTCTTCCGCGAGGCGGTCCGCGTTGAGCTCCAGTTTGCCAATACCTTTTAGCGCGCTCTGGTAGGCAATCAGGCTGTAGCCGAAACCGACTCCCATATTGCGCAATACCGTCGAGTCCGTGAGGTCCCGCTGCCAGCGTGATATCGGCAGCTTGCTGCCCATATGCGCGAACACGGCATTGGCTAAGCCGAGATTCCCTTCGGCGTTTTCGAAGTCGATGGGATTTACCTTGTGCGGCATGGTAGATGAGCCCACCTCGCCGGCTACGGTTTTCTGGCGGAAGTATCCCAGTGAAATATAGGACCAGGTGTCGCGGCAGAAATCGATCAGCACGGTATTAAAGCGTGCCAGAGTGTCGAACAGTTCAGCCACATAGTCGTGCGGTTCGATCTGGGTGGTGTACGGATTCCAGCTAAGGCCAAGCCCGGTAATGAAATCACTGGCGTGGCTTGCCCAGTCCAGCTCCGGGTAGGCGCTGAGGTGGGCGTTGTAGTTGCCCACGGCGCCGTTGATCTTGCCGAGGAATTGCTGGCCTTCCAGGGCCTCGATCTGGCGCCGCAGCCGCGCCACTACATTGGCGATTTCCTTGCCCATGGTGGTGGGGCTGGCGGTCTGCCCGTGGGTGCGTGACAACATCGGCACCCCGGCGTGCTCGACCGCCATGGCCTGCAGGGCCCCAACTATGGCCCGGGCCGCAGGCAGCAGGCTCTGCTCCAGGCCGTCGCGCAGCATCAGTGCATGAGACAGATTGTTGATGTCCTCGGAGGTACAGGCAAAGTGCACGAATTCCGACACAGCCAGCAGTTCCGGCTGCCCCACGAACTGCTCCTTGATGTAATACTCCACCGCCTTGACGTCGTGGTTGGTTGTCGCTTCGATGGCCTTGATGCGTTCCGCCGCCGCCAGGTCAAAGCGATCGGCAATGCCCGCCAGCGCCGCTGACGCCGTGGCAGACAGGGCCGGTACTTCGGGAATGCCAGCATGGTCTGCCAGGGCCTGCAGCCAGCGTACCTCCACCAGCACCCGGCGCTGCATCAGGCCGAACTCGCTGAACACCTCTCGCAGGGCCTCGGTTTTGCCACCGTAGCGGCCATCGATGGGGGAAACGGCGGTAAGGGACGTCAGGTCCATCGGTTGTCCTTCTTTTGTCCTTTCTTTGCAGGGGTGAACCGTTTGCAGGTAAACAACGGCGCGGAGCCGGGGAAACAGTGATTTTACACCGATCCCAGTTGCCGCGACAGTTCGTGGGCGACCTGCAGCAGCTTGCGGCGCTGGGTCAAAAGCCGCCAGCGTCGCCCTCCAAGCTGGCGCCAGAGTACTGCAGAGCGGATGCCCGCCAGCAGCAGCGCGCGTATCAGGTCGGCGTTGGCGGGGTCCTGCAACTGTTGGGCGCTGCCGGTGACCTTGATGCGGTACTTGAAGGTGCTGATGGTGTCCTGGTAGATGCCGGACAGGCTGTGGCAGATTTCCTGGACGTGGTTGCTGAAGTGCTCGGCCCGGAACTGGGTGTGTTCAAGGCGCGAGCGCATCACGGCGGCCATTTCCGGGTTGGCGGAAAACTGCCTTTCCAGGTGCAGCATCCCGAACACGTAGCGCATCATGTCACGCCCATCCGGCTGGTCGCGACTGGCGAGCAGGGCGGCCAGGTTGTGCAGTCCGAGTTTCATGTTGTGTACGCCGCCGTACACGTCTTCCACAGTGTCCGCATCGAACTCGAACAGGCTGGAGACCATCGGCGTCAGGAATTCTTCCGGATAGCTGCCGGTGCGCGAAATCTGGTCCACCAGGCGAGCCACCTGTACCACGCCGGACAGTGCCAGCACCTGGTCCTGCAGGTGCTTCACGCCGCACTCTCGATAACGCCGCCGCCCAGGCAGCGATCGCCGTCGTAGAACACCACGGACTGACCCGGTGTGATCGCCCGCTGCGGCACGTCGAAGTCCACCCGGTAGCCGTTGCCATCGCGGTGCAGGGTGCAGGCCTGATCGGGTTGGCGGTAGCGCGTCTTGGCGAAGCAGCGCAGCGGCAGCTCGGGGGCGCCGCCGGCTACCCAGTAGACGTCCCCGGCGACAAGCCTGGATTTCAGCAGGGCGGGGTGATCGTGCCCCTGTGCCACCAGCAGCCGGTTGTGCTCCAGGTCTTTGCCCACCACGTACCATGGCGCATGGCTGTGGCCGGATAGCCCGCCAATCCCCAGACCCTGGCGCTGGCCAATAGTGTGGTACATCAGCCCTGAATGCTCGCCGAGCTCATTGCCATCGAGATCGAAGATCGCGCCGGGCTGGGCCGGAATGTACTGCTGCAGGAAGTCCTTGAAACGCCGCTCGCCGATAAAGCAGATGCCGGTGCTGTCCTTCTTGTCATGGGTTTCCAGGTCGTGGATGCGCGCCAGCTCGCGCACCTCGGATTTCTCGATTTCGCCCACCGGGAACAGGGTGCGCGCCAGCTCTTCGTGGCCCACCGCGTGCAGGAAGTAGCTCTGGTCTTTGCCGGGGTCCAGCCCTTTTAGCAGCGAGGCCCGGCCGTCGAGCTCTCCGCGGCGCGCATAGTGTCCGGTGGCAATGAGGTCGGCGCCGAGCATTGACGCGTACTCCAGGAAGGCCTTGAACTTGATCTCGCGGTTGCAAAGGATGTCCGGGTTGGGTGTGCGTCCAGCGCGGTACTCGGCGAGGAAGTGCTCAAACACATTGTCCCAGTACTCGGCCGCGAAATTGGCGCTGTGCAGCCTTATTCCAAGCCGGTCCGCGACCGCCTGGGCATCTGCCAGGTCTTCCTTCGCAGTACAGTACTCGGTGCCGTCGTCTTCCTCCCAGTTTTTCATGAACAGGCCTTCCACGGCATAACCCTGCTCCTTGAGAAGCAGCGCTGCCACGGATGAGTCGACACCGCCGGACATGCCGACGATGACTTTACTGTGCTGTCTGGAAGTCATGCGGTGTAGTAAACAAGGTCCAGTGGCCAGTGGCGGCCAGCCAGGTATTGCTCCACGCTGGCCATGACCAGCGGGCTGCGCATTCTATCAGACTCCCGGCGCATTTCCTCGGGACTGAGCCAAAGCGTGCGGATGATCTCCTTGTCCAGGCGGGCGCCTTCAATCTCGCGGACCAGTTGTGCGCTGAAAGTGGTTCGCAGGTAGGTCACGCCGTTGGCGGGGGAGGTGTATTGGGCAATGCCGAGCACTGACTCGAGTTCGACTTCGCAACCGGTTTCCTCCAGGGTTTCCCGTCGGGCCGCATCGAACAGCGATTCGCCGGGGTCGAGGTGGCCGGCCGGCTGGTTCAGCACGATACCCTCGTCCGCGTGTTCTTCCACCAGCAGGAATCGGCCATCGCGTTCCACGACCGTGGCCACAGTGACATGGGCGTGCCAATCACTCACGAGGCGCGCCTCTTCACTGGCATATGCACCCGCTCGACGCGATACTCGCCGGGTCGCAGTCCATCCAAGGACCAGGGTCCCACGGCAACACGCACCAGCCGCAGGGTGGGGTAGCCAACCGCAGCCGTCATGCGCCGCACCTGGCGGTTGCGGCCCTCGCTGATCTTGAGTTCCAGCCAGCTGATGCGGTCATTATTGCGTTGCCTGATGGGCGGCGTGCGGGGCCAGAGATCCGGGGATTCGACGGTCCTGGCCCTGGCCGGCCGGGTGATGCCGTCTTTCAATTCCACCCCACGGCGCAAGGCGTCCAGGGCGGCCCCGTCGATTTCTCCGTCCAGTTGCACCAGGTAGGTTTTCCAGGTCTTGCTGCTGGGATTGGCAATCTGCTGTTGCAAGCGTCCATCGTCAGTGAGCAGCAGCAGGCCTTCGGAGTCATAGTCCAGGCGTCCCGCGGCGCGAAAGCCGGGTCTATCCAGGAAGTCAGCGAGCGTAGCGCGCCCTTCAGGGTCTGTGAACTGCGACAGCACCTGGAAAGGTTTATTGAAAAGGAGCAGTTCGGCCAAGGTTTAACCCATACGCATTCAGGGGGCTTACGGTGCAGTGAAACTAGCGCTCACGAAAGTTTCTGGTGCTATAATTCGCGCCGTTTTTGCACCCCGCAATCGACTCAACGGAGCATTTCTATGGCCTATAAGCATATCAAGGTACCGAGCCAGGGTGAGAAGATCACCGTCAGCGAAGATCACTCACTCAACGTACCGAACAACCCCATTATTCCGTTCATCGAAGGCGATGGTATCGGGGTGGATATCAGCCCGGTCATGCTCAACGTTGTCAATGCCGCGGTGGAGAAGGCCTACAGCGGCGACCGCGAGATTTCCTGGATGGAAATCTACACCGGCGAGAAAGCTGCCGAGCTGTACGACGGCGACTGGTTCCCGGAAGAAACCCTGGACGCCATCCGCGAGTACTCGGTGGCGATCAAGGGCCCGCTCACCACGCCGGTTGGCGGTGGTTTCCGCTCCCTGAACGTGGCGCTGCGCCAGGAGATGGACCTTTACGTCTGCCAGCGCCCGGTGCGCTGGTTTGAAGGTGTCCCCTCACCGGTACGTGAGCCCGGCAAGTGCAACATGGTGATCTTCCGCGAGAACTCCGAGGATATCTACGCCGGCATCGAGTACCAGGCCGGTACTCCGGAAGCCCAGAAAGTGGTGGACTTCATCACCCGGGAAATGGGCGCCACCAAGATGCGCTTCACCGAAGGTGTGGGGATTGGCATCAAGCCGGTGTCGGAAGAGGGCACCAAGCGTCTGGTGCGCAAGTCCATCCAGTACGCCATCGACCAGGACCTGCCCAGTGTCACCCTGGTGCACAAGGGCAATATCATGAAGTTCACCGAAGGCGCCTTCCGCGACTGGGGTTACGAGCTGGCCATGGAAGAGTTTGGCGGCCAGTTGCTGGACGGCGGCCCCTGGGTAGCGATTAAGAACCCCAACACCGGCAATGAGATCGTCATCAAGGACGTCATCGCGGATGCCATGTTGCAGCAGATCCTGACCCGCCCGGCGGAGTACAGCGTGGTCGCCACCATGAACCTCAACGGCGACTACCTGTCAGACGCCCTGGCGGCCCAGGTTGGCGGTATTGGTATCGCCCCTGGCGCCAACCTCAGTGACACCATTGCCCTGTTCGAGGCGACTCACGGCACCGCACCCAAGTATGCAGGCCAGGACAAGGTCAACCCGGGTTCACTGATTCTGTCCGCGGAGATGATGCTGCGCCACATGGGCTGGAACGAAGCCGCTGACCTGATCATCAAGGGCATGAACGGCGCCATCCAGGCCAAGACGGTGACCTATGACTTCGAGCGCCTGATGGACGGTGCTACGCTGGTGAGCTGTTCTGGCTTCGGCGACGCCGTTATCGCGCATATGTAATCCATGTGATTACGCGAATAAGGCGAATAAGGGGTCAGAGCCCTTTTTCGCGAAAAAGGGCTCTGACCCCTTATTCGTTATTCACATTGCTACGCAGAAAAGCCGACCGAACAGGTCGGCTTTTTTGTTGTCCCATGCGTATACATTTCCATCCCGGCGAACGGCAGTTTGCTTAATCCCTGTCAAGGGCTTGAGAAATGGTCCCTGCGCCCACACTATGGGGTCAGGACATTTCGGTATACTGAGCACATGGACACCATGTATCACGACAATACGCGTATGGTTTCCGGTCAAATCCTTCCAGCGCGAATGAGCGGAGAAGATGAAGACCAGGGCGACGCCGTAGGCGATACCGCGGTTCAGGAACGCGAGCCAAAGCTCAAGAAGCCGCCCCTGTACAAGGTCATTCTGCTCAATGACGACTACACGCCCATGGAGTTCGTGGTGGAGGTGCTGGAAATCTTCTTCCGCATGAATCGCGAGCAGGCGACGCAGATCATGCTAACCGTGCATACCCAGGGCAAAGGCGTCTGCGGTATCTACACCCGCGATATCGCCGAAACCAAGATGAATCAGGTGAACCAGTATTCACGGGATCACCAACACCCCTTACTCTGTGAAGTTGAGGCCTCAGACGGCTAGATGCTCATCCAGGGAAGTACCCATAGGGAGACCTATAGATGTTGAATAAAGAGCTCGAAGCCACCCTCAACGAAGCCTTTAAAGGCGCCCAGTCGAAACGCCACGAGTACATGACGGTGGAGCACCTGCTGCTGGCACTGCTGGACAATGTGGACGCTGTGCGGGTGCTGAAGGCTTGTGGAGGCGACCTGGGCAGTCTCCGGGGTGAGCTGACCGAGTTCGTCGATGCCACCACGCCGCTGATCCCCGAGGAAGAGGATGACCGCGATACCCAGCCAACCCTGGGCTTCCAGCGGGTCATTCAGCGCGCCGCATTCCACGTGCAGTCCTCCGGCAAGGCCGAGGTCACCGGTGCCAATGTGCTGGTGGCGATCTTCAGCGAGCAGGAGAGCCAGGCGGTCTACTTCCTGAAGATGCAGAATATCGCTCGCCTCGATGTGGTGAACTACATCACCCACGGTATCTCCAAGGTGTCTGGCGAAGATGACAGCAGCCCTGAGCAGATCAGCGACGAAGAGGCTGCCATGGAAGAGGGCGAGGGCAACCCGCTCGACAGCTTCGCCACCAACCTCAACGAAGAGGCCGCAGAGGGCCGCATCGACCCCTTGATTGGCCGCATGCAGGAAGTTGAGCGCGTTTCACAGATCCTCTCCCGGCGCCGCAAGAACAACCCGCTGCTGGTGGGCGAGTCCGGCGTAGGCAAGACGGCCATAGCCGAAGGGCTGGCCAAGCTGATCGTCGATGGCGCTGTGCCGGATATCCTCAAGGACAGCGTGGTGTATGCCCTCGATATGGGCTCCCTGCTGGCCGGCACCAAGTACCGGGGTGACTTTGAGAAGCGCCTGAAATCCCTGCTGGCGGAGCTCAAGAAGCGCGAAGGCGCGATCCTGTTCATCGACGAGATCCATACCATTATCGGCGCCGGCGCCGCCTCCGGCGGGGTAATGGATGCCTCCAACCTGCTCAAGCCCATGCTGGCCTCGGGCAAGCTGCGCTGCATCGGCTCTACCACCTTCCAGGAATACCGCGGTATTTTCGACAAGGACCGGGCCTTGAGCCGGCGCTTCCAGAAGATCGATGTCCTCGAGCCCTCCGCGGAAGACACTTTCCATATCCTCAAGGGGCTCAAGAGCCGTTTTGAGGAGCACCACGGCCTGCGCTATACCAACAAGGCGCTGAAGGCCGCGGCGGAACTGGCCGAGCGCTATATCACCGATCGCTTCCTGCCCGACAAGGCCATCGACGTGATTGATGAAGCGGGCGCTTTCCAGCAGCTGCAGCCACCGTCCAAGCGCAAGAAAGTGATTGGGGTGCACGACGTGGAAGCTGTCATCGCCAAGATTGCCCGTATTCCGCCAAAGTCTGTCAGCGCCTCCGACAAGGAAGCCCTGCAAAAGCTGGAGGGCAACCTGCAGATGGTGGTGTTTGGTCAGGACAAGGCCATCGGCAGCCTGTCCACCGCTATCAAGCTGGCGCGAGCCGGGCTTAAGGCCGGTGAGAAACCTATCGGCTCTTTCCTGTTTGCCGGCCCCACCGGTGTTGGCAAAACTGAGGTGAGCCGTCAACTCGCCCGGGTGCTGGGCCTGGAGCTGGTGCGCTTCGACATGTCCGAGTATATGGAGCGCCATACGGTGTCGCGCCTGATCGGTGCGCCGCCCGGCTACGTGGGCTTCGACCAGGGCGGCCTGCTGACCGACGCAGTCACCAAGAACCCGCACTCGGTGGTACTGCTGGATGAGATCGAGAAGGCCCACCCGGAAGTGTTCAACCTGCTGCTGCAGGTGATGGACCATGGGTCTTTGACCGATAACAACGGTCGTCGCGCGGACTTCCGCAATGTCATCCTGATCATGACCACCAATGCCGGTGCTGAGAATATCAGCCGACGCTCTATCGGCTTCGTGGAACAGGATCACTCGACCGACGGCCTGGAGGCTATCAATCGTCTGTTCACGCCGGAATTCCGCAACCGGCTGGATGCCATCATCCAGTTTGAGCCCCTCAAGGCCGACGTGATCATGACTGTGGTGGACAAGTTCCTCACCGAGCTGCAGTCGCAGTTGGATGAGAAACGCGTGCTGCTGCAGGTGGACGAGCGGGCCCGTCAGTGGCTGGTCGAGCAAGGCTACGATGTAACCATGGGCGCACGGCCGATGGCGCGTGTTATCCAGGAAAACATCAAGAAGCCGCTGGCGGAAATGGTGCTGTTCGGCGAGTTGTCGTCCAGCGGAGGCACCGCCCACGTCAGCTACGACGAGGCCACCGACAGCCTGGTGGTGGAAGCCGAAGTCGAGGAAAAGGAACCCGCCGAGGCTTAGTGCCGGTCTTAGTCCCGGTGCTCACTCGAAAAGGCGCCCCTGTGGCGCCTTTTTTCCTGGTTCTCCGTAGCACGGGCGCGAACTGGGTATCCCTCTCCACGGACACGCTACAAGCTTGACGCCCATGTCTCGCTCGGATGCGCCCGTCCCGGCCACATACGGTCCCGGAAAGCCCCCGGGAGCCGCGCACACGCCTTGAGGCACCCACCGTTTCCGCGGCGAGAGATCGTGATGAAAAGTTGTTCTGGCGCCCCGGCAGGAGGCTGGTGCGACTGATCAGGCGGCCGTTAGCGAGCCCGGTAGGTGATGCGGCCCTTGCTGAGGTCGTAGGGCGTCAGTTCCACCTTGACCTTGTCACCGGTCAGGATGCGGATGTAGTTCTTGCGCATCTTGCCGGAAATGTGGGCGGTCACAATGTGGCCGTTTTCCAGCTGCACGCGGAACGTGGTGTTGGGGAGGGTGTCGATGACTTCCCCGTCCATTTCGATCTGGTCTTCCTTTGCCATCCAGCGGCAATCCTCGCAATACAAACAAGGCGCGAATTTTGCCCTAATTCGGGGATGACTTCTACAGCAATTCTACCCAGTTGCCGTTGATGTAGAGTTCCAACGGCCGGTACTGGATCTTGTATGCCATTTTCTGGCATTGCTTGATCCAGTAGCCGAGGTAGACGTATTCCAGGCCCAGCTCCCGGGTGGCTTCGATTTGCCAGAGCACGGCGAACGTGCCCAGGCTGCGATCATTCAGGGCCGGGTCGTAGAAGGTGTAAATCGCAGACAGGCCGTCATCGATAAGGTCCGCCACGGCCACCCCGACCAGGCGCTGTTCCAGGAACATGCCGTAGAAGCGGGTGACACCCCATTCGGAGCTCAGGAAGGACTGGTACTGGTCCCGCGATGGCGGGTACATGTCGCCGTCGTGGTGGCGTTCCTCGATGTAGCGGCGGTAGAGTTCGAAGGGCTCGTCGCCGTTGATGTCCTCGAGTTCGCGCACTTCGATGTCCTGGTTGCGACGCCAGGCCCGGCGCTGGCTGCGCTTGGGCTCGAAGGAGCTCACCGGGACCCGAGCGGGGATGCAGGCCGAGCAACTGCTGCAGTTGGGGCGGTACAGATGCGAGCCGGAACGGCGGAAGCCCAATAGAGACAGCTGGCTGTACAGACTGCTGGACATGGGCGTGCGCGGATCGACGAACAGGGTGGTGGCTTCCTGCTCGGGCAGGTAGCTGCAGCTGTGAGGGTAGGTTGTATAGACCTTCAGGTCACGCAAAGACGACGTCACGCAAGCTCTCCAGCGCGTATATCCAGGTCCCAGGGGGCACCGAAGGTTTCAATGCCGTCCCCGGACTCATCAGTTTGGGGAAGGTAGTGTTCAAAGTCCACTCTGGGTATGTTACGCGCGCCCATGGAATTGAGATGATCGCTCTCGACCTGGCAATCGATGACCTGGAAGCCGTGCACAGTCATCACCTGCGTCAGCGCCACCAGCGCAACCTTGGAGGCGTCGCTGCTGCGGCTGAACATGGATTCACCGAAAAACACCCCGCCCATGGCAACCCCGTAGAGGCCCCCCTGCAACTGTTCCTGCTCGTCCCAGACTTCCACGGAATGCGCGTAGCCGGACCGGTGCAGTTCCATATAGGCGCGAGCCATGTTGTTGGTAATCCAGGTGCCGCGCTCGCGGGCACGGGGTGCGGCGCAGCCAGACAGCACCCGGTGAAAGGCGCGGTCAGCGGTGATGCGAAAGCGGTCGCGGCGCAGGGTTTTCGCCAGGCTGCGGGAGATGTTGATCTCCTCCGGGAACAGCACTGAGCGCGGGTCCGGACTCCACCACAAGATGGGCTGCGGGTCTTCGTACCACGGGAAAATGCCGCGCCGGTAGGCGCTCAACAGCCGGCGGGTGCTGAGATCGCCGCCTACCGCCAGCAGGCCATTGGGGTAGCTGAGCGCCTGCTCGGTGTCCGGGAACTCCAGGCTGTTGTGTTCGATGCGCTCAATAGTCACCATGGCGTCGGCTGTGTTACCTCATGAGCTGCCGCTAGTGTTGGTTGTCCAGGTAGCGTTCAGCATCGAGTGCGGCCATGCAACCGAAGCCGGCCGAGGTCACGGCCTGCCGGTAGACGTGGTCACCCACATCACCGGCGGCAAAGACACCGGGCACGCTGGTGGCGGTGGCGTCACCCTCAATGCCGCTGCGGATGGTGATATAGCCGTCCTTCATGTCGAGCTGGCCTGCAAAAATGTCCGTGTTCGGGTGGTGGCCGATGGCGATAAAGACCCCGGCCACGTCAACCGCGCTGACGCTGTCGTCCAGGGTTGATTTTACACGCATGCCGGTCACACCGCTGTCATCACCCGTGATTTCTTCCAATGTGTGGTTCCACAGGAAACGAATCTTGCCTTCCCGTTCGCGCTCGAACAGGCGGTCCTGGAGAATCTTCTCCGCGCGCATGGCATCGCGGCGGTGCACCAGCACCACTTCTTCAGCGATATTGGAGAGGTACAGGGCCTCTTCGGCGGCGGTGTTGCCGCCGCCGATCACGGCCACTTTCTGACCGCGGTAAAAGAAGCCGTCGCAGGTGGCGCAGGCGCTGACACCTTTGCCGAGGAAGGTCTCCTCAGAGGGCAGGCCCAGGTACTTGGCGGACGCGCCGGTGGCGATAATCAGTGCATCACAGGTATAGGTGCTGGTGCCCGTGAGAACGATGGGTTTGACACTGAGATCCACGGACTCGATATGGTCAAATACCACCTGGGTGTCAAAGCGCTCGGCGTGTTGCAGCATGCGCTGCATCAGGTCGGGGCCTTGCAGGCCCTCCACGTCACCGGGCCAGTTATCCACGTCAGTGGTGGTGGTCAGCTGGCCGCCCTGTTGCATTCCCGTGATGACCACGGGGTGTAGGTTAGCGCGGGCGGCATAAACTGCGGCGGTGTAGCCGGCCGGGCCGGAGCCGAGGATAATCAGCCGATGGTGTTGTGTGTCGCTCATCAAGGGGTCCTGTATGGTTTGCTATCTGCTTGGAAGTAGTGAGAGCGGCATATAATAAATTAAAGCATGAAAGTGCGCTAAGCTTTTGAAATAAAAAATAAATATAAGCATAATTACCACCTGAATAAGCACGTCCCCCGGCGCCGGGGCTGAAGCGGCTTACAGCGAGCCAAACGGGCCGCAAGCACCAGCCGGTCGGGAGCGACAACGTGCACAGAGACCAAAGATCGGGGTGAGCCTTGGCCAACAGCACCACTGCGAATAGCCGTAACAGCACCGCTACCCGCGGTGATTCAGCGCCAGCAGCAGCGGCGCGCTTTCTCGGCCCCAGGCTGCGGGAGGGCGCCTTTATCGGCGTCACGGCGGCCTGCCTGTATCTGTTGCTGGCTTTGTTTAGCTATACGCCGGAAGATCCGGGCTGGTCCGCCACCGGCAGCGCCGACTTCGTCAGCAACGCCGGCGGACCCTTCGGTGCCTGGCTGGCAGACGTGTTTTTTTCCCTGATTGGCTATCTGGCCTTCGTCTTCCCCCTGATGCTGGCGGGGCGAGCCTGGATTCTGTTCCAGCATCGCCACGAGGAGCTGGGTTTTGACTGGGTGACCTTCGCCATCCGCACACTGGGTCTGGTGCTGGTGATGATCGCCGGCACCGCGCTGTTTGCGATGAACGATCTCGGCGGCTCCAGCTTGCCACAGGGCCTCGGCGGCATTCTTGGCCAGGCTGTGGGCCAGTCCTTTACCGAGGCTTTCAGCGTCACGGGCAGCCGGCTGATCTTACTGGCGGTGCTGCTGTTTGGCGTCACCATCTTTACCGATCTCAGTTGGATCAAGCTGATGGATGACGTCGGCTACTGGACCCTGCATGGCGGCCGGCGGGCGAAAGAGCTGGTGCTTCGCACCTGGGTGCAGCGCCGCGAGCGCCGCGCTCAGCTCAAGGCCCAGCAGGAGCGCAAAGCGGTTATCACGGAACACGTGGAGAAGGAGAAAAAGCGCAAGCCACCCAAGATCAAGCCGCCGAAGAAGGCGGTGGAGAAAGGCGAAAGACTGGAGAAAGAAAAGCAGCAGCCCCTGTTTGACGCCCCGGTCACCGGTGAGCTGCCGCCGCTGGAGCTGCTGGACGAACGCCCCGCAGACCCCGAGCGCGGTTTCTCCAAGGAGGCGCTGGAAGGCCTGTCCAAGCTGCTCGAACTAAAACTGTCCGATTTCGGTATCGAGGCGGAAGTGGTGGCCGTTTACCCGGGGCCGGTGATCACCCGATTCGAAATCCAGCCGGCGCCCGGCGTGAAGGTGAGCCGTATCTCCAATCTCGCCAAGGACCTGGCGCGTTCACTGGCGGTCATCAGCGTGCGGGTGGTTGAGGTGATTGCCGGCAAGTCGGTGGTGGGTATCGAGATACCCAATGAAGACAGGATGATTGTCAACCTGCGCGATGTGCTGGCCGCCAAAGCCTTCGACGATGCGCGCTCGCACCTGGCGCTGGCCCTCGGCCACGACATCTCCGGCCAGCCGGTGGTGGCGGACCTTGGCAAGATGCCGCACCTGCTGGTGGCGGGCACCACGGGCGCTGGTAAGTCGGTGGGCGTCAACGCCATGCTGCTGAGCCTCTTGTACAAGGCCTCTCCCGATCAGGTGCGGCTTATCCTGGTGGACCCCAAGATGCTCGAGCTCTCGGTGTACGAGGGCATTCCGCACCTGTTGACGCCGGTGATCACCGACATGAAGGATGCCGCCAACGGCCTGCGCTGGTGTGTGGGCGAGATGGAACGCCGCTACAAACTGATGGCTTCCCTGGGTGTTCGCAACCTGGCGGGTTACAACCGCAAGGTGGCAGATGCCATCAAGGCCGGCGAGCCCCTGGAAGACCCTATGTGGTCACCCGAGCCCAGTTTTGAAACCCCGGAAGACGAACAGCAGCGTCCGCACCTGCAGCCGCTGCCCTCCATTGTCGTGGTGATCGACGAGTTTGCCGACATGATGATGATTGTCGGCAAGAAGGTGGAACAGTTGATCGCCAGGATTGCCCAGAAAGCCCGCGCCGCGGGTATTCACCTGATTCTGGCAACCCAGCGCCCCTCGGTGGATGTCATTACCGGCCTGATCAAGGCCAACGTGCCAACCCGCATCGCCTTCCAGGTGTCTTCCAAGGTGGATTCCCGGACCATCCTCGACCAGGGTGGCGCTGAGCAGCTGCTGGGGCACGGCGATATGCTTTACCTGCCGCCGGGTACCGCCATTCCGATTCGTGTGCATGGCGCGTTTGTGGATGACCACGAGGTGCACCGCGTGGTCGCCGACTGGAAACGCCGCGGCCAGCCCGCCTACATCGACGGCTTGTTGGAGGAGGGCAGTTCCCCGGGCGTCATGCCGGGCGAGAAGCCTGCCGGTGGCGAAGAGGAAGACGAGGAAAGTGATGCGCTCTACGATGAGGCCGTGCACTACGTGACCAAAAGCCGTCGTGCCTCCATTTCTTCGGTACAGCGCAAACTGCGCATTGGCTACAACCGGGCGGCCCGGCTGATCGAGGCCATGGAAGCCTCCGGCGTGGTCAGCGAAATGGGCAGCAACGGCCAGCGCGAGGTGCTGGCTCCACCGCCGGTGGAAGACTGATGCGTGGCTTGCTCCTCGGCCTGGCGCTGGTGCTGGCCCCGGCCTTTGCTCATGCCGATACCGCGGCGCTGCAGCAGGCGCTCAAGGGCCTCGATAGCCTGAGCGGCGAGTTCCAACAGACCCTGGTCTCAGAGTATGGCAAGGCGCTGGAGCAGAGCAGCGGGCGCTTCTCGCTGCTGCGCCCCGCCTACCTGTCGTGGCATATCCTCGCGCCCGAGGAGCAACTGCTGGTGGCCGCCGATGATGTGTTCTGGCACTACGATGTGGAGCTGGAAGCCGTCACCCGGCGGCGTATCGACCCGGGCAACCCGACCAGCCCGCTGGCGATCCTGGGTGGCGACCGGGCGGTGCTGGACGATTACTACGAAGTCACGGAAACAGCGCCCGGCGAGTTTTCCCTGTTGCCCTTATTTAGCGGGGCGGAGTTCATGGCGGTTGAGCTCACGGTGGTAGACGCGCTGCCAAGTGTTATGCGCATTCATGACCGCCTGGGTCGTACCACATTGATCGAACTGAAATCCCTGGATGCCAGCCCGGCGCTGGCGCCTGAGGATTTTGGCTTTGAGCCCCCTGCGGGAATCGATATCTACAGCGATGAACCCTGACCTCTTCGAGGCGGATAGCGACGGCTACCAGCCGCTGGCGGGGCGCCTGCGTCCGCGCAGCCTGGCCGACTATATCGGCCAGCAGCACATCCTCGGCGCCGGAAAACCCCTGCGCGAAGCCATCGAGCGCGGCCAGCTGCATTCGATGGTTCTGTGGGGGCCGCCTGGGGTGGGCAAGACCACATTGGCAAAGATGGTCGCCGACCACGCCGACGCACATTTCCTGGTGCTGTCCGCCGTGCTGGCAGGGGTCAAGGAGATTCGCGCCGCCGTCGACGAGGCCAAGATCCAACGCGGCCAGGGCCGTGCCACCATCCTGTTTGTGGACGAGGTGCACCGTTTCAACAAGGCCCAGCAGGATGCCTTTCTGCCATACGTGGAAGACGGCACGCTGATTTTTATTGGCGCCACCACCGAGAATCCTGCCTTCGAGCTGAACAATGCCCTGTTGAGCCGCTCGCGGGTTTACAAGCTGCGCAGCCTGTCACCAGATGAACTGCTGCAGGTGCTTAGCCGTGGCCTGGAAGGAGAGAAGGTCGAAGTGGATGAACAGCACCTGGCCGCCCTCGCGAGATCGGCGGATGGGGATGCGCGCCGCGCGCTGAACCTGCTGGAGCTGGCACTGGACCTCGCAGAGTCTGACGACAGTGGACAGCGCTGGCTGACAGAGGCAGTCATCGATGAGGTGCTGCAGGGCACGCTGCGGCGCTTCGACAAGGGCGGTGACCTGTTCTACGACCAGATTTCCGCCCTGCACAAGGCGGTGCGCGGTAGCAGCCCGGATGCCGCCCTGTACTGGCTGGTGCGCATGCTGGACGGCGGCTGCGATCCCCTCTACATCGCGCGGCGCGTAGTGCGTATGGCCAGCGAAGATGTAGGCAATGCCGATCCGCGCGCCCTGTCGATTGCCCTGGATGCCTGGCAGGTACAGGAGCGGCTCGGCAGCCCGGAAGGGGAGTTGGCCATCGCCCAGGCGGTGGTTTACCTGTCTTGCGCCGCCAAGAGCAATGCGGTGTATTCGGCCTTCAAGTCAGCCACTGCCGATGTGGCAGGCTCACCCAGCGACGAGGTTCCCCTGCACCTGCGCAATGCACCTACCAGGCTCGCCAGGGCGGATGGGCACGGGGCTGAGTATCGCTATGCCCACGACGAGCCGGGCGCCTTCGCCGCCGGAGAAAACTACTTCCCGGAGTCTTTGCGGGACCGCCAGTACTACTTTCCCACCGATCGCGGCCTGGAACAGAAGATCGCCGAGAAGCTGCAGCACCTGCGAGACCTGGACAAACGCAGTACAATACGCCGCTACGAGTAACGCACCCATCCCATGTCCAACCTGATCTTCATCGCCCTGGGCGGCGCCGGAGGTGCCCTGGCACGTTATGGCATTTACCTGCTGGTGCACGGCGAAAGCCCGGTACGTTTTCCCTGGGCAACCCTTGCGGTCAATGCGCTGGGCTCCTTTGCCATCGGCATCGCCTATGTGTTGATCGTCGAGCGTGGCATGTTGCACCCGGACTGGCGCCACATAGCCATGATCGGTTTTCTCGGCGCGTTCACCACGTTTTCCACGTTTTCGCTGGAAGCCCTTTCGCTGTTCGAGGCGGGGCAGCTCAGCCTGGCGCTGGGCTACGTGGCGCTGAGCGTTGCCGCCTGCCTGCTGGCTGTGTGGGCGGGAATGTGGATGGTACGGGCAATCTAGGAGGAGAAAAAAGCACCCATGCTGGATCTAAAACAGGTCAGGGACAACCTCGACGAAGTTCGTCAGCAGCTCAAGCTGCGCGGATTCGACTTCGATGCCGACCGTTTCGAGGCGCTGGACGCCCGCCGCAAGGCGGCCGATATACGCCACCAGGATTTGCTGGCGCAGCGCAAATCCGCCTCGAAGAAAATTGGCGAGCTGGTGCAATCCGGCGTGCCGGTGGACGAGGCCAAGCAGACGGTGAACGAAACCCTGGAGAAGATCGCCGCCGATATTGACGCCGCGACCGAAGAGGCGGCAACGGTATCCGCCGAGCTGAGGGAGCTGCTGATGAGCGTGCCGAACATTCCCTCACCCCGGGTGCCGGAGGGCGCTGACGAGGCCGACAATGTCGAGGTGCAGCGCTGGGGAACGCCCGCCAGTTTCGACTTCGAAGCCAAAGACCACGTGGACCTGGGCGAAGGCCTGGGCGGGCTTGATTTCGACACGGCCAGCAAACTGACCGGGGCGCGCTTTGCGGTGCTGAGCGGCGACCTGGCGCGGCTGCACCGGGCGCTGATCAACTTCATGCTGGACATGCACCTGGGCCAGCATGGTTACCGGGAACTGAACGTCCCTTACATCGTCAATGCCGATTCACTGCTGGGCACTGGTCAATTGCCAAAATTCGGCGAGGACCTGTTCAAGCTGCACCATGACCCGGACTACTACCTGATCCCCACCGCCGAGGTGCCGGTGACCAACATCGCCCGGGATCGTATCTTCGAGTCGGAAGAGCTGGGCGAGGGCCTGCGCTTTACCGCTCACACACCCTGCTTTCGCAGTGAAGCCGGCAGCCACGGTCGTGATACCCGGGGCATGATCCGCCAGCACCAGTTCGAGAAGGTTGAGCTGGTACACCTGGTGCGGCCGGCGGATTCCGACGCTGCGTTGGAGTCCCTGACAGGGCACGCCGAGGCTGTGCTGCAGGCGCTGGCGCTGCCGTACCGCAAAGTGATCCTGTGCGGCGGCGACCTGGGCTTCTCCGCTCGCATGACCTACGACCTGGAGGTCTGGTTACCCGGCCAGTCCTGCTATCGGGAAATATCGTCCTGCAGCAATATGGGCGACTTCCAGGCCCGCCGTATGCAGGCGCGTTGGCGCAATCCGGAGGCCAACAAACCCGAGCTCTTGCACACACTGAACGGCTCCGGCCTCGCCGTGGGGCGGACCCTGGTTGCCGTTCTGGAAAACGGTCAGCGTGAAGATGGCAGTGTGACGGTACCGGAGGCGCTGCAGCCCTATCTCGGCGGACAGGCGGTCCTGGAGCCCTAGGCGGTGGAATACCTGCCGCTGTTTTTCCAGCTGCGCGATCGCCCGGTGTTGCTGGTCGGTGGCGGCAAGGTAGCAGTGCGCAAGGCACGGCTGCTGACCCGGGCCGGCGCCCGGCTGCTCTGCGTGGCGCCGGACATTGATGCGGAGCTGCGGGACATGCTCGAGCGCACGGGCGGTGAGTGGCGCGAGGCACGCTACGCCAGCAGCGATCTTGAGCGTGTCACCCTGGTGGTCGCCGCAACGCCCGATGATGCGGTGAATCGACTGGTGGCCGAAGACGCCGGCCGGGGCAATATTCCCGTGAATGTGGTGGACTGCCCGGAGCTCTGCAGTTTTGTGTTCCCGTCCATCGTAGACCGCTCGCCGCTGGTGATCGGCATCACCAGTTCGGCGCGCAGCCCGGTGGTCGCGCGGCTGGTGCGCAGCAAGATCGAAGCGCTGATTCCGGCGGCCTACGGTCGGCTGGCAGAGTTCACCGGTCGCTTTCGCGACGCGGTCAAAGCCGGTATCGCTGAGGAGGGGCAGCGGCGACGCTTCTGGGAAAAGGTCGTACACGGGGCCGTGGGCCAACTGGTGCTGGCGGGAAAAGAACCCGAGGCCGAGGTGCTGGTGAAGGAATACCTGGAGCAGGACAAGGATGAACCCCGGGGCCAGGTATACCTGATTGGCGCCGGCCCCGGCGACCCCGAGCTGCTGACTTTCAAGGCCGCCCGCTTGCTGCAGGAAGCCGATGTGGTGCTCTACGATCGCCTGGTGACGCCGGAAATTCTCGATATGGCCCGTCGCGACGCTGAACGCATCTATGTTGGCAAACGCAGGGAGCAGCACGCCTTGCCCCAGGGAGAGATCAACGAACTGCTGCTGGACCTGGCCCGGCAGGGCCTGTGTGTTGCCCGGCTCAAGGGTGGCGACCCCTTTATTTTTGGCCGCGGCGGCGAGGAGATTGAAAAGCTTGCCAGCGAAGGTGTTGCCTTCCAGGTCGTGCCCGGGGTTACCGCCGCCAGCGGTTGTGCGGCCTATGCCGGCATTCCCCTGACCCACAGGGAACACGCCCAATCAGTGCGCTTTGTCACCGGCAATCTCAAGAACAACAGGCTGGACCTGCCCTGGCAGGAGTTTGGCAATCCCCAGGAAACCCTGGTGTTCTACATGGGGCTGAAGAGCCTGGCGCAGATCTGCGAGCAGCTTGTCGCCCATGGTCGTGAAGTGTCGACACCGGCAGCGCTGGTGGAGCAGGGTACTACCCGGCACCAGCGCACCCTGATCGGCAGCCTGGGCACGCTTCCGGAGCAGGTCGCCCGCGCCAGTGTGCACGCGCCGACGCTGCTGATCGTCGGCGCCGTGGTCGGCTTGAGAAACCGGCTGGAGTGGTTTGGTGAGGCCAGAGATCCCGGCGGCTGGCCGCCGACCGCGGGTACCGAGGACCACCCGGTAGGCTGGCAGGCAGATTCCTGAGGGCTGCCGAAGCAACCCGGTATCACTAGCGTTGGGTGCTGGCGAGCATCTCGCTGCGAGCGGCGACAGCGTCAACGAGGATGTTGCCGGCTTCCATCAACAGCACGTCAACTTCTTCCTCTTCCTGCTCGTCTTCCGACTCTGAACTGATATCCGAACCTATAGACGCACCGTCAACGCCCTCCTGGCCGGCGCCGGCCGGGGACTCATCACTGTCATCGGGAAGGTCCGCCGCCGCCAGTTGGTCGCCTTCCTCCAGGAAGTCCTCCAGTGGCGACAGGCCCTTGGCCAGGCGGCGCTTGTTTTCTATCGCCAGCGACTTGGCCTTGCGCTCCTCGCGCAGGGCTTTACGGGCCGCTTCGTTGAGGGGCAGGGTTTCCGCGTTGCGAGCCTCTTCCGCCAGCTCCAGGCTGTCCTGCAGGTAGATAAAGTCCGGGTTGCTGCGCACCCGGTCCTGGTACAGATCTGTCAGGTAGGGCACCAGCGAGGGAATGTCGTGATACTTGCGGTGCCGCACCGGGGTGATCTGGTCCCAGTCGAGCGCATGCTTGAGGGTGCTTTCACCGATTTCTTCCGAGTCGTAGGTGTCCGGGAACTCGACGTCGGGAATCACACCGCGATGCTGTGTGCTGTCGCCACTGATGCGGTAGAACTTGGACTCCGTCAGCTTGAGCTGGCCTTCCGGCAGCGGGATCAGGGTTTGCACCGTGCCCTTGCCGAAGGACTGGCTGCCCACCACGATGCCGCGCTGATAATCCTGGATGGCGCCGGCAAAAATCTCCGACGCGGACGCGCTCAGGCGATTGATCATCACCGCCAACGGTCCGTCATAGTAGGGCGTCCGCAGGCGCTTGCCGTCGCGGAACACCTTGCGTGAAGAGTGGCGAATCTGCACGGTGGGGCCGTATTCGATAAACAGGCCCGTCAGGTCATTGGCTTCCTGTAGCGAGCCGCCACCGTTGTTGCGCAGGTCGATGATGACGCCGTCGACGTCCTCGGCAATCAGCTCATCCAACAGGCGCTTGACGTCGCGCGTGGTGCTTTTGAAGTCCGGCTCGCCGCGGCGCATGCCCTCGAAGTCGATATAGAAGGTGGGGATATCGATGACGCCCAGGCGCAGGGTTTCATCACCGCGCGGCACCTCGATAATCTCCTTCTGCGCGCTCTGCTCCTCGAGCTTTACCTTGTTGCGGACGATGGTGATGACTTTTTGCTCATCAGGTGTGGCCGCCTTGGCGGGAATCACCTGCAGGCGCACGGTGGTCCCCTTGGGGCCCCGAATCAGCTGCACCACTTCATCCAGGCGCCAGCCCAGCACATCCTCGAAGGCGCCGTCCTCGCCCTGGGCCACGCCCAGGATACGATCCGAGGGCTGCAGTTCGCCCTGCTTGTCAGCGGGGCCGGCGGGAACGATGCGCGCCACCTTGGTGTATTCGTCCTGCAACTGCAACACCGCGCCGATGCCCTCCAGGGACAGGCTCATATTGATGTTGAAGTTCTCGGAGGTGCGCGGGGACAGGTAATTGGTGTGGGGGTCGTAGAGCTCGGACAGGGCGTTGGCGTAGACCTGGAATACGTCCTGGGCGTTGTACTGGGCGATGCGCTTGAGCTGGTTGTTGTAACGCTTGATGAGCACCGGGGCGATTTCGTCATCGGCCTTGCCGGCGATCTTGAGGCTGAGCACCGAGTTTTTGATGGACTTGCGCCAGCGCTCGTCGGCCTCGGCGGCGTTTTTCGGCCAGCCCTGCTTTTCTGGCTCCAGGGACAGGCTTTCCTCGACCGAGAAATCCATACTGGCGACCAGCTCGGGCAGTTCCTCGACCAGACTCTGCAAGCGCGCTTCCAGGCGATCCTGGTAGAGATTGAAGAGATCGAAGCCGGTGCTCAGGTCGCCGTTGCTGAATTCGTCATCCAACAGGTAACGCTTGGATTCGAAGCGCGCGACATCATCGGCATAGAGGAAAGAGCGGGTAGGGTCCAGGCTGTCGAGGTAGTTGTCGAGCACCTCGGAAGACATGGCATCGTCGAACTCACGCTTGGAGTAGTGCCGGGTCTCCAGCTTCTCAACCAGCTCCATGGCGGTCTTGGCCATGTTCTGGCTGGGTGTGATGATGGCATCTGGAGTCTGGGTAACGGCACCGGCGGACGCGGATGCCAGCGAAAGCACGAGGGTCGGCGCTGTGAGACGCGCCACGAGACCCGTCAGGATGCGTAGTCTGGTCAAAGGTTTTCTCACACTTTAAGCGGTCTGATAGTGTAGCAGTAATGCACGGGACTTTAGAAAGACCTCTATCGCTAAAGTTCAACAGGCTGGAAACAGCTCACATTTCTTAACAGTTACAGCACTGTATACGGCAGTAAGCGGCTTATGAGTCACTGGGTATTCGGCTACGGATCGCTGATCTATAAAGTGGATTTTCCTTTTCTGGACCGGGTCGAGGCGCACATCGTCGGCTGGGAGCGGCGTTTCTGGCAGGGTTCCCACGATCATCGCGGCACACCCGAAGCCCCGGGACGCGTGGTAACCCTGGTGGAGGCGGCGGGACAACGCTGCGATGGAATTGCCTATTGCATCACCGAGGCCGTATTTGACCACCTTGATCACCGGGAAAAAAACGGCTACCAGCGGGTCGACACCGCCATGACCCTGGCTGATCGGCGTCAGGTGACGGCCACGGTATATATCGCCGACCCGGACAACCACGCCTTTCTGGGCCCCGAACCACTGCCCGAGTTGGCGCGCCATATTGCTGCAAGCCACGGCCCCAGCGGCTCGAATCGTGAGTACCTGCTAACACTAGCGGCGTCTTTGCGGGAGCTGGGTGTCCACGACCAACACGTATTCGACCTGGAAGCGCTGTTGCTGGCCGACGCTGGGGAGTAACCAGCGCTGGCATGGTGATGGGGGCGCCTACAGCGGCTCCATCTCCCCTTCGCGGCTATCGGGGTCGAAGTTGTAAACGCCAATCTCGAACTCTTCAGGCATGGTTTCCCTGACGTTCTGGATGCGGCGGTAGAGGTTGCCGTGGGCGCTGCCCATCAGGGCATCGCGGATCATATCGTCCTCGTCACAGCTTTCCGCCGCCCGCAGCAGGCGCTCGAAGCTGTGTTCGAAGTTAGTGGTATGGCGGGTACGAATTTCAGTCCCAAAGAACAGCTTGAAGCGGTACTGGAGGGTGCTGACGGTGCTGATCCTGAGCAGCTCCCGGGAGAAGGCCTCCGGGTCATCCCGGCCCACCACCATCCACAGGTTGGCGAGCCGCTCCGCAGGCACTTTCTCCTCATTGCGGTCGGCCATCTGGCTCGACAGGTAGAGCAGTCCCACCACGTAGCCCAGCTGGGTGCGCACCAGCTCCGCGAGCTTGAGGTAGGATTCCCGACGTTGATGCAACTCGGCCCGTTGGGTGGCCTCCGCCTGCACCGTCGCCTGTTCCGCAGAACGCTGGATTTCCACGAACTGCATCTTCATGGCCTCGGTGTTCTGGCGCAGTTCTTTCTTCTGCAGGAAGTAGCCAATCACCAGCCACAGGAAGGCCAGGGGGGCGAAGGCGCCCTCCAGGAAGCTGCCCATGCGCTCCACCTGCAGGGTGACAAAGGCCGCCCAGCCCACTTCGGAATCGATGTAGAGCCCCATCAGAATCAGGTAGACGAAGGTGACAGCCAGGCCGCCCAGCACGCGCCAGTCCTGGTCGTAGGGAGATCGGTAGCCCGCCGGGACCATCTTCGGTAGACCGGCGCTGTCGAACACCACCTCCTGGTCGTGAGATGGCGGCTGCACGGCGTTGTTGTCAGTGCCGCTCCTAGTCTTGCTGTCGCTGTCGTGGTCTGCCGCCGCTTCGGGCATGCCGCTGTTGTCCTGGCTTCGCTCCGTCGAAGTGTAGCAACAGGCCCCGCAGAGGGCGATACGCCGCTAAAGCGCCGCCAGCGCTGGGCTAGTTTTCCCTGGCGACCCGGCGGGCGACGATGAAAACGGCCTTGCCAGGCGAGGGCTGGTAACGGTAGTCGATATGGAAACCGGCGGCCTGGATACGCTCTTCCAACTGATCTCTGCTGAACATTCTGACCCGCGGAAACAGGCCCAGCCGGTGGCCGATCGGGCCCACCAGGCGAAACCAGCCGTGGCGGTCGCTCATACAGATGGTGCTGGACACAAAAACGCCATCCGCTACCAGCAGCCTGTGAACCTGGGCGAGCGTGTCGTCGAGGTCGTCCACCAGGTGCAGGATGCTCATGCCGAGGATCACATCGAAGCAGGCTTTACCGGGCAGCTGCTCCAGCGTGGCCTGTTCGAATGCGAGATTGTCGACACCCGCACCCCTGCTGCGGGCGATTTCCAACATTCCGGCGGAAAAGTCTGTCGCCAGGTAGTGTCCCACAATGGGGGCATGCTCGATGGCGGTCGTCCCTGTGCCGCAGGCGAATTCCAGTACCCGTGTGTCAGGTGTGAAGTACTGCCGGGTGACTTCCAGCTTGTGACGATAGGCGGCCTCGTCGGCCACCGGTGATTTTGCATAGCGCTTGGCGATGCGATCCCAGAATGCGCTGGGATGGCTCATCAGTCGATCCTCCTCAATGGTCGCTGCCAGTGTACTGCAGTGCTGCAGGTCAGCTTGATCCGGATGCGACCAGTGGTGGGCTGCCTGCGATCGGCCGACCTGAACAGAATGTTCCGGGAGGCAATGATCTGTTGCATGCTGGCCTGCGTTGGTTACAGTGATTGAAATTCATCAGGAGATCCGTGCATGCCGACAGCGCTCGTCACCGGCGTCAACCGAGGCCTGGGCCTCGAGTTCATCAAGCAGTACTCCCAGGCTGGCTGGGATGTCATCGGCACCTGTCGCGACCTGGGCTCTGCGGTTGAGGCGAGTGGCCTGGCAGATGTCGCCAGCAATATCGAGCTCTACCCGCTGGAGGTCACTAACAGCGAAGCCATCAACAGCCTCGCCGACATGCTGAAAGACCGACCCATCGACCACCTGGTGCTCAATGCCGGAGTGATGGCCGAACAAGCCCAGGTGCTGGGCGAGCTGGAGCAGGATGACTTCATGCTGGCGATGAATGTGAACACTGTGAGTCCCGCATTGATGATCCAGGCCTTCCGGGCGCACCTGGCGGCCGGCGACAAGAAGCTCGTCATCGGCATGAGCAGTATTCTCGGTAGCATCGCCGGCAACAGTGATGGCGGCCTGTACAGCTATCGGGCCTCCAAGGCGGCGCTGAATGCGGTGGTCAAGTCCGCCGCCAGCGATCTGGCCGCGGAGGGCATAACCGTAGTCGCCATGCACCCCGGATGGGTGCAGACCGATATGGGCGGAGAGGGCGCCACCATTACCACCGGCGTTTCCATAGACGGCATGCGCAAGGTGTTTGAAGGCCTTACAGCGACCGACAGCGGCCGCTTTCTCAGCTACGACGGCAGCGATCTGCCCTGGTAGCGGTTTACGACGGGTGCCCCCGGAACCGCAGTATGCTGCGTGATTCCAGGCTCTGGCGCGGCGGCGCGTCGGCGGGTGCTGTCGGGTTCAGGAAGGCGGTGTGAATAGAGCGACGCGCCCGTCCGTCCCGGGCAGAATCGAAGGTCTTGATCAGCAACACTTCATCGCGCTGCATCGCGGGGTAGTAGTACCAGCGATGTTCGGGATTCCAGCGCACCAATTCCAACTCCCCGATGCGGTCCTCAGCGCGCCGCTCGCTGGCGATCAGGTCGCCTGGCGCCAGGCTTGAGGCGTCACAGCAGGCAAGTGGCGTGGTCACCACCGGCCCGGCGACAGAGCGCCAGACATTGACGATGGCGTGGCGATCGCCAAGCCAGCCCTCGACGTGTTCTGCCGGGATCAAGTCGCGCAGGCGTTTCGCGGCGGAGGCGTCGGTGTAGTCGTTGTGAATCACCGTGGCGGGTTCGCGAATCGCATGCTGGCCACGCATGGCTGCCGAGTCCGAGCGCAGGGTATGGTCAAAGATGAACACCTCGCTGGCGCCGGTAGCCTGTTTCAGCAGGGCCTCCAACTCTGATTCATAGGCTGCCTGCCAGCCGGCCATGGGGGCGTAAAAGTCGGCGATGGCCGTGGTCTGGGGCCAGAGGGCAAAACCCTGTCGGTCCAGGCTGGCAGGCTCCGGCAGCCCGCGGGCATCGCGCACCTCCACGCGCCGGGTATCGAAACTGGCGCTGATACTCAGTGCCGCATCGGCACCGCCAACAGAGGCAAAATACACCGGTCTTTCACCGGTATAGATGAGGTACTGAAGTTCGGTAGTGACGCTGTGACTGCTCAGGGCGCTGCGCTCCTTGCACTGCAGTCGCTATTCTAGCCTTAATCGTCCCGCTGCTGGCGTGCCGTAAGCGGCCCGCGTCAGCCTCATCCACGGCACAGTGGAGCAACGGCTAGGGCAGAGTCTGCATAGCGTCGTTGAACTTCTTGTGGGCCTGCACCACCAGTTCCGGTGTCGCGTTGCCTTCACCCGCAAAGCGCACGGCGGGATGAGCTGCCATCACCTGTTCAAGCACGTCGGCATCGCCCTCGCCAATATCGACGATAAACAGATGCCCGCCGCGCTCCAGTTCCTCGTCAAAGCGGGAAAACTCCCGGTGCGGTTCCTGAATGCCGAACAGGCCGCCCTCCCAGGTACAGAAACCCAGCACGATGATCGCCAGGAAGATAAACGGTACCCAGCCTACGCTGGCAGTAACCCCGGTGAACCAGGCGATGCTCAGCACCAGGGCGGCGCCAGCCATCCCGATCAGTGCTCCGACCTCGGTGCCATGCACTACGTCTTTTTTGAGTACGGCTTCAACCGGGGTCAGGTGGGCGCGGTGGGCAACGCCGGCGTCATCGCGGCTGAGAACATGAATCTGCGGTGTACCGAGGCCCGCTTCGAGCAGCTCCGCTTCACAGCGATCGAGCTCGTCGAGGTCGTCGGACAGGAAAAAGCGTCGTTTCATGATTGGCCTCCCTATACCGCATATACGCAGTATGGTTCGCTCAAGACGACAGCACCCAATAACGATTGGAAGGTAAGGAAACGTTTTATATACCGGCCGGGAATTAGCCGCGCAGCAGGTCCCGCGCCACCACCCACTTGTGAATCTCGGTGGGGCCATCGTAGATGCGCATCAAGCGCACCTCGTTTGCCATCTGCTGCAAGGGCAACTCCTTGGTCATTCCCATGGCGCCAAACCCCTGCATCGCCCGATCAACGACACGCCAGGCCATTTCCGTGGCGTGGGCCTTGAGCATGGAGATTTCGCGCCGCACCGACTCCCCGCGATCCAGCTTCCAGGCGGTATGCCAGGCCATCAGCCGGGCACTGTGGATGTCGGTCTCCGACTCGGCGATCCAGTTTTGCACGGTTTGCTTGTCGGCCAGCGGCCCGCCAAAGGTCTCCCGCTGCGGGGCATATTCCAGCAGCATATCGAGCGCCCGTTGGGCGACACCGATGCACCAGGTCGCCATCTCCAGCCGCCGCGTGGAGAGCCGGAGCTGCATCGGTGCGAAGCCCTGACCCTCGTCACCCAGCAGGGCGCTGGCGGGCAGACGGCAATCAGCGAGTTCCAGTTCAAAGGTCGCATTGCCGCCCAGCATGGGTATCTTGCGGGCAATACTCAGCCCCGCTGCGTTGCGGTCCACCAGAAAGGCAGAGATACCGCCGCGAGCGCCCCTGGCCTTGTCGGTCACTGCCATGGTGATGAAGTGGTCGGCGATGTCAGCCTTGCTGATCCAGATCTTGCGGCCGTTCAGCAGCCAGTCATCCCCGTCGCGACGCGCGCTGGTTTTCATCGCGGCGGGATCAGAGCCGGCCCCGGGCTCGGAGATGGCGATGGCGGATACGGTTTCTCCGCGGATATAAGGTTCCAGGTAGCGCTCGCGCTGCTCTTGATTGACGGTGGCATCGAGCATCCGCAGGTTGGGGGAATCCGGCGGCAGGACATAGGGCACCACGCTCTTGCCGATGGCCTCGTTGACGGCCACCAGGGCGATGGCGGGAAGGTCCATGCCGCCCATGGCCTCCGGGGCATCCAGCCCCCAGAGTCCAAGCTCCCGTGACGCGACATCCAGGCTAGCCCGTTCCTCGGTGGTAATGTGCGCCCCTTCGCCCGCGGCCTCCCGCGCCAGCACCGCCGGTTCCAGTGGGTACAGGTGGTCGCTGACAAAGTTCTCCACCAGTTCTCCCAGCATCCGGTATTCTTCCGCCAGCTCAAAGTCCATGATCTCGATTCCCGTTAGTCCGTTGTCCGAGCAGCACGCTCAGCCTGTAAAGCGCCGCCCCGGATACCAGTACGGCCAGGCACAGCCAGGCCTCCCGGGGCCGTTGCTGCACAGTATAGAAAAGCGTCCAGCCGGTGATCACCAGGAACACCAGCGGTGGTAGTGGGTAGCCCCAGGTGCGATAAGGTCGCACTAGCTGCGGGCGGTTACGGCGCAGCACAAACACGCCGAGCACCGTGAAGAAGGTGTTGAGCGCCATGGTGGCGCCGGCAAATACCAGAATGCTCTCGAAGGATGACGTCCACAGGAAAGCCAGGCTTACCCCGGCCTGCAGCAGTATCGCGCGCACCGGTATGCCATCGGCATTGGTATGGCCCAGGTAGCGGAACAGGGGAAAGTCCTCGCCAATCGCGTGCAGCACCCGCGGCCCCGCCAGAATCATGGCGCTGACCGTGGAGATCAACAGCAGCGCCAGCAGGCTGCCCATGATGTCGGCGGCCATACCGCCAAACACGTATTTGGCGGCGATATAGCCTACTTCAACCTGGCCTTTCATGGCCGCCGCCGGCGCCACCGATAGAAACACATAGTTCAGCAGCAGGTAGGACAAAGCCACCAGCAGGGTACTGCCAAACAGCACCCTCGGTAGCTGGCGCTGCGGATCTTGCAGCTCGCCGCTGATATAGGTGGCGGCATTCCAGCCGGAAAAGGCGTAGTTCACATAGATCAGCGACACTGCGAAGGCGCCGCTCAGCAGCAGGGCGCCATCCCCATGCCGGGGGCTGAACGCGATGGGCGTCGGGTTGTTGCCCCACAGCAAGGCCAGCCCGCTAAAGCCCAGGATCAACAGGATTTTCAGCACCGTCAGCAGGCTCTGGGCGCCACCCGATTGCCGATGGCTGGTGCAGTGCACAAAGCTCAGTGTCACGATGACGCCCGTGGCCAGCCACAGCGGAGAGAGCGCTGGCACCACGGAGGCCAGGTAGCTGCCAAAGGTGAGAGCGGCGAGGGCGGTGGGCGCCGCGAAGCCTACGGTGGCGGATACCCAGCCGGACACGAACCCCGCTGCCGGGTGGTAGATCTCGGAGAGAAAGTTGTATTCACCCCCGGAGCGGGGCAGGGCAGCACCCAGTTCGGCGTAGGACAGGGCGCCACACAGTGCCGCCAGGCCACCCACCGCCCACAGCATCAACAGCACAAATCCAGACTCGAGTTCGACCAGTTGGTAGCCCAGGCTGGTGAATACACCGGTGCCGATCATATTGGCGATGACAACAGCGGCGGCCGTCGATGGCTTGAATTTACTCAAAGAAAAATTTTCAAGTCATTGATAATTATGGGAATAACATGGCGCGAAAGCTTCCCACGGCGCGTTCGTCGGCGGCTCTTGAAACCACATAACCGACGTGACTGTCCGGCTCGGCAGCGGGGTCGAGCTCTATGCTCCACAAGCCCTGGATTTCATTGGGCACCATGGAATAGCGGATATCGGTGATGCGGTAGGGATTGCCGGGTTCCACGGCCAGGTAGCCGTTGGAGAACCAGCGAAACCGTTCGATATCCAGGGCCTGCTGGCTGCCCGGCGCCAGCCAGGGAAAATCCCTGCGCACATCCAGCTTGGGCACGCTGTTACCCTCAAACGTCAACATCTCCCAGCCGGCGCGCACGGCGTCCACGTGGTAGCGCTCCTCCGTCTCGTAAACCAATTTCCATACCAGCAGGTTGGCGAAGCTGGGCTTGGCTTCGAGGCGGATTGGTACGTGGCCTCGCTGTTCCGCCAGCGCCCAGCCCACCGCTTCGGCCCGGTCACGCTGCACCAGGCCAAGGGTGGGATAGGCGATGGCCCAGGCCAGTGCCAGCCGGGCCAGCGCCGCTTTGCGACGCCAGGTGGCAATGCCGATGAGTAGCAGTATTGGCAGGGTAAACAGGGGGTCCACCACCGACACGGTGTTCCAGGCGAAGCGCTGGTCGCTGAAGGGCCAGAACAACTGGGTGCCATAGGTGGTGCAGGAGTCCAGCAGGGCGTGGGTAGCATAGCCGAGGGTGCAATACATCACCGAGTGTCGCAGGCTGAGACCGCGCCTGGCCGCATATAGCCGGTGCAGCAAGTAACCGACGATCAAGCCCCCGACTGGAATGAACACCAGCGAATGGGTGAACTGGCGGTGGAACTCAAGGAACAGCAGCGGATCCTCGGGTGAGCGGATGAACACATCCAGATCGGGCGCCATGCCCGCCAGGAAGCCCAGCAGACAGGCGATACGGGCATGCTCCGGAGGGGCGACACTTTTGGGAGCAGCGGCGCCGAGCACGCCCTGGGTAAGGGGATCCATCAGCGCTCCCTGTCCTGGAGGCGGCCAGACGCCAATCGTTTTGCCGTTAACACCGTCAATACAAAGCTGACTGTCATCAGACATCCATCCGTTTAGCTGCGCGCCAGTGTAATCGCGGTAGCCGGCTCAGGCCACCAATGGCCGGTCTAGTGCTCCGGTTTGCGGCGCATGGCCTTGGTGGCGCCTCGGCGGGTTTTGTCATCCACGCGGCGACGACGAGCGGCATGACTCGGCTTCGTGGCCCGGCGGGGTTTAGGCACCCGGCTGGCGCCTGCCAGCAGTTCGGTGAGCCGCGCCAGCGCATCGGCGCGATTCTTCTCCTGGCTGCGGTAGCGCTGGGCCTTGATAACCAGCACACCGTCGCTGGAAATGCGACGATCCCTGGACGCCAGTAGGCGCTCCTTGACGGTAGCGGGCAGGGAAGAGGCGGGTATGTCAAAGCGCAGGTGTATGGCGCTGGAGACTTTGTTGACATTCTGGCCGCCGGCACCCTGGGCGCGTATTGCCGATAGTTCGATTTCTTCTTCGGGAACGCAAATCTGATCAGAAATTTGTAACACTGCGTATCTACCATAGAGAAAACCGGGACATGGTACACAAAACGTGGGGTATCTACCGTTGGGCCGCAGACAAACCGCTCGCTTGCGCGTACTATGCGCAGGTTTCCCACTTTCCTCAACGACCATGAACCGGCTTCGCCTTCCTGCCATACTGCTTTTCGCCGCGCTGACCACGGCCTGTGCGTCTACCCAGCAGTCGCAGTTTCCGGTCGTGGACAATCCCGGCATTACCAGCTGTGACTCCTTCCTGATCTACACCATGTGCCTGACCGACCGGGCCGAAGACGGCGATGTGGATTTCGCGTACTTTGCTGACGACCTGCAGATCTTCCTGTACCGCCCTGACGAGCAGCTACCGGGTAATATGCCCATCCACAAGTGCGCACGACCCATAGACGGCCCGCTGCAGGGCTACGGCAACGCCTTGCTGTACGAAGACCTCAATCTGCTCGAGGAAATGGACGTCAAGCGCAAGCTGCTGCTGGCCTACATGACTGCCAAGGATGAGGTCGACGAGTGCTACGGCGGCGATAGCAGCCAGGGCCTCAGTGAGAACACCGCTGGCGAAGACTTCACCAGTGACGACTTCGACTGGGGCGAAGACTAGCCGCGAGCAAAATTCCTGGCCTGTGCCAGACTCTCAATAGTGCATGTGCTATGACGCGCTGCACCGATGTAGTGAGAGGCCATGGAACAGGATCTCCGGAAACCGCACCCTCGGGGTCACGCTCCGCGAACGACTGAAACCGGCTTTCGTTTTCGCCACCTGACGCACCTTTTCTGGTCTCTGGAGATCGGCATCGTTGTGGTGCTGTTGCTGCGCCTGGGGCAGGGCCGCGTAGGCCTGGTGGAAGGCATGCTCGGCATGACGGCAGCATCCATGTGCCTGGTGCCCTGGCTGGTGCGGCGTGACCAGGCCGATCTGGCCCGTGCCCTGCTACTGAGCATGATCGCGGTAATTCTCAGCCTGTTTATGTGGTTGTTCAAGGGGCTGCGCGACGAGGTAGTGCTGGGTTTCCCGGTGCTGATCGTGTTCACCGCCCTCATGGGGCACCGCAAGCTGTTCTTTGCGATGGTGGTCTACGCCAGTGCCACGGTGGCGGCGATAGGTCTGGCCAATCATTTCGGCTGGCATACCAACGCGCCTGGCGCCAGCGGTCTCACCGCCATGGTGATTATCCTGGTGATCCTGCTGGTGTCCTCGTACATTGCCTGGGTGATCTCCCGGGACCTGCGCCATATCTTCGCCAGCCTGCAGGCGGAAAACCAACGGGTGATCGAATCCCAGGCGCGCATTGAGCGACTGGTGTTTCACGACGCGCTGACCGGTTTGCCCAACCGCTCCCTGGCCCGGGAGTTTTTCAATCACGCCCAGGCACTGGCCCGGCGCCAGAACAAGATGGTGGCGACCCTGTTTGTCGACCTGGACCACTTCAAGTCGGTGAACGACAGCTACGGGCACCAGGCCGGCGATGACATGCTGGTGAAGGTGGCGGTGCGCCTGGAGTCAGCGCTGCGGGACAGCGACCAGGTCTGTCGGCAGGGTGGCGATGAATTTCTGGTGATCCTGGAAGATATCCAGTCCCAGGAGCAGGCCGCCAACATTGCGCTCAAGCTGCTGGATGCTATTCGTCAGCCCACGGCGCTGGGCGATGCCAACGTGGTTCTGACAGCCTCCATAGGCATCGCCATGTCGCCGGCGGATGGCGAGGAATTTGATGTGGTGAGCAAGCTCGCCGATATCGCCATGTACGATGTCAAAGAGAAGGGGCGTAATGGCTACCGCTTCTTCAACAGCGCCATGAATATCGACGCCACCCGCGATTTGAACCTGCTCACCGAGCTGCGAGAGGCGGTGGCCAAGCGCCAGTTCGAACTGCATTTCCAGCCCAAGCTGGCACTGGGCAGGGACCAGGTAGTGGGGGCGGAAGCCCTGGTGCGCTGGCAGCACCCCAGGGAAGGCCTGCTGTACCCGGGTAGTTTCATCCAGCTGGCGGAGCGCAGTGGGGTGATCGTCGACATTACCGACTGGGTCATACCGCAGGCCTGCCAGGCCTGTGTCGACTGGCACTCCGCCGGCTATCCCGAGCTGTCAGTGTCGGTAAACGTATCACCGATGGATTTCAAGCGCGGCCACATCGTCGAACTGGTGGAAGGCGCGCTGGCAGACAGCGGGCTGGCCCCGGAACTGCTGGAGCTGGAACTCACCGAGACCATGCTGATCGAGTACGGCGGGCAGGTGAGGGAGGCGATAGACCAGCTCGGCGAGATGGGGGTATCACTGGCGATCGACGATTTCGGTACCGGCTACTCCAGCCTGCAGTACCTGAAGCGGCTGCGCACCAATGTGCTCAAGGTGGACCGCAGCTTTATATCCCGGGTGGATACCGACCAGGGTGACGAGGCCCTGGTGCAGGCCATGCTGGGCATCGCCCACAGCTTTGCGCTGACCACGGTGGCCGAGGGCGTGGACAGCCAGGCGGTGGCCAGCAAGGTCGCTGAGCTGGGCTGCGATGTGGGGCAGGGGTTCTATTGGGCGCGAGCCATGGAGAGCGGAGAGTTTCTGCGCTACGTCGATTCCCTGGGGCGTTAGCACAGAAGCGGCCCCCACGGTCTCAGGGTGTCTCCAGGCGTAGCTGCACCAGTTCGTATCTGGACACGCGGCGCTCCTTGCCTTTTATTTTCACCGCGCGCTCCGTCATGCCGCCGGAGGCGCGCGCGGGGCCCTCGCCCGGAATCATCAGCAGCGAGCTGTTGAGCGAGGTCAGTCGGTTGCCTTCCCTGATGTATTTGGCCCGCAGCTCCACCTGGTAACGCCCATCCACCGGCACGCCCGTATCGAGCTTTACTTCCAGTCGCGTATCACCCTCGCTGGCCTTACCCCGCAGCAATTGGTCCGGGTAGAGCAGGCCGCTGTACTCGACCTTGCGGACCTCAGGCGCCACGGCTGACAACACGCTGGTATCGGGGACGCTGGTCCTGGCAGCGCGCATCACGCTGTTGCACTTCACCAGATCCGTGGTGGCGTTCAGGCAATCGAACTCCAGTACCTCAACGGTTACCTGTACCGCCTGGGTACCACCCTGTGCTTCTGTTGCATTGTCAGCGTCTGATGATGTCAGGCCAAGGCTCAATACGCACAGGGAAGCCGCCATCACTCGCTTCGGTTTGGACATCTGCCAGACTCCTCCTTTTGGTACCAGCGAGCCGGATACTAGCGCACGCCGGTAGAGGCTGAGAAGTAGAGGGGCTACTTGTCTTGCAGGGGCTGTGGCGCAGGCTGCCTAGAGCGCGTCTGTGCTCAGTACAGCCAGTCTCAGGAAGGCCGCAACCTGGGTGCTTCCGTCGATATCCGCATCCATCTCAGTTATGGAGCTTCTCCCGACCCACGGCCCGTCACCCGGCATCGCGTTCACAGACGTGCTGTCCGCTATGATGCCGCTGTCGTCAGCCGTGTACTCGTAGGCGAGCTCAATCCGGAAACGCTCATCTTCGGGTGACCGTATTTCCACATCCACCGTGACGGACCTGTCTTCGCCACAGAAGATACCGCCAAGGCTAGACCAGCGTTCAGTCTGTGTCCCGTAGCTGGCGACCGATCTGGCGCCTGCGGCCTCGTCAAGTACCGCCACGTCAAGCGTCCGCAGCATGACTTTCTGGCATGCTGCATTGCAATCTGTGAGCTGTTGCGGCCGCTTCGCGCAGTCATATTAGCGCACTTCGAGGGCAACTTTGAACGATGCGCTCTCCGCCTTGGCGAACCCGGACTAGCACAAAAAAGGCATGTCGCCGTGGTGGCCAGGGGTTTCAATTTTACTGACATAAAGCTGACTCCTTCTGGTCAAAGGACATCGTATAACTGAGTAGCACGGTGGCGGACCGATCACGGCCCGGGGCCGGATGCCGCGCCTGAGCGCAAGAAATTGGCAGCAGGATGTGCTCGCGTTCCCAGCCAGGGGGACTAGACCATTCGATTACTTGAAGAAGGCGATTCCCGGTCTAGGCTTTTATGGCCCGCAAGTCCTGGAAATTCTGTAGATTGACTGGCCGATCCGTGTGCAAAGCTTGCGTCAATCAACTATGCGCACGGTGTTCGCACCAGGTAGAGCAATAAAGCATAGGGGATAACTCAGTGGAGCCCATCGACGCATTTATCGGACTGTTTTCTGTTTTCCTGATCCTTAGTCTAGTTGTATCCGCTGTCGCGGAATCGATATCAAACATTTGTCGTACCAAACCACGAGCTCTCAAGCGTTCGATTCGTAGCCTAATTAGAGAAGATACCGAAGCGTTCTACGCTCATGAGGATATTCGACGCATCTCCATAGGAAGGAGGGTTTACAAAGAGTTCTTTGCCAACGCCTGGCGCTGGCTGCGCAGTAACTTCGCTTCCGCTGAGAGGATTGAGTATCCAGACATGGAGTTGGACGCCAACTTTAAACGCGGCCCGTCCTATATCAGAGCCGAGGTGTTCACAGATGTACTGCTAGATTTACTGCTCAATCGAGATAGGGCGCACAGTGTGACGCTAACGCCTGCTGTCCTTGATCAGTTCTTCCGTCAAGCTCCTAGGCCTAACGGACTACCCTCCTACTATCCTAAGCTCCGAAAGCTCTGGGTGCAGGCTGACTGCGATGTCGATCGATTCAATTCGCTTATTCAACAGTGGTTCGAACACACCGCGGAACGGTCCCACGGACACTACAAGCGCAAGATCCGCGAGTACTTAATGGGGACCGGCTTTGTCGTCGCCACCGTGCTGAATGCCGATGCGATATCGATGTTCAAGCAGTTGCTCGAGGATCCAACGCTGCGCGAGAGCCGGGTTAAGTTTGCCACGGCACTCGCCGAAAGGGAGGCGTCTGCTAAAGCCGAGCAAGACGATGACGCTCAGCGGGAAAAGCCACTTCCTGGCGCTTACGGTGATCCAGTGTCTTTAGAATCTGCGTGCCGGCTATTCCAAATCAGCGACGAGGACTGTGTCGAGAGCGCCGTCATCAAGGCCGGTACCACTGAGCTTCTGCCGCATATTGGCTGGGATAGGGTCGATCCACGGTATCTGAGGTTTCCACTGCCTAGCCGTGAGAGACAAGCCCAAGCGAATATCGGAGATGCATCCGCCAAGGGGAAGGAGCTGTTGGTGTCAGCGACCGAGGCTGGACCCGCATCGTCCTCAGGTGAAACGGCGGTTTCTGAGCAGAACCCCGTGCAGGGCGTTGGCGGACCCGGTGTTCAGGAGCTGGGGGGAGAAGCCTCTGCACACCGGGCACTAGACGCTCGACAGAAAGCCGAGGCAGACGATCTCGCGGGTTTGCCCGATGACTATGAGCTTTTCTGGTTGCTCAAGTTGATCGGGATAGGGTTGACGGCGGCAGCCGTCTCCTTAGGCGCGCCGTTTTGGTTCGACCTGCTACAGAAACTGGTGCAGGCACGTGGTGCGATCAAGTCGTCGGGGCTGGTGCGTGATCCTATAAGCACCGGTTCGCCGCCACCGGCCGAGGGCGAAGTCACGGCAGCACCCGCAAAGAAGAGCAGCCTCACGGGTGTGGCAGTCGACCAGGCCGATCTGGACAGCCTGCGCGAGTTCAATGATCGAAACTACGGATTCGATCTGAGGAACATCTATTGGTGCGCCCGGCTATCGCATATGGCCTACCAGGGCTCAGTAGAGATTGAGCGCAGCCTTGAGTCTATTGGTGCTTCAGGCTGTTTGCTCGAAGACACTGTCATTGACACGCAGTGCCTCGTGGCTGTCACCGGCAAGGCCGTTTTTGTCGCATTTAGAGGCAGCGAAAAGGAACTTCAGGACTGGATTACCAATGCAGATGTCACTCAGCGGCGACCGGTCTGGCTGGGGGGCAGCTCTGCACAGCTGCACGCCGGATTTAGCAAGGCGCTAGACCGGATATGGCCCGACGTTTCACGATGGCTGCTTGAGCAGAAGGTGGTGGAAAGGGGGCTTCCGGTGTGGTTCACCGGCCATAGCCTGGGAGGCGCTCTCGCAACGCTCAGTGCGCTTCGTTTCACACTCGAGCTGCAAGACAGCAAGACTCGCGCCACTGTTGGGGGGCTCCACACCTTTGGACAACCCCGGGTGGGTGACGCCAAGTGCGCCCGGTTGATTGACTCGCTTATGCCCAATCGATACACGCGGTCCATCAATCAGCGAGATATCGTGCCGCGCATACCATTTACCGTCGAGATCGACCAGATCTATGAGTATGAGCATGCCGGCCGCGTGATCTATTTCAACGAGAACGGTACCGCCGTCATGGACCCGCCGACCTGGTTCCGCGTTCTGGATGTCGTCGATGTCACAGCCGATCGGGACGCCTTACGCTCCAAGCTCAAAGAGTTCACGGGTGATCACAGCATGTCCGCGTACCTCAAGCTGCATGGGCGCTTATTGACAAGCGAAGAACAGAAGCATGATTCCTAATGGATTAAGGAGATTCAGATGACATTTCTAGTGGATGTTACGGGAAGTCCCGTCGAACTTGATGACGACGCGAAAGCCATGGAGATACTCCTTTCACTCCAAGCGCAATGGGCGCTTGTGAAAGGTGCCGTGAACGATTCAGATATTCGAAACATTCCTGACCTTCTCAATCGGGCGGATGACATCTCCGAAGCGGCCGAGTCCGCGCTGACGGAACTCGGGATTAACACGTTCGACCTCAGCGCGCTATCAAGGAAACTCCGGGCATTTTGGGAGGAGGGCCTAGACCAGCGCGTCAAGCTATTGCTCACACCGCTTACAGACATTTCACTACACGATGACGTAACAGAAGATGGGGTAGTGCTCTGGCAGGTTCTCGACTGGGGCAATAGCCATAGTGGTGACAGTTTCGACGGTCAATTGTCATTCGTGCTGAGCGGTGGTGCTAGCGCTTCAATAGAACTGGAAGCAAACGACCGTCTGGATAGCGGCAAAAGCTCATTCGACGAAGATGACTATCTCTTACGGGTAGAGTTCAAAGGCAATGTAAACGCAGGGTTGGATGGGAATGCTGAGCGGGGTCCGCTGGCCATTGGCTGGCAAGGTCGGGGCAGTAGCGACCACGCGCTCGCTTTTTGGTATGACGTTCCAGTAGCGGAGCGACACAAGTTATTCGCCGAGGTCGTGGCTTCATGTCTGCCGACACTACCCAGCCCCTTTGACGTTGCCGCTGTCGACTCCGCCATGCGCCAGGGTGGGCTGGAGCGACTAGTCCTGAGTAGCAACATCAATCTGTCGTCTGATTTTAAGATGGAGTTCAAAGTCAGTCAGCTCAATGTTCCCTACGTGGAGGCCGGCAGTTTCACCTTCAATGCTATCGCTTCCAGAGAGCGTGAGTGCGAGCTTGAGTTTCTTTCCCTGGGGGAGAGCAGGGGAGTTCGGGTAAACCTTACCCGCGCCAGTCTCAGCACCAAAGCCACTGCGAGCAAGCTAACGCTTGGCTTCGATATGAGTGAGGTGGTCGAGCAGCTTAAGCAGTACCTGGGCGATGCCCAGGATGCCTATACCGCGCTAATGAACGAATATGAACAGTATCTTACGCCGGGAACCTTTCTTAAAAATCAGGCGGAAGTGCTCTTTAACGACCTTGCAGCACAACTTGCTGAAGAGCTTGGTCAGCACCGCGAGACCCTCAAAGGCGTCCTGGAAAAGGAGTTGAATGGACTCAGTGACTTGCTTGGCCAATCCTCCGTCGAGGCCGGCCAGCGATTAACTCAACGCCTGAACAAGAGCCTGGGTGGGCTAATGGACGCATCTCAGGTCCAGCAACTGGAGACGAAGCTTGCCACCGAGCTCCAGGCCATCATCAATGATTTAAACGCTGACCTTAAATCCAGGGTCGAGGAAAAGCAGGCTGCAGGAAAAGCTGCCGTCACTGCGCAGGTAGAAGAGTATAAATTGCGTTTTAACGCACTGGCTGCGCCCTATGCTGACGATTGGAACGAAGCCGCGGCTGGTATTCGAGGTGCCGTTCTGTCCGTTGGTGCCATGATTCGCAAATTGCAGACAGCGCTTGAAAAGGCGGCAGATACACGCCTGAACCTGCGCTTACTGCATGAAGAGAGCGAACAACGAAAAGAGGATATTGATCTGACGGTAGACTTCGCCGAAGTAAACGCAGATGCCCAGGAGACATTCGCGATTCTGATGAGCGGGGATCTAGGCAGGCTTATTGATGAAATAGAGGCAGGCCGAGTGTCTGGCCAGTACAGCGACAGTCTCGAGCGTATGCGCAAGTCACAGTTGGAAATCGGCTTCCTGGGCGTCAATTTCAGTGAAACAAATCTGTTTAACAGTGATGTAGAGTTCCAAGTAGATACCGATGGCAATGTTTCCGTTGGCGCTAAGCTTAGCGTATCACATGAACTTCGGTCTTCGTGGTCATCTCAATCCGTTGGCTATATGTCTCACTTCAACTTGTGGGCGGCTCGCGAAAGCGGCAGTGGATCGCTGGGGGTTTCGGTTACCCAGAAGGACAAAAACCTCAAAGTCAGCGAGCTGGAAGATATCCTGGAAGAATTGGTGAAGCTTGACCTGATTCGCGGGGAAGTGCGAACTGCAGCGGTTGCGGAGTTAACAGCTCGGTCTACTGTAGGTGCACCTGCTGCCACTGTTGAGCTGCGTATACCACTTGACCAGGACGCGATAGAGGAATTGCTGGACAAGCACAACCAGCGCGATGTCACCGTGTATATCGACGAAGTCAGCAAGTCACTTGAAAAAGCGGAAGTGTTTGAGGAGGGAACCTTTGAGGCTGCGGGCAGGCATGTCCTGCGGATTCGCAAGTACAGGCGCCACCGCGGAAATCCACCCGCTTTCGCCTTCCAGGTGTTTCAACCGATGCCACAGGATCGAGTGACAGCGCGCAGGAAATGGGAGCGCTTCGCCGCCCAGCAATTTGCTCAAACCCAGGTACCGAGCAGGAACTGGCATCCGGTCTCAAACAGTTCGCATCAGAAGATCCGCCAAGCGGTTAAGATTCACCACCTCGTCAAGGGCTACTGGGTCTTGCTGACAAAAATGGATGAGATTTCACGTTACTCCATACAGCGGCCTGAGGGAGATGCCGCCGTCCACCGAATGCAGAATGAGATCAAGGCACTCCACGAAGAAATGGCGTTCTGCCTAAAACCCTGGGTCAAAGCGAGTCGTGAATTCCTTGGGCACCCGAAGGACGACGTGTCGAAAGAAACGCTGGCATTGTTCAAGCAACTCGCAACCGATGCTGGCCTTGGCGATGACGACGGGGTAGTTAGCCTAGTGTTGCGTTTTGCCGACGAAGAAGATCCGGTGATGTTCATGTGACGCAGCGCTTGGCAAACCGCATGCAGGTCAGCGAAACATGACCAGGCAGTGCGAGCACAGGATTATGCACCCATTCGGATGCTATAGAGTTGTCTGGGAACAAGCGCGCTGCTCTGTTAATGAAATACTCAGTTGTAAAGAGGAGCCTGTCAGGCAAACAGAGCCAAATAGCATATTTAACATAATATAGATTATGCGCATTTAAGGAATGCGAGTATCTTCATTTTAGTAATCGTCTGTTGAGCCGATTGATATGTCATGCATAAGACACTGGACCTTGCCTGCAGGACATCTCGCGGCCAATGAATCCAGCACTGGTTCTGTCCTCCCAAGTGCCACTCTGATCGAATAAATCGTAATAAAAGTGAAGCGTACTTGCGCTGTACTCGATGACAAAAGCTTGTGCATACGCCTAGCATGTTCTTGCCCCACTTCACTAACGTGAGAAGGGATTCTGTTTGGAACCGCGCAGCGTGAAGTGGTTTTAATTCAGGAAGATATGAAGGAGTAGTAGATTTATGAACAGGTACGTTCTTTTTGGTTTGCTAGTGTTAGTCGCTTGCAGCAGCACTCAATTATCCATAGCGCAGGCGCGCGGTCTTTGGAGCGGTAACAAGGTGGCAGATAAAACTCCACCCGAGACACGACCGCAGTTCGACATTACACGATACTTAAGTCGTGCCGATAGGGAGGATATATCTCGCCGAATCGCACTTCGGGAAGTACTTCGTCACAAGCGCGACGGGACGCTCTCTTACAGTGATGGAGAGACAATTCACATTTCAATCCCAGCTCGTTTTGAGCGAGATACACCCGAGCCTGGTGATTCATATGATGTGGGCACATCTGCTACCGTCGTGACTGGCTTGATCGACTGTGACATAAATGTGCAGATTCCACATGCTGGCAGAAAGGTACCGGGAGGGCCTTTGTTCCCGAAAGCAAAGTCCAGAGGTACATGCACGGTTACTCCTACCGGACAGGGTGCACTGCCGCCGTTTGTAAATTATGAACTCTCTCAAGTGCTGATAGAGATGCTTTTTGGGCCTCTTGGAAGCCCCTTAGGCGGGGTTTGGACTGCAACACACCCACAGACGGGGCTAAATGTCAGTTGGCAGGCAGACGTGCCGGGCCAGCGAGGGACTCAAGTCTTTGGAGAATGCCCTTCCGCCCCGAGATCGTTCGCGCACTCAAACATGATGTGGATTTATCCTGCGCCGGGGTGGAGATGGCTGGGCGACAACCCGTTCCCAGTAGGAACCCCCAAACAAGCGGTAGTTGATTGCTAACGCACACACTATGAACTCTCCGGACACAACTTACAGGCCGGAAAAAGATGCAGCGTGTGCTCAATGGGTAGTGCAGAACTGCAAGGGCCCATTGCATGCGCTGCATCGAATCGTTCCAACTGGATTCGAGAAATATGTGCGCATCTTTCACCCGGGTTGGCGCTGGCCAGAGTCGAAAGAGAAACCGGAACAAGGTGAATTTGATGGCAGCACGTACTCGTCTACTGAAATGCGTCCCGTTTCTTGGAGCGAGCTGGCATCACGAGCCGGAGCTGAACCAAATGGCACTATGCAATGGCATGCTCCGGAGCCAAATTATGACGATCCCAAGCCCGGGGAGACAGCTCCCCCTTTGGAAGGTATTTTGCCTGTGCAGGTCTTGGATGCACTAATGCAGATACTTACAAGTCACAGCAGAGTCGACCAAGACTGTATCTGTGTATTTTGGGAGGGTTTTGGCAGTATAGAACGACACTTTGCAGAGCGAGGTGCAAGGATTGTTGGGCTGGGTCAACAGGGACACTTCCTTATGAAGGCCTCTCTCTCTGATGTCTGGGTTACCTGGCGATCGATACTCGCCTCCAAAGACATGGTAGAGAAGATAACCCCTCAAGCCATATGGCCTGTCTCGAAGGACTGGATTCTCGCAACACCTTTTGACAATCCTTCTTCGTTTTTCGGAGGCCCGAGTGTTATTGCAGAACATATCTTGGCCGCCAAAGAGGTTGAGGCATTTGAAGTCTTTGATGGGGACACGTTTTGAGTATGGCTAAGCTACGTCAACCCGCATTCTCCGTCAGGCGCTATGAAGCAAAGGGGAGTTGAAAGGCGTTACCGACTTTTTCTCTCATGTCTTACGCTGTTCGAGGCACAATCCCTTAGGCAATGTACTCGGCATGTCAGAGCAAGAGAACTATGTCTAAATACAAGAAACTCGTTCAATCAGCTAAGCGACTCGAAGCAACACTTGATGCCATCTTCTGGTCGTTCCGAAGTTTTGATAGACCACTACTAGCTAACGCCGCAACGATCTTGCGTTTAGTGGCAGCTTGTTCGTCGCCGAGCACCGGCTGAGCGCAGCTGGCAGTTGTAGGCGTCATATTCCAGTGATACCGTCCTGCTGTCTAAGCTATCTACGCGAGATGAACATGAAATGTGTCTCTGTTTTTATGTTCCTGACGGTACTCAGCGTCACGGCAAATGCGGACTCCAGCTACTCGGCAAGGATTCACTACGCCGGCTTGTTTTCAGCAGAACGGCAGTCCGCGGATATCCAAAGCATTAAGCGCACTGATCAGATACCTGCTGCACTGGGCCAGGTCTTTGGCATCTACTACTCGGTCGATGGCGACCGCACGGGCAGACGCATCAGCATCAGGGAGGTTATTCGCAATAATCGCACTGAGGAGTCCGGGAAAACACGCACGGTCACCGGTGACGGCAACATCCTCGCCTTTGAGTTTGACCAGCAAGCAGAACTGGTAACTGGCGAGTGGCGTTTTGAATTGTGGCACCTGGACACCCTGCTGGCGGCTCACACCTTCACTATCGCCGAAGGTCTCCCGGTACCGCCCGCGCAAACCGACGGCGTCGTGGTGTCAGTCTGTGAAAACGTCGAACAGACTGGAAGGCGGCTGACACAGAAAATCTGTGCGCCTCCGCCGCCTCCGGCAAGGTCCTAGCCTGGCGGGTTACGGTCCGCCCGTGCTGGGCGACTTGGCTCCGGGCTTTTTCTTCGGCGGCTTGCCGGCATCCTTGATCAATTTGGGGATGTAACTCTTGTCGCTGGCCGACAGCATGTGGGGCTCGCCGATCTTCAGGCCCAGGCCCGTCTGCTTGAGGAAATACTTGAAGGTGTCTAGTCGTTCCTTCATCCAGGAGCCTGAGGAATTGGTGACCTTGGTTTTCTCCAGCACCCGGCGGTTACCCGGGTGGCTGAAAAACGGCTCCGGCGGTACATGCGGCACAATATCCCCTACGTTCACCACCCGGTGAATTGGCCCCTTGAAAGTCTTTTTGAGCTTGTCGGCAAAGTATTCATTGCCAGGCCTGGGGCTGCCAAAGGTATACACGCCGTGCAGGTCGAGCTTGTTTTCCAGGCGCATGCCGGCGTACAGCAGGCACAGGGCGCCGCCCAGGCTGTGGCCGGTGAGCCACACCCGCTGCCGCTTGTCTCTCAGTTCCTGGATGGCGTCTGTCAGTTGCATAACGATGGGATACAGCGCGTCCTGGAAGCCCTCATGGGCCTTGCAGCCTTTCATGGGGCCGGGGTCGTAGCTGGCCTGGAAGTTCGACAGCCAGTCGTTGGCGGATTCGCTGCCGGTGAATCCGACTATGACATGCTTGTCGTCCCCCAGCACCACGCAGCTGGTATCGATATCGCGTCCGAAGGTCTTTTTCAGGTAACGGACTTTCTCGGGCGCGAAATTCCAGCCACTTGCGATTGTCCGGATGTCAGAGATCTTTTCCTCATAGGCAAGCTGGCAGATCAGTGCCAGGCTCAGGGCCGTTGCGGGGTCGTAGCCGCGGGCCGTGCTCAGGCCCTTGTATTCATGCCAGTGTTTGGACATAACTCACCTCCTGTGATGGCTGTGCTTTGTAGGCCATTGCGCCGGGGGTATGCTAGTAGAGACTAGGTAAGAATCGGCAAATGGGCAAAATCTTCACTATGAGACGCTACCTGAGGCACAGGCTTGTCCGGGCGATGCCGTTGCTCCTCGCGGGTGTATTGGGCGCTGCCGGTGCTGGCGCTGAAACCATCACCAGGGATCAGTTGTCCACCCTCCTCGCTGACTGTAATCGCGCGCGCCAGGAGAAACTCACCGTGGCGCAGGACGCACAGATCAAAGCCTGCGTGGAGCGCGGTTGGCAGTTGGACTATTGCGAACACCGCTATGAGCACTACGGCGAGCGCATCGAGCGCCCGAATACTACAAACGTTGTTGGCTTGTTCTGGGATTTACCCATCTGTGAGAAGGCGATTGCCGCCGAGCGTTATTTTGCAATACACCCGGCCAAACAAACCTTCGAATACATCCCTTAGGGGTCCTGTAATTCGAGAGCGTTAAGCCAGGCGGCGGCGCGCACCGCTGACTGTTGCAGTCGCAGCTCCACGCTGGGTAGCCAGTGGGCCAGGTAATCAGCGTCTACCGTGTGTCCGCTTGGATACAACTGGTCTCGCAATGCCGCACTCTCTGCAATCCATACCATGGGGTCGGGTTCGGCCCAGCGCTTGTGCTGCAGCGCGGGGATAGCGGCCAAGCGGCTCACCCAGTCAGCATCCGAGCGCCCCGCCGCTGCCAGGATGCTGCTATCCCACACCCGGTGCAGGTTGGTCGACTTACCATCCAGCTTGAGCTTGATGTCATTACCGCCACGGTCGCTGCCGTTGCCGACATGCAGCGGCTGGT
>JANQIO010000094.1 GCA_028282105.1 Halieaceae bacterium | reverse complement strand
CTACATGCTCGACAACACCGGGCTGGCCGAAGCCAATGTGATTGCCGAGATCAATCGCTACATCACCTATCCCGCCCAGGCCACCGCCTACAAGCACGGGGAGCTGAAGATCCGCGAGCTACGCCAGCGCGCCGAAGACGCTCTCGGCGACAAGTTCGACCTGCGCGAGTTTCATGTTGAAGTGATCGAGGATGGCTCCATGCCGCTGGTGGTGCTGGAAGAGAAAATTGACCGTTGGATCGCAGCGCAACAGTAGCGCATTGAGTAGAGACTCATGGACTATAACTACGACCCTATCCCGCTGCCCGCCCGCCCCACACTGTCGGCCGAGGAATCGCTGGCGCGCGCCGAGGCTTACTACGCGTCTATCCGCCAGCGCCATTCGGTGCGCCATTTCAGCGCCGCGCCGGTGCCACGCGAGGTGATCGAAAGCTGCCTGCGCGCCGCCGGCACAGCGCCATCGGGCGCCAACCACCAGCCCTGGCATTTTGCCTGTGTCAGCGACCCCGCCACCAAGCGTGAAATTCGCCTGGCAGCCGAGAAGGAAGAGCGTGAGTTCTACGCCGGCAAAGCCGGGGACGAGTGGCTGGACGATCTCAAGGACCTGGGCACGGACGCCGACAAGCCTTTCCTCGAGATTGCCCCCTGGCTGATTGCGATTTTCGTGGAGCGCTACGGTTTTCACGAGGATGGGTCAAAGCGGAAGAATTACTACACGGCGGAATCCGTGGGCATTGCCACCGGCTTCCTGATCAACGCCCTGCACGAGGCGGGTCTGGCAACGCTGACCCACACGCCCAACCCAATGAAATTCCTCAACCAGATTCTCGGCAGGCCCGGCAATGAGCGGCCCTATATCCTGCTGGTAGTGGGGCACCCGGCAGCCGACGCCATGATCCCGCGCGCGGCCACCGTGAAAAAGGCCCTGGAGGACATCGCCAGCTTTCGCTGAGCGGGCCTCCCGGAACAGCTACCAGGGCAGTTCCTTGCCTTCCCAGTCGTAGAACTTGCCGTTGTCGTCGGCGTCGAGTCCGGCAATGACCCGGGTCAGGCCAGCGGCACTCTGGGCGGGGGTGATGTTGCCCTTGCCCTCGTTCATGTCGGTTTGCACGTAACCGGGGTGGAACACCACGAAGGTCAGGCCTTCCTTGCCGAAGTCTGTCGCCAGGGTCTTGCTGGCGCTGTTCAGCGCCGCCTTGCTGGCGCGGTAGCCCAGACAGCAGCCCCAGGTATTCATTTCCATGCTGCCCATCATGCTGCTGATATTGGCGAACAGCTTGCGATCGCTGGCTTTGACGTTGGGGTAGAGGGCCGCCATGACGCGAATGGGCCCCATGGTGTTGACCTCCAGGGTGCGCTCGATGGCCGCCATATCCAGGTCTGGCAACTCGCGGCCCCGGTCCAGTGCGACGCCGGCATTATTGATTACGATATCGATGGCCACACCGTCGAGGCTCCGGGCCATGGCCGCGACGCTGTCCGGGTCGGTCACATCCAGTTGCACGATCCGGGCGCCGGTGGCTTTCAGCTCACTCGCCTTGTCGGGTTTGCGGGCGGTGCCGATGACATCGAAACCGGCCTCGGTGAACTCCCGGGCCAGCGCCAGGCCGATACCGCGGTTGGCGCCGGTGATTAGCACGGTACCCTCGGCGGCTTGCAGGGGCAGGGCGGCGAGTGCAGTCAGTAGGGTGGATGCGATCAAGGTGAGCAGTCGCATGAGATTCTCCTGTGATTTCATTGTCTTGCGAGGCCGTGTCTGGACTATAGCAGGCGCCGGGTCGCTGTCACACGCGCCAGCCGGCGCACGACAGCGTTCGTCAGGGCGTAACAATCTGGTCACGAAGCGCACTTGGGCGGCCTCTGCCTGTGAGCCGGCAACATGCCTTTCGCAAAGCTTTCATCTGCGCGTCGCTTCGCCATCACGGTGGGGTAAAGCACTCTTCTTACTGTGGTGGGGTCCCACATCAAAAACGCTCACTGGAGTGCACCGCAATGCTCAAATCCAAGCAATCCCTGCTCGCAGCAAGCCTGCTGACTGTCCTCGGCACACTGCAGGCGGGATCCCTATCGGCCCAGGTGGTGGTCAACGAAGTGCTGGGCAGCACCGCTGGCCCGGACAGCGAGTTTATCGAGCTGTATAACACTGGCAGCGCCGCTGTCGATATTGGCGGCTGGCAGATCATTCTCTACGAGAGCGGCGACCGAAACGCCTCCAACTTCGGCTCAACCGACGGCGCCAGCCCCTACGTGATTCCCACGGCCACCTTTATCAACGCCGGTGGCTACTACCTGTTTGCCAACGATCTTGCCAAGGGCAGCTATGGCCTCACGGACCCTGAAGTGGACTTCGGCCTACCAGCCAACGCCATCGAGAACAGCTCTTACACCCTGGTGCTGGAAGACGATAGCGGCAACCTGGTGGAGGCGATCTTTGTTACCGATGGCAGCCGTGACGGCTCCGACGATGCGGCCAACGATGCGGGCCTTGTGATAAGCCCCACGATTCCCACCGTGGGTCCCGATGACTCTTTCCTGCCAGCCGGCTTTCTGCGCGATGCCGAGACGACTGACGGCAACCTGGCGCAGTTCCAGGACTTCAACGATTTCCAGTTGACCGGTACGCCCCAGGGCTCTGGCGAGGCGCCGACCCTGGACCCCATCGGCTTCACCTCGATCATGGAAATCCAGGGTGAGGCCCACACCTCACCCCTGCTGGGCGAGGAAGTGAGAACTGAGGGTGTGGTGACGGCGGTAGACAGCTCCAGCTTCTACATCCAGGACCCGAACGGCGATGACAACATCGCCACCTGCGACGCTATTGTGGTGTTTGGCGGCGGTCGCCCGCTAGTGGGCGACCTGGTGGAAGTGCGCGGCACGGTATCTGAGTTTACGCCGGGGGGTGTTGCGACCCGCAATCTATCCACCACCCAGATTTCCGATGTTTCCGTATTGAACACCCTGGCGACGGATATGCCGCTGCCAAGCCCGGTATTGCTGGGCGAGGGCGGCCGGATTCCGCCCCGCCGCAATATCGACAATGATGCATTTACCCGCTTCCAGCCGCAACGCGACGGCATAGACTTCTTTGAATCGCTGGAGGCCATGCGTGTCACTGTGCCGGATGCTCTGGCGATTTCCAACAGCAACCGCTTTGGCGAGATCTTCACGGTGGGTGATGCCGGCGAGTTTGCCAGCGGTATCAGCCGGCGCGGTACGCTCAATATCTCACCCAGGGATTTCAACCCGGAGAAAATCCAGATTGACGAGGATTCCGGCATCTTCAACTTCGATTTCCCGCAGGTAGATGTCGGTGCCAGCCTGGGTGACGTGACCGGGGTGGTGGGCTACGGCTTCGGCAACTTCGAGGTGTACCCCACGGAGTTCAATAGCGAAAACGTCATGGCGTCCTCCCTGGCGCCGGAAGTCACTCGCATCAAGCCGCGGCGCAAGCGGCTGACGGTGGCGACCTACAACGTGCTGAATCTGGACCCTAACGACAGTGACGGTGACAGCGATGTGGCCAACGGTCGCTTCGACACCATCGCCGCCCAGATCGTCAACAACCTCGGCAGCCCGGACATCATCGGCCTGCAGGAAATCCAGGACAACAGCGGCTCCGACGACGATGGTGAAACCAGCGCCGATATGACGCTGCAGATGCTGGTGGACGCCATCGTGGGTGCCGGCGGTCCCCAATACGCGTTCCGCGACACACCCAATTTGGCGAACAACGCGGTAGGCGGCCAGCCGGGTGGCAATATTCGCGTGGCCTTCCTGTTCAACCCGGAACGGGTATCCATCGTCGGGGATGTCGAGCCGCTGTTCGACTTCGGCGACCCCACGCCGCGAGACAATCCCTTTGCCGGCAGCCGGATTCCGCTGGCCGGCGTGTTCGAGTTCAACGGCGCTGAAGTCACGGTGGTCAACAACCACCTGTCTTCCAAAGGTGGCAGCGCGCCCATCCTCGGCATCGAGCAGCCCTTCGACGAGCGCCAGGAAGACGTCACCGTCAACGGCTCCCTGGATGAGCGCCAGCGCCAGGCTGCCGCGGTGGCCGCGTATGTGGATGCGATCCTCGATGAGGATGACGATGCGAATGTCGTGGTATTGGGAGACTTCAACGAGTTTGAGTTTGTCTCCCCGGTGCAGGACATCCTCGGTGCGCGGCTCACCAACACGACCAATAAGATCCGCAAGAAAGAACGCTACACCTTCATCTTCCAGGGCAACTCCCAGTCCCTGGATCACATCCTGCTCAGCGATGCGCTCGATGACCGCTTCCGAGTGGATATCGTCCACGTCAACGTCGAGTTTGCCGAAACCAGCCAGCGCGCCAGCGATCACGACCCGATCCTGGTGTCCCTGAGAGTCGAGAACGAACAGGACAAGCGCAGGAAAGATCGGGACGACGAAGACGACGACGACGATGAAGATGATGAAGGCGACGAGGAAGATGACGAAGACGACGACGAAGACGAGTAAAGCTCGCTGCCTCGCAACCGTTTTGCGGCCGCGGTCGCACCGCTAACAACAACCCCCATGTCCTTCCCCCCTTGGCCCCGCCCCCCGGCGGGGTCTTTTCTTTTCAGTGACAGTTGTTTACGGCAGGCTCAACCATGCCCAACCAGGCGTTGTTTGTCTTGAAGATTGGCGGTTTTTTGATAGCGATCCCGACGATGGGAGCGGTATGATTTCCAAACAATAAGACTGTGTGGAGTGATAGATGATGAAACCCAGACTGATGGCCAGCGCCATGGCGCTGGCGGGCCTGCAAGCCCTGCCCGCGACAGCAGGTGGTTTGTGGCTTAGCGAATTTAACCAGCCGACCATGGGCCGGGCAGCAGCCGGCGAGGCGGCGGGCACCGGCAATGCCTCGGATGCCTTTTTCAATCCTGCCGCCATGACCCGTCATGAGGGGCCCCAGGTGATGGTGGCTGGCGGTGTGCTGGTGCCCACCCTGGAGTTCGACGTTGAGCAGAGCGGCATCGTAAACGGCGACGGCGACGGTGGTGATGCCGGCGATCCACTGCCTTCCATCAGCGCCTTTTACACGCGGCCCTATAACGAGCGCATCTCCTTTGGTATCGGCGGCCTGATTCTCACTGGCCTGTCTGCCGACTACGACAATGACTGGGCCGGCCGCTTCCAGGCCCAGGAAGTGACGATGGCGGTGTTGGGCGTAGTGCCGTCGGTGGGCTTCAAGGTCACCGACAAGCTGTCGCTGGGATTGTCGGTGCCGGTGATGTACTCGGAGCTGGAGCTGGACGTGGCCGTTCCGGCGATACCCGGCGGCCCCCAGCCCGGCGAGGGCAAGGCGGAAATTGACGGCGATGATGTACAGGTCGCACTGATCGGCAGCTTCGCCTACGAATTCTCGCCCCGCACCCACCTCGGCGGCCGTATCAGCTCGAATTATGAATTCGACTACGACGGTAATATCGACACAGCCTTTATCGGCTCCGTAGGCATAAACACCGAGTTAACCCTGGCCACCCAGGCCCGAGTGGGTCTCAGTCATGTGATCAACGAACGTTGGACCGGCTACCTGACCTGGGGCTGGGACAACTGGAGTGAGATGGACGAGGTATTCCTGTCTACAGAAAACAATGGCGCTGTGCTGCCGCGTAATTGGGAGGACACCTACCACTATGCGGTAGGCTTCGACTACAGCTACAACAAGCGCTGGACCTTCCGTTCAGGGATTGCCTATGACGACAGTCCGGTGGAGGACGAGTTCAACCGCGCCGATATGCCCATCGATGAACAGTGGCGCTATGCCATTGGCGCCGACTACCTGAGGGACGACGGCAAGGTGATCAGTGCCAGCCTGGTGTATGCCGACTATGGCGATGCGCGCATCCAGGCCGATGATGCCCTGCCGGTGGCGGGTCTGGTCGGTGAGTACAGCACCTACGATATCTGGTTTCTGTCGGTGTCTGTGGGCTGGTAGTCGCTGCAGCGAGGCTGATGACCAGCCAGCCCCGGGCGCTCACTCGTAGCTGTTGAGCTTCTTGCTCTTCCAGTACTTGGTGCCCTGCAGCGTGGCCTGCAGGGCCAGGCCGTTTTCGGTGAGCTGGTAAATCGAGGCGCCATTGACGACGGTGGCGGCCACACTGCCTTCACCACCTTTGTCACTGCTCTTGGCAGCGGCGTCGGCCTGGCCCGAGAAGTCCCAGCCGTATTCGACGAAATTATCCAGGGCCTTGCGGCTGTGGAAGATGAACACGCCGCGGAAATCCTTGACGCCCAGCCCGATACCGACACCGGCAGAGCCCATGTTCATGTAGGTGCGGCCACCGGATTTGTTGTCGACCACCACGCCGTTACCGCCACCGCCGGACAGAAAGATCACGTTGACGCCAATATTGGAGAACACCCCGTAACCTTCTGACTTGCGAATCATCTCGCGGGTTTCCGGCTGTTCCTTGTAGAGGCGCTCCAGCGTGGCCTGGGCTTCCTTGTTGATCTTGGCGCGTTTTTCGTCATTCTTGTCGGCCAGCGCGGGCTGGGCCAGCAGCAGGGCGCAGAACAGGGTGCTCAGTAGTCGGGTCATGGTGCGTATCCTCTTGACGCTAGTCACTCAGCTCCGGGATCAACGCGGCGAAGCGGTCGATCATGGGCATCACCTGGTCGGGCTTGTCCCACATATCCACAGCCACACCCACGGTGGCACGCTCGACGCCGAGGTCCCGATAGCGTTTCAGCTTGTCGAGGTCGGAAGTGTCCATAATCTGGATGTTAATTGCTACCTGCTCGGGGTCGCGACCGCATTCCGCCACCAGTTTCCTGAAGTCGGTCACAGCCTGGTCGGCATCCGGTAGGCCGATATCTACCGGATACCAGCCGTCCGCCCACTGGGCGGCGTGGCGGATGCCCAGCGGCCCCATGGCCCCCATATAGATTTTCGGGCCGCCCGCCTGCAGCGGCTTGGGGTCGGCCCAGACCGGGTCGAAGTCGACGTAGTCGCCGTGGTAGGCGGCCTGCTCATCAGTCCACAGGGCGCGGGTGGCGGCCACGGTTTCCCGCAGCACTGCGTAGCGCTTGTTAAAGGGGTGAGGGCTGATATTGCTGAACTCCTCTTCGTTCCAGCCCACTCCGGTGCCGATCAGCACCCGGCCGCCGGAGAGCCGGTCGAGGGTGGCGATGGTCTTGGCCTGGGAAAAGATATCGCGCTCCATCAGCAGGGCAATGCCGGTGCCCAGTTTTAGCCGGGTGGTGGCAGCGGCCGCCGCCATCAGTGATACATAGGGGTCCATCATCTTGCTGTAGGGCGCCGGCAGTTCACCGCCCGGTGGGTAGGGAGTTTTGCGGGAGCAGGGGATATGGCTGTGCTCGCCGTACCAGAGGGACTCGAAGCCGCGCTGCTCCAGGGCCTGGGCCAGCTCCGCAGGTGGTGGATCGGCCAGAGTGTTCATGGAGCTGAAAGCCAGGTGCATAAATCCTCCATATCCGTTGCAAGCGCTCCAAAACATACGGAAGATATCCGGACCCCACAAGGACACGCATGGAGTATCGATATGGCTATTCAAACCCGGCTGGTGGAATACACGCACGAGGGAGAAGTGCTGGAGGCTTTCATGGCCTGGGACGAAATGCAGTCGGAGGCCAAGCCTGGTGTGCTGGTGTCGCACGCGTTCCGCGGCCGCGAAGAATTCGAGTGCGGCCGCGCCATCGAACTGGCCAAGCTGGGCTACGTGGGTTTTGCCCTCGACCTGTTCGGCAAGGGCGTGGTCGCCGAGACCACTGAACAGGCTTTCGAGCTGATGAACCGCTTCACCAATGACCGCGACCTGCTGCACCGCCGCCAGGCCGCCATTGTCGAGATCGCCCAGGGCCAGCCGGAAATCGACGCCCGCCGCATGGCGGCCATCGGCTACTGCTTTGGTGGTCTCTGCGTGCTGGATATGGCGCGTACCGACCTGCCGCTGGCCGGGGTCTGCAGTTTCCACGGCATTCTCAGCCCGCCGGAAAAGCCCGCCGGCAATGCGATTCGCGCCAAGGTGCTGGTGGAGCATGGCTGGTCCGACCCCATGGTGCCGCCGGACCAGGTGGTGGCCTTTGCCGAGGAAATGGATGCTGCCGGCGCCGACTGGCAGCTACATGGCCACGGCGGCGCGCTGCACGCCTTCACCAACCCGGATGCCAATGACCCGGACTTCGGCACGGTGTATCACGAAGGCGCCGACCGCCGCTCATGGCAGTCACTGGCCAACTTCCTCGAGGAACTGTTTACAGCAGAATAACGTCAGCCCGTCATCGCCGCCTTGGCGGTGCCGATGTGAAGGCAGGCATCAAGCGAACTGTTTCAACGCTGCGCGGACAAGGCGAGGGCGCCCACTGCCACTAGAGCGGAGTGGATTCAAAGCCGGTGCGGGCCAGCACCTCCTCCGGTATATGCCCCAGGAAGATAATTCTCAGCCGCAGCGGCCCATGGGCGCCTTTCACCAGGTGCCCGACGATATCGCCGGTGCTGGAAGGGCCGGATACCACGGTCACACCTCGCGGCAGGCCCTGCTCATCGCTATCCGCGCGGATGCCGGTCCAGGCATCTTCCAGGCTGGCCACCAGGTCGCGGTATTCCAGGATGACAATATGGTCGCGGGTGAGCCAGTTGTTGGCGGCGGGGTTGTCGCGGTTGCAGTACAGCACTACCGAGCCGGTTTCCGCGATGCCGAAGCGGGCATAGCTGATGCTGACCGGATCTTCCGAAGCGGCGGCGCCGAAGCGCACCAGCACACCGCCATCGCGCCAGGGCAGCGCGGCCAGCCGGCGGTCATTGCCGGCCACCACCCGGTGTGAGTTGTATTCCCCGTAGATAAAGCGCGCGATGCGCTTGACCGCCTCGGGTTTGCTGGCTGCCACTTCAAGATCCACCTTGTTGACCTGCAGGCGGGTGAGGAACTGTTCCAGCAGGTCTTCCTCATCCAGGGGCGTAATAGGCGCCCGTCCCAGCGCTGCAAGGTCTTCGGCAATGCGCTCCGGGTCGGCATCGCCGTACTGACGCTGCCGCACCGCATCGAGAATGCCAGAGCTGCCCTCAGCCATTGCCCGCCTCTTTGTTGCGGCGCTTCCACTGGCGCATGAAGCTGTCGCCCTGGGGAGTGGGAAAGTCGCGCACCTGGGTCCAGCCGCCGGCCATTGGCAGGCGGCGAAAACCGCCGCTGCGTCGGCCCAGTCGGCTCAATACGGCAATCGCAGTGCCGGTAAGGGCTTGATACAGGCCCGGCATGCGCGCCAGCCAGCCGTGCAGCTTCATACCCCAGCGCCAGCGTGCGGGGGTGATCTTGGCGCGGGTCTCGTCGGCGCGCAGGTCGCGCAGCAGATCCGGCAGGGGAATGCCTGCCGGGCACACTTCTTCGCAGCGACCGCAACTGGTGCAGGCATTGGGCAATTCACTGGCCTCTTCCAGGCCGGTCAGCAGCGGCGTTAACACCGACCCCATCGGCCCCGGGTATACCCAACCGTAGGCATGGCCGCCGGCGCCAATATAGACCGGGCAATGGGTCAGGCAGGCACCGCAGCGCATGCAGGCCAGCATATCCTGGTAGTTGCTGCCGAGAATCTCGGTACGGCGGTTGTCCAGCAGGACAACGTGGTATTGCTCGGGGCCGTCCAGATCCTCGGCGCGCCTGGGCCCTGAGTAAAAGCTGGTGTAGGCGGTGACCGCGGTGCCAATGGCCGAGCGCGCCAGCAGGCGAATCTGCGCCAGGGCATCCTCCGGCCGCGGCATCAGTTTTTCGATGGAAGCGCAGACGATATGGACCCTGGGCAGGGTAGAAACCAGGTCGCCGTTGCCTTCGTTGGTCACCAGCATGGTCTGGCCGGTTTCCGCGATCAATGCGTTGCTGCCAATGATGCCCACGTCCGCGCTCAGGAAGCGCTCGCGCAGGACCTCTCGGGCTTCCGCCACCATGGCGGGCGGGTCCTCGAGCTGACGCCGCCCCAGCTTGTGCTGGTCCAGGAACAGCTCGCGAATCTCTTGCTCGGATTTGTGGAAGGCCGGCCCGACGATATGGCTGGGGGGTTCGCCGGCGATTTGCACAATGTACTCACCGAGGTCGGTCTCGGTCACCAGCAGGCCGGCCTTTTCCAGGTGCTCGGTGAGGCCGGTTTCCTCGGTGATCATGGACTTGCCCTTGCCGACCCGGCGCGCCTCGGCGGCGCGACAGATATCCAGCACCGTGGCGTTTAGCTCGGCTGCGTCTCGCGCCCAGTGCACGTGGCCACCGTTCATTACCACCTGCTCCTCGAACTGGCGCAGGTAGTGCTCAAGGTTATCCAGGGTGTGATCCTTGACGCGTTTGACGTGTTCGCGCAGGGCTTCGAAGTCCACTTCGGCGACGGCCGCATCGCGCATCGCGGGCATGAACAGGCCCAGGATGTCCATGCGCTCGCGCGCCTCGGTACGCGCCAACGCCGCCCGGGCACTGTCCTGGAAGTGCTCGCTGGTTTGCTTCATCGCTCGCCCTCGCCAATGGCGGGGCCCGCCAGTTCATCCGCCAGCACCTCCACCACGTGGCGTACTTCCAGCTGGCTGTCCCGGCGCCGGGCCCGCCCGGCAATGTTGAGCAGGCAGCCCAGGTCGCCGCCCAGCAGAACGCCAGCGCCGGTATCGAGTGCGTTGTTGAGCTTGTCGTCGACCATCTTCTCCGACAGGTCGGGCATCTTCGCGCAGAAGGTTCCGCCGAAACCGCAGCAGACTTCCGTGGCCTGCATTTCCGCCAGTTCCACACCGGCGCGCTCCAGCAGTTTGCGCGGCTGCTGCTTGATTCCCAGCTCCCGCAGGCCGGCGCAGCTATCGTGATAGGTCACCTTGCGGCCCTGCAGCGGTGAGACCGTTGGGGCGTAGTCCATCACTTCCACCAGGAAGCTGGTGACCTCCCAGGTGCGCTGGGCGAGATCGGTGGCGCGGGCATGCCACTCGGGGTACTCCGCGAACAGCTTGGGGTAGTGATGCTTGATCATGCCGGCGCAGGAGCCGGAGGGCGCCACCACGTAGGGAAAGCCGGCGAAGGCCTCGATGACCCGCTGTGCCAGCGGCCTGGCATCGTCTACGGCCCCGCTGTTGTAACCGGGTTGGCCACAGCAGGTTTGCGCCTCGGGGACTTCCACCTGGCAGCCCGCCGCCTCCAACAGCTCGATGGCGCCAAAGGCCACCGAAGGGCGGAACAGGTCAGCCAGGCAGGAAACGAAAAAACCGACGTGAGGTTTGTGGTCGCGACTCATGCCTCAAGGATACCCCATTTGCCGCGCCCGGCTCAGGCCAGCAGCAGGATGATGAGCGCCGCCGCCAGCGAAAAGGCCAGGCCCGCGCTGCCGTAAAACATGGGGTGGCGGCTGTTGATCAATTTCAGGCGCAGGGTGGTGCGATCCACCTTGATGCCGCGAGTGACGATGGGCTCGAATTCCTGCTGCAGCGCCTCGTGGGCGAACTGCGGCAGCAGTGGGTTACCCAGGTAGACGATGACGTCCTCGATCATCACGTAGTTGTTGACGTACTGAATGCGCGGGCCGCGCCCCACCCGGTAGGTGCTCTTGTGGTCTACTACCACCAGCTGGTCCCCCAGCCGTCCCAGGTGACAGCCCCAGGATTGATAAATGGCATAGCCGTAACCGCCAATGCCGGCCAGCACCACCAGCGCGGCGACGGTAACACCCAGCCCGGGTTGCAACAGCACTGCCATGGCCAGCAGCAGGAATGCCAGGCCGCCGAGGCCGAAGCCGGCGCGACGCAGCAGGGCGCGGGCATCGCGGCCGGGGTCCAGCCAGTCGATGGCCTCGTTTTCGATATCGAAGGCTTTTTCGTCAGTGTCGCTCATCGCCTGGTAAATCTTGCCCTGCAGTGACTTCACCGCCCCATAGGTAAACAGGCCCAGGGCCGCGAAAAACAGCACCAGCATGATCACCGCCTGCAAGGAGGCGGCCTGTTCCAGCGCCGTGCTGCGTGCCAGCAGGGCCTGGTTGAGAGTGTCCTGGCTGAAGGGGCGCTCCAGGGTGTTGTCCGCGGCGATTCGGTACACCATGCCCTGGCTGGCATCCGGCACCAGTAGCTTTTCACCCCAGGGTACCGGCTGGTCGGGGCGCGCGCCTTCGGGTAGCGTCACGGCGCCCTGTGCCTGCCAACTGGCATCGAATCGATACAGGCCGGCAGTCGAACTGTCGCGGCTCTGCATGACGACCCACCAGCTATCCCCCAGCCATGCCAGGGCGCCCGGGAAGATATGACCGGTGGCCTGGGCGCCTTTGACACTCAGGGTGTACAGGCCCAGTTCTTCGCCGAAAGCGCCGGTGTCGGTGCGCAACGCTTTTACCACGTCGGAATTGCCCTGGGTGAGATAGAGCACCCCATCCTGCAGGCCAAGGTGCACCGGCCCGGTGAGGGCAATCGGGTGTGACGCCAGCGCGTTGCCTTCCAGGTCGTACTTCATCAGGCGGTTGGTCGGGATATCGGCAATGAGCGCATAGCCGGCATCGCGGTTAACCGTAAACGCCGCTTCATCCAATGGCTGCAGGAATGGTGTGCAGCTCTGTTCCCGGCCGCTGCAGCGCAGCAGCCTGCCGGGCCGGGATTCCACGTTCAGCAGATCACGCAGCCAGGCGGGCAGGTCCTGGCCCTGGGGCGGGCGCAGCTGCAGGAAGTCGCTGCCGTCTAGAAAGGCGATGGGTGTGGCGGGGGACAAACCAATGGCAGACAGGTTTTTCAACTCGCCGGGGTTGCCGGCCCGGTCGTGGTACAACAACTGGTCGTTGACGATCACCGCCGGGCGTCCCGCGCCGTCCACCGCCACGCCACCCAGCCCGCTGGCGGGGGTATCGAAACTGCTGATCCAGAAGCGCAGCCCCACCAGCACAAACGCCACCAGAAGAATCGCCGCGCCCAACAGGGGGGCGCCGGTGAAGTGCTGTTGCTCCTCTTCCCTGGCTTGCTTGAGTGCGCCTTCCGAGAGCCGCAGGTCGAACAGGTTGGGTGCGCCTGGCTGCCGTCGCCGACGTGGCGTATTGGTGTGGTGGCGCGGGGCCGGGGTGGGCGCCTTGGGTGCAGGCCGCTGCTTTGCTTGCTTTGGTGCCTGGCTGCCGGCACCGGGTTTGGCGGGCGCTGTCCTGGCTGTCTGCTGTTGCACGGCCTTCTGCCTGGCCGCGCGTGCCTGGGCCAGTTTTTTTTCGCGGATTTCGTTTTTCACAGGTTGAGCGGGCTTCGGCTTTGAAGCCGCTAGCTTGCGCGTCTGGGCGGGCGGAGGCGCTGTGTTTTGCTGTTTTTCAGGCGGCGCCTCGGGAGCCTGCTGCCTGCTTTTTGCTTTGTGCGCGCGCTGCCGTGCGGCTTCCTGCTCGGCCTGCTCGCGGGCCTGCTGTACTTTTTGCTGCAGTGCCGCCTGGCGTTCCTGCTCTGCCTGTTTGCGGCGCGCTGCCTCACGCTGCTGCTGTTGCTTGCGCTGCTCCTCGGCAGCCTCGGCGGGGTCCACTTTCTCGATCTTCACCACGATGCCGAGCCGACGCAGATCCTGGTAGGTGCCGACGGCGGTATCCCGATCCAGGTTGCGCTTGAGAATGACTTTTTCGCCGCTGAAGAAGTGCTCGACGTCGGCGTCGGACTCGAAGTGGAAGTAGTGGGCCAGGCGGCTTCTTGCGGCGTCGGGGTGACACCCTGGCAGGGTCTCGCCGCTGAAGCTGATGTTGTAGGTTTCCACGGCGCCAATTTAACGGGCAAAACCTTGCGCGACAAGGGGTTGGGGGGTAGACTTGCCGCCCTCTCGAAGCCCCGCTATGCCGGAATAGCTCAGTTGGTAGAGCAGCGCATTCGTAATGCGAAGGTCGGAGGTTCGACTCCTCTTTCCGGCACCAATTATCCAAGGTGCATTCCGAAGACATAGGTTGCACTTTATACCGGAGACATGGGTAACACTTTTGGAGCGAACGGGTTCTCCGCTGGCTCCACCCGATTCTCGTCTTCGTCAAAGTATCCTAGATCATAGTCCATAAAGCTGACTAGCCAGATCTTGTCGGCGACCTCTCGCACACCGATGTGCTGGCCGGCCAGGGCCCGACAGAGATTGATCTTTCTACCGCCGATGCAGATCCTCCCACAGTACGTCACCTGGATGGTGCGATCATGATAGGGGTACTCAGGCGGCTCAGGCCGATGGTATTCACGGGCCGACGGCGTATACAGCTCGCCGGGGTACTTCATCCCCAGCGCCTGGTGCGGTCGCTCGTTGTTGTACTCCTCCATCCAGGTGTCGAAGCGGTCCTGCTGTTGAAGGAAGTTGTAGCTCACCGGCTTGGTGGCCTCTTTCTTGAGCGTCAGGTGCATGCGCTCGTGGCGGCCATTCTGCTGGGGGTTCCCTGGCTTGATTCGCTCGATGTTGATGCCCAGGCGCAGCCACCAGGCCGATAGTTTGCTGAGCCCATGCAAGGCGGTAGGTCCTGCAAATAAGT
>JANQIO010000051.1 GCA_028282105.1 Halieaceae bacterium | reverse complement strand
CCGGACGAAGGTGAATTGCTGAGCCTGGGCTGGGTGGTGATTCAGGATGGCGGTATTGCCCTGGACAGCGCCCGCCATCTGGTGATTCGCCCGACCCAGTCGGTGGGGCAGAGCGCTACTATCCACCAGTTGCGGGACTGTGAGGTGGCGGAGGGTGTTGAAGCCAGCGCCGCCCTGGATAATCTGCTGGAGGCCGCCCGCGGCCGCGTGCTGGTGTTTCACCACGCACCGCTGGACCTGGCTTACCTGGATAGAGTGAGCCTGGCCGCCCATGGTGCCCCCCTATTGCAGCCGCATCTGTGCACCCTGCAGATGGAAAAGCGCCTGCTGGAACGCCGCGAACAGGCCCTCAAGCGTGGCGACCTGACCCTCGGTGCCTGCCGGCGCCGCTACCGGCTGCCGGACTACCATGGTCACAATGCCCTCTGGGATGCGCTGGCCACTGCCGAGTTGTTACTGGCCCAGACCAGCTGCCGCAGCCGCGGCCAGCGCCTCACCCTGCGGGAGCTGTCGCGCTAGTCGCCGGTGTAGGTGGGGACAACCGCCTCGGCGCCAATCAGGTCTTCCACCGGCTTCAGCAGGCCCTCCAGGTCGAGCACGTAAACTTTGCCGTAACTGGCACGAATCAGCCCCGCCCGTTCCAGCCGCTTCATTTCCCGGCTCACGGCCTGACGGGTACCACCCAGCATATTGGCCAGGGTTTCATGGGACAGGGGCTCAACCAGTATCTCGCCGTTGTCCTGGGCTATGCCGGCGCCGTAGGCGGTGCGCGCCAGCAGCCGCGCCAGTCGCTGGCCCAGACTCAGGGCGCGGGATTCCTCGGCGTGCATATAGAAGAAGCGTACCCGGTAGGCCAGCAGCTTGTTCAGTTCCCGGGCGATTTCCGGGTGGGCGGCGTAGAGGCGATCGAAGCTGGCCTTGTCCAGCACCAGCAGCTCCGAGTCCTCGGCAGCCAGCGCGGAATTGAAACGCGGCAGGCCGTCGATCATGCCCACCTCGCCGATACAGTCACCGCTACGCAGTTCGCCCAGGGTTACCTCGCGGCCGGATTCGGTAGTGTTGCAGATTCGCACTCGACCGCGCTGGATCATGTAGCAGGCCTCGGGGGTTGAGCCCAGTGTATAGACGGCCTCACCGGCCGCCACGCGGCGGCGGGCCATGGCGCCGAGCACCGCGGTCTGCACCTGGTCGGGCAGGCGCGATATCCAGCTATGTAGTCCCGGTAGTCCCAGCATCTGTCAGTGTCTCGATGAGCATCGGATTCTGCATCAGGGGCCATGGCTTGTAAAAGCGCCGCGGGCCGGTCAATTGTCGTCTAGCAGACAGTCTTTGTGGCCGGCGCCTGCTAGGCTTGTGGTATCTGAACCGTACCCTCCGGGGCACACCCCGTTAACTGTATAGCTGGACTAAATTGATGGCTTCCAACAGACGATCGCGCAACATTACCCAGGGCGTTGAGCGCGCCCCCAACCGCTCCATGTTCTATGGCATGGGCTACACCGCCGGCGACTTCGACAAACCGATGATCGGCGTGGCCAACGGCCACTCCACCATCACCCCCTGCAACGCCGGCCTGCAGCCGCTGGCGGATGCCGCCGCGGACGCTATCAAGGCATCTGGCGCCAATGCCCAGATGTTCGGCGTGCCCACCATCAGCGACGGCATGGCCATGGGCACCGAGGGCATGAAGTACAGCCTGGTGTCCCGGGAGGTGATTGCCGACTGTATCGAGACCTGCGTCGGCGGGCAGTGGATGGACGGCGTGCTGGTGATCGGCGGCTGCGATAAAAACATGCCCGGCGGCATGATGGGCATGCTGCGCGCCAATGTGCCCGCTATCTATGTGTACGGCGGCACCATCCTGCCCGGTAAGCTCGACGGTGAAGACCTCAATATCGTTAGCGTGTTCGAGGCGGTGGGCCAGCATGCGGCAGGCACCATCGATGAAAACCAGTTGATTGCCATTGAACGCAATGCCATTCCCGGCACCGGCTCCTGCGGCGGCATGTACACAGCCAATACCATGAGCTCGGCCTTCGAAGCCCTGGGCCTTAGCCTGCCTTTCTCCAGCACCATGGCCAATGTGGAAGACGAAAAGCGCGCCAGCACCGAGGAGAGCGCGCGGGTGCTGGTGGAGGCGGTGAAGAAGAATATCTGCCCGCGGGATATTGTCACCCGCGAGTCCATTGAAAACGCGGTAGCGGTGATCATGGCTACCGGCGGCTCCACCAATGCGGTGCTGCACTTTCTTGCCATCGCCCACGTTGCGGGTGTGGAGTGGACCATCGATGACTTCGAGCGGGTGCGCCGCAAGGTGCCGGTGCTGTGCGACCTCAAGCCCAGCGGCAAGTACATGGCCATCGATCTGCACCGGGTCGGTGGTATCCCGCTGGTGATGAAGGCGCTGCTGGATGCCGGGCTGTTGCACGGCGACTGCCTCACCATCACCGGCCAGACCATCGCCGAGGTGATTGAGTCCCTGGACCTGCCGGACTTCGACGCCCAGGACGTCGTGCGCCCGGTATCGAACCCACTGTATGCAGAGGGCCATCTTGCGGTGTTGCGCGGCAACCTCGCCGAAGATGGCTCCATCGCCAAAATTACCGGCCTCAAGAACCCGGCTATTACTGGCCCGGCGCGAGTGTTCGACGACGAGCAGTCAGCACTGGAGTCAATTCTCGATAACCAGGTCAAGCCCGGCGACGTGGTGGTGCTGCGCTACCTGGGTCCGCGCGGCGCACCGGGTATGCCGGAGATGCTGGCGCCCACCAGTGCGCTGGTCGGGCAAGGCCTGGGGGAATCCGTGGGCCTGATTACCGACGGGCGTTTCTCGGGCGGCACCTGGGGCATGGTCGTGGGCCACGTGGCGCCGGAGGCTTATGCCGGCGGCACCATTGCCCTGGTGGAAGACGGCGATTCGATCACCATTGACGCCCACCAGCAACTCTTACAGCTCAATGTCGATGACGCGGAGATCGAACGCCGCCGCGCCGCCTGGACCTGCCCGGCGCCGCGCTACACCCGCGGGGTGCTGGCCAAGTTCGCCAGGAACGCCGCCAGCGCCAGTCACGGCGCCGTCCTCGATCGCTTCGAAGACTAA
>JANQIO010000049.1 GCA_028282105.1 Halieaceae bacterium | reverse complement strand
CGGTCCAGCCACTCGCTCTTCATACCAATTTCGTAGTTGGTGAGGTCTTCTGAGTCGTATTCCGGGCTGCCGTTTTCAACCAGCACGAACAGGTCGTTCTGACCGCCACTGCGGAAGCCTTCCGAGTAGGTGCCGTAAACCATGACGTCTTCAGTCAGGTCATAGGTGAGTGAGACACGCGGATTGAAGAGATTGTCGTCGCCTTCGGTCTCTGCCTCACCGGGCAGCGGGCCGCCGGACAGCGGCAGGAATACCCCGCTGTAGCGGGTGGTGGATTCCCGGTCTTCCTCGAAGTAACGGCCGCCCACCACCAGTTGGGTCCTGGGGTTGATGTCGTAGGTCAGTTCACCGTAAATCGCCCAGGTTTCATTGTTGGCATCGGTGTCGATCAGCAGGCCTTCGCTGATGGGCGTGCCAATGATGATCGAGCTGATCAGTTCCCAGAACTCGGAATCGATGGAGGGCACACCGTCACTCTGGAAGAAGAAGCGGCTGTCGTGATCGCGATAGAAAGCCCCCAGTGTGTAGTTCAGGTTGCCGTCGAGGCTGGAGGTAAAGCGGAACTCCTGGGCGAAGGCGTCCACTTCAACCAGTTGGTCAATAAACACGCCTTCAACCGTGGGCAGGCCAAAGATCTCGAAGATGTCATTGACGGTGTCCACCAGACCGCTCTGGTCAACCACACTTTCAATATCACGCTCGATGGAGGTCGTGGATGACATCAGTGTGCCGAAGCCCAGGTCATAGCGCAGGGTCAGGTTGAGCATGTCGGTTTCATCGTCCGTGGGTTCCAGGGTCGATGCCGAATTGGTGAGGTCATCGGTGGCGAGATTGCGACCATCAAGTTCGAGGTTGCTGTTGCTATAGGTGAATTTCGCTTCGAAATTGTCGGTCACCTGCCACAGCAGGCTGCCGCGCAGGAAGGTGGTTTCGGCACTGTTGATCTCCTCGTCGAGGAGCTCACCAGTGTCAGGGTCGGTGCGGTCGATAAAACCGCTCATATCCGCATAGGAGCCCACGACGCGCAGGGCCAGCTTGTCCTTGATCAGCGGCACGTTCAGCATGCCGTTGAAGTTGCTGTTGTCACTGCCCTCCTCGGTATCCGAGTAGGTGCCCATGATGGAGCCGGAGAATTCCTCGGTATTGGGACGATTGGTGAGCATGCGTACCGTGCCCGCCAGTGAACCCTCACCGTAGAGCGTGCCCTGCGGGCCCTTCAGCACTTCGACGCGTTCCATATCGAAGCTCGCCATGTCGGGGAATTGACCCGCCATCGTCAGCGGCGCCTCGTCCATGTAGAAACCCACCGCAGAGCCGGTGCCGCCATACAGGTTGGCAGTGTTCTGCTCGGCCACACCGCGCACCGAGATGGAACCCCGGCCGGGCTGTTCGCGGCGCAGTTCCACGCCGGCGATCGAATCGGTCAGGGTGGCAAAGTCGACGATGCCGGCCTCTTCCAGGTCGCGCCCGGAGAAGGCGACGATGGATTCGGAGATCGACTGGGCGGACACCGTGCGCTTGGTGGCGGTGACAAACACCTCTTCCAGCACGGGCTCCTGGGCGACGGACAGCGCCGGCAGCGCTGCTGCCAGCATGATCGAACAGGCCAATGGGCGTGGGCGGAAACCCCATGCGCGCAAATCCACTGGCCTTCTCAACGTTTTCGGCTGAATCAACATGTACCTAACCCCGCTAACATATTTTTATGACCTGCGGGTCATTTAAATTAATGAACAAGGCCTCGTCAAGCAAAATCTACCTGAACACTACTGAATTTCACGAAGAAATTGGTGTCTCGGAGGATTTTTATGACCTTTTGGTCATTTATGTCAGAAGGCATAGGTCGCAAAGGGCGTCGAACAGGGCGGTCCGGCGGCCACATGGAGGCGCGGTTCCGGACCCAACTCCATCATTACACAACCGATGGTCATCACACTCGCCTGGCCTGCCGCCCCCGCCTGCGGCAGTCGGCTGAGAGGGCCTTCGCGCAGCGACAGAACCTCGCGGATGGCCTCAAGACCGGGCGCGGCGGAGGGCACGCAGCGGGACATGACCTCGAATCGTGGAACCGAGCTACCTGTATACGCCGGCGCGCCATCGTTATCCGACTGGGCTGCCTCCCCCGCCAGCAGGTCCCCGTTGGCCAGCGGGTGGTTGGTATGCCAGACCCGGTCTTCACTGCCCTCCGGCCGAAACGACACCACGCTGCTGGCCGAGGCCTCCAGCGACAGTGCCTGGGAACGGGGCCCCGCGACCAGGTAATTCTGGCCCGAGGCATGGGGAATGCTGTTGAGAAAGCGCAGCCCGGCCTCGATGTCGGGCTGGGCCAGAAAACCCCTGACCACATAGTCCTCGGGCAGACCGGTCTTCGAGTAGCGGAGCTGGCTGAGCGTATTGCAGCAGATGCCCAGCCCGTGGCTGTTCATGCCGCACAGGCTGATCTTGCCCGCCAGCGAAAAGTTGTAGACCGACACCGGCATATCGGGTCCCGACAGCTTCAGCAGTACCTGCAGGCCGTCGTACCAGCCCGGGCAGTCCATATTCTGGCCTATCAGCGCATAGCCCTGCTGCGGTGCGTCAAAGCCCAGGGCTGAACAGCCCGGCGCCGAGACCTCACCATTCGCCAGTTCCCTGCGGTACCAGGGCTCCTCGTCGCTGAGCTGGCGTGCGTAGCAATAGGCGAAATCGACGTTGGCGCCCTCGGCGATACCGCGCACTTCTTCGAGCAGGTCAGGCGTGTATTTGTCTATGGCCGGGAAAAAGTCGGTATCCGCCTGCAAACGCGGCAGGTACTCCGCCGGCGTCAGGCCAGTCTCCCGTGCCAGCGCCGCGGCCCAGCGCTCGCGGTGCTCGTGGATCGCCTCGCGCAGGGACTCACCATGGGCCCTGCCACGCTGCCGTGCGGTACCAGACAGTTCCAGCACCTTCATGATGGCTGGTGACCGCCCGGAATCAGCGAGGGCAGGTAGGGCAGCGGCAGGCCCGGCCGCGGCCATTCCATAGTGACGATACGGCCAGCCCCCGACAGGGTCAGGTAAGCAGTGCGCTGGTCTTTGCCCCCAAAGCAGATATTGGTGACATAGGGATCCGGCAGCGCGTAGCAGCTGCGCTCAAGACCGCAGGGACTGATATCCCAGACTCCGCCGCTGCCGATGGAGCCCACACAGATATGATCAGCACTGTCGATGGCCAGGGAGTCTAGGGCATAGTTATCGGGCAGGCCCGCCACCAGTTCACCGCCGTGGCGGGAGGGGAACGGCGCCGGGTCGATAACGCCCGGACTTTGCAGGGCAAAGCGCAGCATGCGGCGCGGCTGGGTTTCAGCCACAAACAGGGTGGCGCCGTCGGCGGACAGACCAATACCGTTGGCGCTGAGTAGCGGCCGGGCGACCTCGCGAATCTCGCTGCCATCGGCCAGGGCATAGAAAACCGCCGACGCCGTCCGGTGGTAGGCAGTCGCCGTGCCGTGATCCGTGAAGTAGAAGCCGCCATGGCGGTCGAACACCAGGTCGTTGGGGGCGCTCAGTGGTCTGCCCTCACATTCCGTGTAAAGCCGGGTGACATCGGCGGTTTCCAGGTCGACTTTCTCGATCCAGCCATGGGTTTCGCTCTGCCGGGCCACGTGCAACAGGCCCTCATGGCGCTGGTGAATCCAGCCGCCGCTGTTGCAGATATAGCAGCAGCCATCCGGGCCGATGGCAGCGCCGTTGGGCCCACCCTCGAGTTCGGCCAGCACCCGGTGC